>CAMCTC010000039.1 GCA_945878355.1 Bordetella parapertussis | reverse complement strand
TCGGTGCCGAGCAGGAACTTGGCGTAGTCCCAGCCCCGCCCTTCCTCGCCGATCAGGTTGGCCACCGGCACGCGGACATCGTCGAAAAATACCTCGCACAGGCTTTCGCCTTCGTCGATGGACTGGATCGGGCGCACCGTGACGCCGGGCGAGTTCAGCGCGATCAGCAGGAAGGAGATGCCGCGCTGTGCCTTGACCAAGGGATCGGTGCGCACCAGCGTGAACAGCATGTCAGCCATGAAGGCGTCCGAGGTCCAGATCTTCTGGCCGTTGACGACATAGACCGCGTCAGGCCCGTCGCCGTCGAGCACGGCACGGGTTCGCAGCGACGCCAGGTCCGAGCCCGATCCGGGTTCGGAAAACCCTTGAGCCCAGAACTCCCGGCCTTCGCGGATCGGGGCCAGGTAGCGCGCTTTTTGGGCCTCGGTGCCGAAGGTGTAGACGACCGGTCCGACCAGCGACACGCCTTGGATGTTGTTCGGCGGCGCGCCCGCGAGCATCAACTCCTCTTCGAACAGCATGCGGCGCTGTGCCGACCAACCCGGGCCGCCGTGTTCGACCGGCCAATTCGGCACCGACCAGCCCGCGCCGGCCAGCAGCGCTGTGATGCCGAGCTGGTCTTCGCGCGTTGGGTGCACATCGGTGAGGCCGCGCTTGGCCATGTCTGCGGGCAACTTGTCGCGCAGGTAAGCCCTCACTTGCAAGGCGAATTCGGCGTCGCTGTCGGGGCTTTGGGACGGCATGGGCTGGACCTTCTGTGCGAGGGGGCTGTCAGGACTTGGTCGGCAACTCGGCGCCGGACGCGATCAGCGCGCGCTGTTTGGCCTGGTCCATGTTGTACGAGCGCCGCATCATCAGCCGCTGCGCCGGCAGGCCGCCACCCGCTTGCAGCGCGACCACGAACTGCCAGCCGCCATAGGCATCGGCCGTCAGGTCGCGGATCATGTTGTAGACGCGCATCCGCGTCTCGACGTTCACGCCGGGCTTGGTGTGGAGGTATTTGCGGATGTATTTGCCCGAGTCCTCGTTGCGCAGGTCGGACTCCAGCGGCAGCGTCAGCACCAGGCCGCCCGCCAGGTCGTGCAGGTAGCGCACCGTCTGGTGGTAGTTGACAGCGTAGTAGTACTTCGCGGTGTTGATGCCCAGCGTGTTCGGGTAGACCATGCCCGAGGCCGTGCTCTCGTAATGGCGGCACGAGTAGTCGAGCGACATGCGCAGCATTTCGGCGTAGGCGATCAACTCGGCGACCGAGTTCTGCGCGATCGGGTCCTGGTCCTTGCCCTGCATCTCGTTGACGAGTTGCGCGAGACCGACAAAGAGCTCGGAGATGCGCACCGCCTCGACCATGCCGCCGGTGCGCTCCCACAGCCCGAGCGACTGCGCCAAGCGGCTGGCGAGCTGGGTTTCGCCGGCCAGGAACACGCGGTCCCAGGGCACGAACACATCGTCGAAGATGACGAAGCCCTCGGGCATGCTGTGGTGCGAGCTGGCCGGAAAGTCGAAGGGGTTGAGCTCGGCAGCGGCCACACTGCGGTTGATGATCTTGACGCCGGGGGTGTTGACGGGAATCGAGAACGACACCGCGTAGTCGGCCTCCTCGGCGATCATGCCCTTGGTCGGCATCACGACCAGTTCGTGCACCAGCGACGCGGCGGTGATGTGCAGCTTGGCGCCGCGCACCACGATGCCATCGGCGCGGCGCTCGACGATGCGCACATACAGGTCGGGGTCGTCTTGCTGGTGGGCGCGGCGCTTGCGGTCGCCCTTGGGGTCGGTGATCACCTCGGCAGCGCGCAGGTCGTTGTCGCGGCAGTGGTTGTACATGCGCTCGATGTTGGCCGCGTACTGCGGGTTGACCTTGGCGACGTCGTCTTTCACGCTCATCAAAGCCATGTAGACGCCGGTGACCAGCGTGCCGATGGAGGTGTGCTGCATCAGCTCGACGCGAACGGCGAGGTCCTCTTCGCTGCGCGGAATCTGGTAGATGCGGTGCGCCTGTTGACCGTCTTCGGCCTCGTAGCGGCGCAGCTTGCCGTATTCGGACTCGTCGTAGACATAGTCCTCGGCGACGATCTTGATCGGCAGTTGGAATCGCGGATGGGTGGTGATGTCGTCGATGCGTTCGCCGTCCCAGAAAGTCACGCGGCCGTCGCGCAGGCTCTCGACGTATTGTGCGGGGGTCATGAGTGCCATGTTGGCTCCTGTTTCAGTGCAGTGAAGGCGCCTTTGGCACCTCAGATGAGCCGGCTGGCCCGGCCTTCCCAATACGGCGCACGCAGCGCCGGCTTGTTGATCTTGTTAGCGCCCGATAGCGGCAGCGATGTCTGCCAGATGTCGAATGAGCGCGGGCATTTGTAGCCTGCGATTCGGCTGTGGCAATGGGCGAGCAATGCTGCCGGGTCGAGCAAGACGCCGTTGGACGGCGACAGCACGGCATGCACCGATTCGCCGTATTTCTCGTGCGGTATGCCGATCACTGCGCATTGGGCCACGCCCGGGTAGGCATAGAGCGCGGCCTCGACCTCGGCCGAATAGACGTTCTCGCCGCCCGAGATGATCATGTCCTTGAGGCGGTCGACGATGTGGAAGATGCCGATCTCGTCCATGTAGCCGAGGTCGCCGGTGTGCAGCCAGCCATTGCGCAGCGTCTGCGCGGTCAGCTCGGGCTGGTTCCAGTAGCCTTTCATCACCAGCGGCCCGCGAACGACGATCTCGCCGTTCTCTCCGGCCGGCAGAAAGCGGTCTTGGGCGTCGACGATGGCCAGCTCGCAGCCGATCAGCGCCCGGCCTATCGAATTGGCTTTGCCGAGGTGCCAGTTCTCGGGCCGGGTGTAGAACGATGGCAGCGAGGTCACGCTGGCGGTCGATTCGGTCATGCCGTAGCAGGGCACGAAGCGTGTCTTGGGGAAGTATTTCTGCGCTTCGACCACCAGCGACTCGGGCATCGGCGAGGCGCCGTAGAGAAAGGCTTCCATGCTGGACAGGTCGAGTTCGCCGGCAGCGGGTTGGTCGATCATCATGCGCAGCATCGTCGGCACGCAACTCGTCACGGTCACGCGGTAGCGCTCGATGGTTCGCAGCGCCTCGAGGCCATCGAAGCGTGGCAGCATCACCACGCTGCCCAGCGAGACCAGCGCCGGGATGCAAAGCCCCGCCGCACCGACGTGGAACATCGGTGCCGAGATCATCGCCACCGTGTTGTCGTTGAGCCCGATCTGCGCTGCAAAAGTCAGCGCGCTGGCCATCAGGTTGGTGTGGGTGTGCATCACACCCTTGGGCTTGCCGGTGCTGCCACTGGTGTAGAACAGGCAGACCACATCGTCGCCGCTGCCGCCGAAGTCTTCGACTGCAGCGGCACCCGCCAGCAAGTCCTCGTAGCGCAGCATGCCTGGCGGGCTGTCCCGGTGGCCGATGTGCACGACATGCTGCACCGGCGAAGCCGCGAGCATGTCTTGTGACAGCGCGAGGTTCGCGTCGTCGACCAGCAGGATCCGCACATCGGCGTCGACCAGGATCGCCGTGAGCTCGGCGGCAGCGAGCCGATAGTTCAACGGCACGAAGACGCCGCCGCCCCAGGGCACGCCGTAGTAATACTCGGCGTACTGGTGGCAGTTGTTGGCCAGTATCGCGACCCGGTCGCCGGGCGCCATGCCCAGGCCTTGCATCGCGCCGGCGAGACGTGCGCTGCGGTCGCCGAGTTCGCGCCAGCTGAAACTGCGTTCGCCGTCGACCACCGCCACCTTGTCGGCGACGGTCTGGCAGGCGCGCCGCAGCGATTGGGTAAAGCTGAGCTCGCGGCCTTTGTGTTCGGTCGCCGCGGCGGCGTTCGCCACGGGCTTGTGTGCGGTCTTCAGCATGGGTTGGCCTAGGCTGTCTGGCCGCTGCTGGCCATGTGTGATCGCATTTGATTGAAGCCCCAAACTTGACCGACCACGGCTTCGAGTTGCTGCTGCACGCTGGGTTCGGTGCATCGGCCATCGGCACCAAAGCTCAGTCCGACGGCGCTGATACCGGCGGCCAGCGGCGTGGGCCAGCCGCGCAGCGCGTGCACGACCGACCGCATCGCGATGATCGCGGTGCCGATCGACTGCGCGCCGTAGGCGCAGACGATGCAGCCCACCGCACGGCCTTCGAAATAGGGACGCGCGTCGCGGCTGAGCTCCTCGACATAGTCGAGCGCGTTCTTGACCTGGCCCGAGATCGAGCCGTGGTAGCTCGGTGACGCGATCAGGATGCCGTCGCTGCGGCGTATCGCGTCGATCAACGCGTTCGCTCTAGGGGTCAGCGCTGCACTGCCGTACATCGGCAGGTCGAGTTCGTCGGCGCTGAAGAGTTCGGTCTGCGCGCCCAAGCGCTGCGCGGCGTCCAGTGCGGCGCGCAGCGCCTTTTCGGTGGTCGAGTCCTGGCGCGCTGTGCCGCCTATGCCCACGATGCGTGCGTTGGTCTTCATGTCGAGTTTCATCGATCCCAGGCGGGGTTAGACTGTTGTTTCATAGGCTGATCTTTCGATTTCGCCACGATTCGCGCATAGCATAAGCTATGTTATGTTGATCAGCAACAGCTGATTCCCTGAAATATATCCATGCCATCCGCCGTACGACAACGCGCCGCCACTAAAGCGGCCACCCGCAGCGCAACCCTCCCCGCTAAGCTGGATGCGAAGCTTGCCGCAAAGCTTGCTTCGACTTCTCCGGCGGCCGTCTCTGGCTCTGTTGGCGATCCGGCCGACGCGCCAGCCCCGCGCCGGCGCGGGGCGGTTGGCGACAGCGGCAAGGACAGGCTGGGTCGCACCGACTGGATCGATGCGGGCGCGGCCATCCTGCGCGAGTCGGGCATCACCGGCGTGAAGCTCGCGGCCTTGACGGCGCGCCTGGGCGTGTCGATCGGCAGCTTTTACCATCACTTCACGAGCTTCGAGCAATACCTGGGCGATCTCGCTGACCACTACAGCGTCGAGCGGGTTCGTTTCGAGCTTGACATCGCCAGCGCCGGCAAGCTCGGGCCAGTGGCGCGGATACGCCGGCTCGGCACGGTCAGCTTGCAGCGAGACACTTTCCGTCTCGACCAGGCAATGCGCGTCTGGGCCACGATGGACGCTCGCGCCGAGATCAACCTGCGTCGCGCCGAAGCGCTGGTGCTGGTTTTCCTGGAGCAGGCTTTTCGCGACCTGGGCTTTGGCGCGAAGGACGCCGCGCTGCGGGCGCGGATTCTGCTGTCGGTCAACATCGCCGCGCTGGGCGCCGACGGAGACAAGCCCCATGGCGACTACTTCAAGGCGGCACTCAGACTGCTGGCGAAGCGGCCGGGCTGATCCTCTTGCCGGGTCGCACGGTGGCGGCGACGTTTGCAGGTTGGCTCAAACTGCGCTGTGGATCTCGTCCAGCAGCGGCTGAAGCTCACGCCACGAATGCACGGACACACCGCTGCGGTTCATGTTGCCGGCGCCACCGTAGACCAGGTGTGCCGGCTGCGCCACCGGCCCGGCATAGCGTGCCCATTTGTGCAACCCGGTCAGGAAATCCGGATTGAAGGTCTGTCCCGACTTGATCTCCACAGGCATCAGCGTCTCACCCAGCTCGATCAACACATCGACCTCTTCGCCGGTGTTGTTTCGCCAGAAGTACAGATTGGATGCCAGACCCTGGTTGAAGCGATTTTTTTGCAGCTCACTGATGACGAAATTTTCGAACAATGCGCCCCGGGCGGCGTGGATCGACAGATGCGCTGCATCGCGGATCCCCATCAAGTGAGCGGCAAGTCCGGTGTCGTGAAAATACAGCTTTGGGGTCTTGACCAGCCGCTTGCCAAAGTTTTGATGATGCGGCTGGAGCATGAAGACGACATAGCTGGCTTCCAGGACTGAAAGCCAGGCGCCTATGGTCTTGTGCGTCACGCCGCAGTCATTGGCCAGGCTGGACATGTTGAGCAACTGGCCGCAGCGGGCTGCACACAACTTCAGGAAGCGCTGAAAAAGGCTCAGCTTGCGCAGTTCGATGATCTGGCGAAGGTCTCGTTCCAGATAGGTCATCACGTAGTTGGCGAACCACTGCTCGGGCGCCAGCCCTCGGTCGTGAATCGGCGGGTACAGCCCGCGCCACAACAATTCGTCGATGCTGCCGATCGGCGCGGCTGCGTCTTGCAACTCGCGCAGTGAAAAAGGCAGTAACTGGACCAGACCGACCCGACCCGCGAGAGTCTGCGTGATGTGGGACAGAAGCCCGAATTGCTGCGAGCCCGTCAACACGAACTGACCCATTCGGCCGTCGTGATCCACCTGCGTCTGCAGGTAAGAAAACAAGGCCGGGCAACGTTGGACTTCGTCGATCACGGCGCCGTTGGCGTAGCGTCCCAGAAAGCCGCGGGGGTCTTCGTCGACGTAGGCCCGCGTGTCCGGGTCTTCCAGTGAGACGTAGGGCTTGTCTGGGAACTGGGCCTTCGCCAGTGTTGTCTTGCCTGACTGCCTCGGGCCTGTGATCGCCACAACAGGGTAGCCCCGGGCAAGCGTTGCCAGAGTGGCTGAAGCGCGACGGGCGATCATTTTTACAATTCGGTATTAGTATTCCTGAATTGTAAGAGAGCTGGATGACTGGGCTACCGCTGCGTGAGGTCCGCGACAGCTTGCCCACCAAGGCGCAAGCCTTTCGGCTTCAGCACCGGTAGTCGCTGCCCCGCTTGTCGACCACACGCAGCAGCGCATTCCAGTCGTGCAAGCCGTAGTTGGGCTTCTGGCGTGCGGTCTTCATGTACTTGGCAAAACCCTGGACCACGTCCTCGGCGATCATCACCGGCGGCTCGCCGAGGGTGCGCGAAATCAGCTCGAGTTCGGCCGCGCGTTCCATCATGTAGATGCGGTTCAGCGTGCCGTGTACTGTGGGCCCGTAAGCCAGCAGGCCATGGTTGAGCAGCACGACGCAGCTGCCGCTCTGGCAACTCACGCCCAGAGAGTCGCACTCTTCCTGGGTCGTGGGCATGCCGTATTCGTGGTAGACCAGATCGTCGTAGACGGCGAGTGCGTCCTGGCTGATCGGTCGGATGCCGTTGCGGATCAGCGAGACGCCGGCACCGGCCCGGGTGTGGGTGTGCATCACGCAGTTTGCGTCAGGCCTGGCTTTGTAGACGCCGCTGTGTATCGTCAGTCCGGCGGCGTTGAATCGGCCGGGCTTGCCCAGCACTTCGCCGGCCAGGTTCATCTTGATCAGGCTGGAGGCGGTGATCTCGTGGAACATCTCCTCGTAATGGTTGATCAAGAAGGCGTCAGGCTCGCCGGGAACGCGCATCGACATGTGGGTTGCCAGAATGTCTGTCCAGCCGAAGTACTCGACGATGCGGTAGAGCGCCGCCAGATCGCAGCGGGCTTGCCATTCGGCATCGGTCATCGTGGCATGTGCGGTGCTGGTGGTCATGGCGTTGTCTCTGAGTGGGTGAGTCGTGACGGATTGAAGCGTCTTGGCTTGCGTCAATTCATACAGCGAGTATGGCATCCGCGACGGGTCGCTGCAAGCCGTGGCGATGACCGCCTCGCCGGCTTGCCGCGCGGGCTGGCAGGGTTTTCCTTGATCGGGCAAAACGGTGGCGCCGTGCTATGGTCTGATGGACTTGGCCTTTGGCATCGGTGTGGTGTTTGTCGCGCCGTTGCTCGGACTGGCCGAGGAGGCGCTCGCTGTCGTCTCGGCTTCAAAGCCGGAGTATGCAGGTCATGCGGACCTGCCCGCGCCGCACGCAGCCATCGACGCCGGCACTTGGCCGCTGTTCGGGCCCGAAACTTTTCCCTGAAAGAGCACACACCATGGCACCGGTTCCTAAAGGCGGCACGATCGCGGTCACCGGCGCAGCCGGGTTCATCGGCGGCTGGGTGGTGCGGCGACTGCTAGACAAAGGCTACCGGGTCCGGGCCTGTGTCCGCGATCCGGGCGACGCGAGCAAGACGGCTTTTCTCAAAGCCATGCCGGGTTTTGCTTCAGGCCGGCTGACGCTTCACGCTGCGGACCTGGACCAGGCCGGCTGCTTTGATGCCATCTTCAAGGGCTGTAACGGCGTCGCCCACCTGTCACACCTCAGCGGCTACCTCGACCAGGACGCGGTGCGGCGGGTCTGCGAGCATGTGATCGGCAGCATCGACGCGTCGGGTTCGGTGACGCGGGTGGTCGTGACCTCGAGCATCGCCGCGGTGATCTCCGAGATGGACATGCAGGAGTTGGTGCGCCGGCCCGTGCTCTACGAAGACCGCTACCCCGACCAGAGCAACCCCAAGCGGACGCCCGAGCGAGGCCAGGGCTACTCGATGGGCAAGCTGTTGGCCGAGCAGTCTTTTGCACAGGCTGCCGAGCGCAGCGGTGCCTGGGATGCGATCACCTGCTGCCCGGGCGACAACGTCGGCCCGATCCAGTCGTCGCACCAGCAGACCGGCGGCCCCTGGCAGCAGTTGATCGCCGGCATGCTCAAGGGCAGTTGCCCGCAGACCGGCGTCTACCGGCCGTGGATGACGGTCGACGTCCGCGACGATGCTGAGTGCCACATCGGCCTGCTCGAAAGCGCAGAGGTCAAGAACGGCGAGCGTTACATCGCCTGGTCGACCGATGCGCGGCGGGTCGAAGACCTGTGTGCCGACATCGACCGCTTGCTGCCCGAACTCGGGCACGACACACCGGCGGTGACCGATGACTTCCCTGAACGTATTCGCGCACGCGAGGCCGAGATGCGGCGCATCTGGGCCGGCTGCGACCTGCGCAACGAGCGCATCCGGGCCTTGACCGGCATCGTCTTCAGGCCGCTCGATGAGTCCTTGCGCGACTGTGTCGAATCGCTGCTGTCCGTCGGCCAGGTCGCGCCGCGTCTGCGGCCCGGCATCGCGCCCCTGGCCTCCACCTAACCCTCAATTGACTGCCCCCGCCCGATCCATGGAAACCTCGACGACGACCCCACTGTTGCACGGCATCCGCGTGCTTGACTTCGGCCGCTATATCGCGGGCCCATATTGCGCTGCGATGCTGGCCGATTACGGCGCGGATGTGATCAGGATCGAGAAGCGCGAAGGCAGTGAAGACCGATTCCCGTCGCAAGTGGGCGGCGGCGTGGGGGCGCTGTTTCTGCAGATGAACCGCAACAAGCGCTCGATGACGCTGGACCCGGCCTCGCCGAAAGGGCGCGAGGTGGTGGCCAAGATGGTTCGCGGCGCCGACGTGGTGATCGCCAACCTGCCGCAGGCCACGCTGGTGGCGATGGGGCTGGACTACGAGACGCTGTGCTCGTACCGGCCCGACATCATTTTCGTCACCAACACCGCTTTCGGTCCGGTCGGTCCGATGCACCGCAACGTCGGTTTCGACGGCATCGGCCAGGCGATGTCGGGTGGCGTTTACATGACCGGCACGCCCGAACAGCCTTACCGGGCGATGGTCAACTGGGTCGACTTCGGCACTGCGCTGCACTGCGCTTTCGGCACGATGGCCGCTCTGATGGAGCGCCAGCGCTCAGGCAAGGGCCAGATGGTCACCGGCGCGCTACTCGCCACGGCAGTCACCGTGACCAACGCGACGCTGATCGAGCAGGCCGTGGCCAAACCGGACCGAGTGGCCAGTGGCAACCGCGGCCAGACCGCTGCGCCGTCCGACATCTACCAGGCCAAGGATGGCTGGGTGCTGGTGGCCGTGACCGGTCAGCCGCTCTATGTGCGCTGGGCCAAGCTGATGGGCGAGCCGCATTGGTTGACCGACCCGCGCTTTGCCGATGACGACGACCGGGGCCGGCATGCCGATATCGTCAGTGAGCGAATGGGCCGCTGGTGCGCCGAGCGCAGCTGCGACGAGGTGGTGGAGATCCTGGGCAAGGCCAAGATCCCCAGCGCACAGGTGTTGTCGCCACAGCAAGCGCTGGACCATCCGCAGATCCAGGCGCTGGGCGTGATGCAAGACACCGATTACCCCGGACTGCCCAGGCCTGCGCCTATCGCCGCGGTGCCGATCTGGATGACCGAGACCCAGCCGGTGCAGCGTCGGCGCCCGCCGATGCTCGGCGAGCACACCGACCAGATCCTGGCCGAGCTCGGTTACGCCAGCGACGAGGTGGCCAGTCTGCGCGAGCAAGCGGTGATCTGACAGACCGCTGCAAGCGGCGCGAACTCAGGGCGCGTCGGTGCAGGTCTTGCCTGCCAATGCATCGGCAAAGCCCGTGAGCGCAGGCTTGTTGTTGTATTGACCGTCAAACAACAGCGGCCACGCGAGTTTTTGATTCTCAAACTCCGTGGCGTAGTTGCTGTCCAGCCAGCTGTGGGCATCGGTGGTGCCCCACACGGTGATGCCGCCGCGCTGTGCGGCCGGCACGCTGTCGAGATAGGCCGCGACGATCTCGCAGTAGCGCTTTTTCTGTGCCAAGCCGGCAGCCTGCGTGAAGCTGCTGATCTTGTTGGCCGGAAAACTGTCGCAATTGGGGTTGTTGATCGCCACATCGAGCTCGGTGATCTTCACTTTCAAGCCTTTGCCCGCCACCCGTTTCAGCGCCGCTGCAATGGTCGCCACGCTGGGCGTGCTCAGGCAGACATGCATCTGGAAACCGACACCGGTCAGCGGAATCGAGCGCTTTTGAAAGTCGGTGAGCATCGCGACCAACGCGGTCATCTTGGCGCCGTTCCGCTCGATGTTGTAGTCGTTGTAGTAGAGGTCTACATCGGCGCTGGCCAGGCGCGCCGCTTTGAAGGCCCGCTCGATGTAGACAGGGCTGTTGCCGCTTTGGATGTAGAAATCCGAGTCGGTTCGAAAGACTGAGGGGTTGCTGTCGGTGAGGGCTTCATTCACGACGTCCCAGCTGACGACATTGGTTTTGCCCTTGAAGTGATTGACGATGGTGCTGACATGCGTGTCGAGCATGGTCAGGAATTGATCGCTGGTGGCGCCGGTGCTGCTCCAGTTTTTGACAAAGTCAGGCACCTGGTAGCTCGAATGCCAGACCAAGGCATGGCCGTGAATGTTGATGGATCTTGACCTGCCGTAATCGACGAATGCATCCGCATGGGTGAACGTGAAGTCGTTCAGCGAGCGGGTGTCGTTGTTCGGGTGCAGGTACTTGAACTTCATGATGTTGCCGGCGGTCATTTGGTTGAAGTGTTTTTCAACCAGCTGCTGTTCCGCGCCAACCGTCAGGATGTTGTAGGCTGGTGTGTCGTTGTTGGCAACAGCGACCCCCAATGGAAATGCCGCCAGCGCTTTGAGCGACGCGGGCGGGCACGAAGCGGTCGACGTCGGGCAATCGCCCGTGATTCCTGTATTGGGCGCTGCGCTGACCGTGATCGTGGCCGCCGGGCTGCTGGCTTTGCCGTCATGGACCGTCAGGCTCAGCACATAAGTGCCTGCGACATCGGCGGTGAAACCGGCTCTGGCCGAGTTACCCGCTGTGACCACCGCGCTGCTGGCGCCGGGTCTGGACGACAGCGTCCAGGCATAGGCCAGAGCGTCGCCGTTGGCGTCGCTGCTGGCAGACCCGTCCAGCACCACTGGCGCGCCCACGGCGACACTTTGGGCCGAGCCCGCTTTAGCCACCGGCGCGGTGTTGGACACACGCGCCGTCAGCGTCACTGTCAAGGTCGCCGAACTGCTGTTCAGGCTGCCGTCGGTGACCGTCAAGGTCGCTGCATAAGTGCCTGGCAGATCGGCCGTGAAGACCGGTGTTGCGGCGCTTGTCAACAAGGCATTGCTGCCCGCGGGCTTGAGGCCCAAGGCCCAGGCATAGCTCAAGCTGCTGCCGACCACATCGCCGCGCAGCACGGCGATCAGCGCCACGTTGGCGGCAGCAGACCCGATGATGTCGGCGCGGAGCTCGGGCGGCTGGCCGGGGTTGAGCTTGTCGCTGAGCGCGACAGGATGGCCCGGCTGGTTGAAGAACAACCATGCCGGGCTCGGAGCGTCCAGACCGACGATGCGCTTGAGCACGCCGATCGCATCGGTCAACTCGACCTTGCCATTGCCGTCGAAATCGGCCGCATACGACTGGTATGCCGTGACGGCCTGGCCAGTGGCGTTGATGTCCAGGCCGACGATCAATTTCAGAATGGCGATCGCATCCTGCAGGTTCACCGCTTGATTGACCAGCGCTGCCGTGTCGGCGCCAGGATTGGCACCCAGCGCCTTGACGCGCTGTACTGCGCTGGATGGCGCCGACATCGGCGTTTTGTCCTCGTCACCACCGCCGCATCCCACCAGCCCTAGCGCGACGATCCATTGAAGCCATAGAAATGGAGAATGATGGCGCATCGCAGTTCGGGCGGACCTATGGGTTTGGAGGTTTGAACCGGCCGACCGAGCCGGAGAGCCCGATCAGCTATTGGCGGTGGCGCGGGTGCCAATCACCCCGGACTTGAGCAGTTCGTCGTACTCGCCCGCGCTCAGACCGAGCCGGTCGCACAGCAGTTCGGCATTGTGCTGGCCCAGTGTGGGCGCCGGCCCGCCGATCGGCAGCGCCGCGCCGTCAAAGCGGTAAGGCGTCTGCGTGCTCAGGTGCTGGCCGACATGGCGGCGCTGCATCGCGCGGAAGTAGCCCATCGCAGCGAGCTGCGGATCTTCGGGCAAGGTGTTGCCGGGCTGCACCGGGCCGGCCGGGATGCCGGCGCGCTGCAGACTTGCCACCGCGTCCCCGGCTTGCCGCGTTGCGGCCCAGGCGTGCGTCGCGGCTTCGAGATCGGCCTCGTGGGTCTTGAGCGCCCCAAGGCCGGCCAAAGCCCGCCGCCCCCCGTGGGGATCAAGCAAAGTGGCAAAGCCACCTTTGCTTGAGAGGCTTTGGCCTTCATGCGCGCCTGTGCCCGTGAAGCCCAGCAAGCCCGCCAGCGCCTGCCACTGCGCCGAGGTTTCGACCGATACCGCGATCCAGGCCGGACCGGCGGCACCGGCGGCGCAGCCCGCTGCCATGCGCAGCGCCGACATCGGGTGGCGGTTGCCGTCGCGCGCCAGCGCATCGGACTGGGTCGACTGCGCGACGATCGCATCGGCCGCGAGTTGGAACAAGCACTCGACCTGGCCCAGGTCGATCAGGCAGGCGTCGTCGTCCACGGCCGACTCACGCCGGTAGATCGCCGCCAGGCAGGCCAGCGCGCCGTACAGACCAGCCACCGGATCGCCATAGGCCACATGCTGCATCGTCGGCGGATCGCTGGCCCGGCCATTGACGAACGGGAAGCCGCTGGCTTGCTCGACCGTCGACCCATAGGCCCTGAAAGAACTCCAAGACCCTTGGTTGCCGAAAGCGCCCATAGACACCGCGATCAGCCCAGGCACCGCGTTGGCCATCGCGCGCGTGCCGAGCCCGAGCTTGTTCAGCGCACCCGGGGCATAGTTCTCGATCATCAGGTCAGAGCCGGCAGCCAGGCGGCGCAGCAGGCCGCGGCCGGTGTCGGTCTTGAAGTCGAGCGTGATGCCGCGCTTGTGGCGGTTGACCATCAGGAAGGTTGGCCGCGTTTCGTAGGCCGGCGGATCGGCATCGGTCATCGCGTCGAAGCCTCGCCACCAGTCGATATGGCTGCAGGACTCGACCTTGACGACATCGGCGCCCAAGTCGGCCAGGTGGCGGGTGGCCAAGGGACCGGCCCAGCCCATCGTCAGGTCGAGAACACGCAGCCCGCCCAGCGGTTGCGAGCCCGCAGCAGCGGCGCTGCGGGCTCTGGGCTGGCTGCCCGCGCTGGCGGCGGTGATCAGCTCGACCTTGAAGGGCAGCGTCGGGCCCAGACCCTGGCCCAGCGCCTGGCCCAGCGCCTGGCCCAGGCCGGCGATCGGCGCGAAGCTGGCGCGCTCGCGCCAATGTGGCGTCAGCGGCAGTTCAGCCAGCGTGGGCACCGGCGCGAACGGGATGCGCAGTGCCTGGCCTTCGGTCAACCAATGCGCCGAAGTGCGCTGCGCGAGCGCTGGCCGCAGCACAGCGTCGAGCTGGTCGGCGTCGTCGAGCCGGTTCAGCGTGACATGGTGACGCAGGTCCAGCCCCAGGCCGGGCTGCCCGACCAGGCCGCACAGCGCGACCCACTGTGGCGGCGTCAGCGCGGTCAGTCCGGTCCAGCCGTCCAGGGTCTTGTAGATGCCGGCCGGGAAAGTGGGCGTGAAGCGGTTGACGCCGCGCCGACGCACCGGCTCGTTGTCTGCTGCGGCGCTGCAGGCCGTGCTTTCGTGGAAACACAGGTTGGCGCTGAGCACATCGACGTCGATCTGCCGGCCGGTCCAGCCGCGTCGGCGACCGATCAGCGCCCCCAGCGCGGCGATGCAGGCCACGGTGCCAGCGACCGCCTGCGGCGCATGGCCGCGCGGCAGCATCGGGTCGCCGTCTAGCGGGCCGGTGGAATACGCCACGCCGCTCATCGCCTGGATCACCGCGTCGCTGCCTGTCCAGTCGCGGTATGGGCCGTCGCTGGCAAACCAAGTCAGGCCCAGCCTGAGCGCGGCGCGGCCTGCCGCATCGCCGGCGGTCTGGATCGCCAGGTCGGCTTCGGCCACCGCGGCAGCCCCCGGCCCGGCCAGCACCAGGTCTACGCTGCCGGTCTCGGCCATCGCGCGCGCCAGATCTGCCGACACCGGCGCTTTGCCGGCGTCCAGCCAAGCGGCATAAGCGGTGCTGGCGGCAGCGCCGTAACCCACGCCATCGGTCGACGCAGCGCCGACTTGCAGCACCCTGGCGCCCATCGCCGCCAGCAGTCGGCCGCAGTAGCGGATCGCCACGCTTTGCGGCAACTCGATCACCGTCAGTCCGGTGAGCAGGTGGCTGCGCATGTCAGTGGCAGGGTCAGGGCTGGGGCTCATCGATCATCCTCGTTGATGCGGTGGGGGGTGAGCCTTTGCCGCCGGGTGCTAGGCCGCAACAGCGCTCAAGGCGCGTCGCGGTACATCTTGGCGCGCTTGCGAACCGGGTCCAGCAGCGACCAGTCGCCCTGCTCGACTTCGAAGCCTTTCGGGAACGGCGGCCTGACCTCCATGTCCAGCGAGCGCATCACCCGGTCATCGCGGTAATAGCACTGCACGGTCACGCTGACCAGCAGCGTCGCCAGCGAACGCCGTTCGCTGCGAAAGCGCTGCGCCAGCGCCGACTGCTGGGCCGCGGCCAGGTCGGCGAAGCAAGCCCCAGACAGCGCTTGCAACTGCGCCATCGCGTCGCGGGCCAGGACGGCGTGCGGCCGCAGGCTGGCCAGGATGTCGGCAAAGATCAGCGCGTCATCGGCGCCAGGCACGGCGTGTTGC
This sequence comes from Bordetella parapertussis, assembly GCA_945878355.1. GTDB lineage: Bacteria > Pseudomonadota > Gammaproteobacteria > Burkholderiales > Burkholderiaceae_C > Pseudaquabacterium. Next base: position 24,061 of record CAMCTC010000039.1, on the reverse strand, counting down.
GCGCTGGCCGGAATCATCAGCGCGACCAGGCAGCGCAGCGATCGTTGGTCGTCGACCGACAGCGGATGCTCTGGCAGCAAGGGGATCACGTTTGAGATCACGTTTGGGATCACGGGTGGCATGGGTGGGGTCAGTCGAAGAGGTTGGCCAGGCGTTTTTTCATCGCGTCGGCGATGTACAGCGTCAGCGCCTGGATGGTCGCAGTGGGGTTGACGCCCGCCGAGGTGACGAAGATGCTGCCGTCGACGATGAACAGGTTCTTCACATCGTGGCTGCGGCCCCACTCGTTGACCACCGATCGCGTCGGGTCGCTGCCCATGCGCGCCGTGCCCATCAAATGCCAGCCGCCGACCGCCAGCGGGGTTTCTGAGGCCACCTCGTAAGCGCCTGCAGCGCGCAAGGCCTCGGTGGCGCGGGCCACCGCATGGTCCAGCATTCGGCGGCTGTTGTCGCTCAATTTATAAGTTATCTTCGGTGCTGGAATGCCGTTGCTGTCGACCAGCGTGGGGTCCAGCGTGACCCGGTTGTGGGCTTCGGGCAGGTCCTCGCAGATCGCGACCATGCCGGTGCTGCGGTTGAAGATGCGGCGGTATTCGGTGTGGTGCTCGTCGCCCCAGGGCACGCGGCCCGACCGCATGCCGGCCAGCGCGGTGATCACCGGGCCGCGGCCGCGGGTGAACTCGAAGGTATAGCCGCGCAGGAAATCGCGCGAACGGTCGGTTTCGTAGAACTCCTGGCTCCAGATGCAGTTGCCCGGGCCGCGGTAGCCGTCCAGCGCCTGGTCGAAGTAGCCGGTGATTGCTGCGTAGGGGTGGAACATCAGGTTCCTGCCGACCAGGCCGCTGGAGTTGGCCAGCCCGTCGGGAAAGCGCGCCGAGGTCGAATTCAGCAGGATCCGCGGTGTCCCGACACCGTTGCAGGCCATCACGACGACCTCGGCGGCCTGGAAATGCTCGACCCCGTCGGCGTCGTAATAGATCGCACCTGTCGCCATGCCTTGGTCGTTGGTGGTGATCTCGCGCACCCGGCAGCGGGTGCGCAACTCGACCCCGGCACGGATCGCTTCAGGCCAGTAGGTGATGTCGGTGCTGGCCTTGGCGCCCTGGGCGCAGCCGCCCAGGCAATGGCCTAGGTTGATGCAGCGGGCCCGTCCGTGGTAGTCCTCGGTCGCTACCGCGCTGTCCGACGGCCACCAGTGCCAGCCCAGCTTGTTCATGCCTCGGGCCAGCGTCTGCCCCGACTTGCCCAGCGGCAGCGGCGGCATCATCGGCTCCTTGGGCGGATAGGCCGGGTCGCCGCTCAGGCCCGAGACGCCCATCATCCGGTCGTTCTCGGCGTAAAAAGGCGCCAGCGTGTGGTAGTCGATCGGCCAGTCGTCGGCCACGCCGTCCAGCGACCGAACCCTGAAATCGGAGGGGTGAAAGCGCGGGAAATGGCCCGCGTAAAGCACCGTGCCGCCGCCCACGCCGTTGTAGTTGGCGATCTTGATTGGCGAGTCGACTTCGTTGATTGGATAGTCGGCCGCTGCGGCGCGAACATTCGGGCTGAAGTTGAACTCGGCCAGCTGCCTGGCTTCCCAGTCCCGGCCATTGCTCGGGTAGTCCGAGGGCTTGACCCAGTCGCCCTGTTCCAGGCACAGGATGCGCATCCGGGTGTCGGCCAGGCTCCAGGCCATCGCCGCGCCCGAAGCGCCGGCACCGATGATCAACACGTCGACAGGTGGGTTCTTCATGGCTTGCTCATTGCCTTTGCTCATCAACCTTGCTCGTCACCAGGTGTCGACGAAGGGGTATTTCTTCTCGGTGCGGGGCGCGACCGGCGGCAAGCGGCGCAGGCCGCTGGCGATCCAGTCGCGCGTCGTGGCTGGGTCGATCACGTCGTCGAGTCCGCCGCCCATGCCGGCGTTGACCGCCTTGGCGTTGTCGTAGGCGATCGCCACGCGGCGGTCGAACTCGGCCCGGCGCAGCTCGGGGTCTTCGATTGCCGCGAGCTCTTTGCGGTAGCCGAGCTTGACCATGCCTTCGATGTTCATGCCCGAGAACTCGGCGGTCGGCCAGGCGACGGTGAAGAACCCGACCAGCGCGCTGGCGCCGCACATCGCTTGCACGCCCAGGCCGTAAGCCTTGCGCACGGCGACCACGAGCATCGGCGTCGTCAGGTTGGCGCCGACGTTGAACATGCGAACGCTGTGGCGCACCAGCGCCGTGCGCTCATGGTCCGGCCCAACCATGATGCCGGGGCAGTCCATCAGGCTGAGCACCGGGATGTCGAAAGCGTCGCACAGCTGCAGGAATCGCGCGCCCTTGTCGGCGCCGTCGGCGTCGATCGCGCCGGCCAGGTGGTGCGGGTTGTTGGCGATCACGCCCATAGGCTTGCCTTCGATGCGGATGAAGGCGGTGATCACGCCGACGCCGAACTGGCGCCGGATCTCGAGCACCGAATCGACGTCGGCGATGGTGTCGATGACCTCGCGCATGTCGTACAGGCGCAGCCGGTTCTCGGGCACGACGTGGCGCAGCTTGCGCTGGTCATGGGCCTGCCAGCGCGCCACCGGACCCTGGAAGTACGACAGATATTTCTTCGCGACCCGCACCGCGTCGGCCTCGTCCTTGACCAGGATGTCGACGACGCCGTTGGGCACCTGGAACGACATCGGACCGACCTCTTCTGGCGTGTAGATGCCCAGGCCGCCGCCTTCGATCATCGCCGGCCCACCCATGCCCAGCGTCGAGCCCTCGGTGGCGATGATCACGTCGCTGCAGGCCACCAGCGCGGTGTTGCCGGCGAAGGTGCGGCCGTTGACGATTGCGACCAGCGGCACCAGCCCGCTGAGCTTGGCGTAAGCGGTGAAGGTGTGGGTGTCGAAAGCCACCCGCGGGCCGATGTAGTCCTCGCCTGGCCGCCCGCCGCCGCCCTCGCCGAAGACGATGATCGGAAGCCTGAAGCGCTGGGCCAGATCGAACATCCGGTCCTGCTTGTAGTGGTTGCGGTGCCCCTGCGTGCCGGCCAGCACGGTGTAGTCGTAGTGCACGATGATCGCTCTGGAGCGGCTGTCGTCGAACAAGTCGCCGTTGATCGAGCAGGTGCCCGCGACCACGCCGTCGGCCGGCGTGTTGCGGCGCAGCGCGTCCATGTCGTTGCGCTGGTGCTGGCGCGCGACCACCAGCGGCCAGTACTCCTTGAACGAGTCCGCATCGGCCAGCTCGGCGATGTTCTCGCGCGCCATCCTGTGGCCTGCGGCATGGCGTTTGGCCACCGCCTCGGGCCGGTTCTGGTCCAGCGTGAGGGCGTGGCGGTCTATCACTTGCTGCAGGTCGGCGCGGATGTGGTCGAGGTCGACCTCGGCGGCAACGGCAAAGCTGCCGCCAGCGACCTCGGCCGGCTCGACATAGACGATCGCAAAGCCTTCTCGCACCACGTCGCCTATGGCCATCGTGACCTGGCGCACGATGCCGCTGCGGTCGGCGCTGATCACATGCTCCATCTTCATCGCCTCGACCACCGCCACCGGCTGGCCGAGCCGGACCGCATCGCCGACGGCGACATGGACGGCGACCAGCGTGCCCTGGATTGGCGATGCCAGGCCGAAGCTGCCGTCGGGCCGGGCGAGTTCGGCCGCCGGCGTGGCTTGCTGTGTCTGAATCTGCTGCGCCTGAACCTGCTGCGCCTTGACCTGGGCGTCGTGGGCGAACAGCGCGAGCGGGTCGCGGCTCTTGACCCGCGCGCCGGCGTGGCCGGTGTCGGCCGGGCTGCTCAGCAGGGCGCCGGGCACGGCGGGCAGCGGTGAAGCGTCTGCCACAGGTGCTGCCAGCGCGACCATCTGCTCGTCGACCCAGCGCGTGTGCACGCGGCCTGCGGCCACGTCGGGGTGGGCCAGGATGTTGCGCAAGAAGCCCAGATTGTTGACCACCCCTTCGATCCTGAACTCGGCCAGCGCGCGGCCCGCGCGGCTCAGCGCGTCGGCGACATCGGCCGATGGCGAACTGGCGATGACCTTGGCCAGCAGCGAGTCGAAAGCGCTGCTGGTGACATAGCCGGCATAGCCGAAGCCGTCGGTCCGCAGGCCCGGCCCGCTGGGCGTCTCGTAGACCGTCAGCGTGCCGCCGCCGGGTCGCACCGAGCCGTCAGCGGCTATCGACTCCATGTTGACCCGGGCCTGGACTGCATGGCCGCGCGGCGTGGCGATGCCTGGCGCATCCAGCCCCAGCTCGGCCAGCGTCGCACCCTGGGCCAGCCTGATCTGGGTCTGCACCAGGTCGACGCCGGTGACTTGCTCGGTCACGGTGTGCTCGACCTGCAGCCTCGCATTGGCCTCGATGAAGACGAAGGGCTGCGCGCCGGGCTGGCCCGAGACGTCGACCAGGAATTCGAAAGTGCCCAGGCTGCGGTAGCCCACGCTGCGGGCAAAGCGCAGCGCGGCGCCAATGATCTGCTGGCGCAGTGCGTCGTCCAGACAAGGCGCGGGGGCGATCTCGACGATCTTCTGGAAGCGCCGCTGCAAGCTGCATTCGCGCTCGCCCAGGTGCGTCACCGAACCCCGGCAGTCGCCCAGGATCTGCACCTCGACATGGCGGGCCCGGGTGATGAACTGCTCGACGAAGACATCGGCGCGGCCAAAAGACGACAGCGCTTCGGACTGGCAGCGCGCGAAGGCCGGCTCGATCTCTTCGGCCGACTGCACCGCACGCGTGCCACGCCCGCCGCCGCCGGCGATCGCCTTGATGATCATCGCTGCACCGGGGCCCAGCGAGTCGAAGAACGCCCTCGCCTGTTCCAGCGTGACGGCATGGTCCAGCCCGCGCAGCACCGGCACGCCGGCGGCCAGTGCCGCAGCGCGGGCGCGTGCCTTGTCGCCAAACAGCGCGAGCTGCTCGACCTGCGGACCGATGAAGACCAGCCCGGCGCCAGCGCATTGGCGCGCAAAGTCGTCGCGCTCGGACAGGAAACCGTAGCCCGGGTGGACTGCGTCGCAGCCACTGGCCAGCGCCGCGGCGATCAGCGCGTCGGCGTCGAGGTAAGCCGCTGCACGCTGGCCCGGCAATGCGCAGGCCTCGTCGGCCCGACGCCAGTGCAGGCTGCCGGCGTCATCCTGCGAGTAGGCCGCGACGCTGCGAAGTCCCAGGTCGGCGATGGCGCGAGCGATGCGTATCGCCACCTCGCCGCGGTTGGCGATGAAGATCTTGGTGATGGTCACAGGCGCGCTCTCGGTGGCTTGGGGCTGGTCGTGCGGGCAGTCTGGCGCTCAATATCGGCGCATCGCTGGGGCTGTGCCGAGGCGGCGACAGCGCAGTGCGGGCAGGACCTGCTGGGCGGAGAATTCATATCGGCAGTATTGCCGGCATGGGCGGGCCGCGCAAGACGATCCGCGACACGGCAGACCAGGGTTTTCACCCCTCTTCGCCGCCGGGTTGGCACATGGTATCGTCCGATGACGCCGGAAATTGCCTTGGCGGCAGATGCCACCATGGCGGTCGTTCAAAACCAAGGTATGGGCCGGCAAGCCAGTCTTGAAGTGCGCTCCGGCCGCCAGGCCGACGCCGTCAAGTCCGAATCCAAACACAGGAAATCATCATGCGACAAGCAGTCATCGTCTCCTACGCACGCACCGGTCTGGCCAAGGCTGGCCGCGGCGGTTTCAACAACACCTCCAACATGACCATCCTCGGCGCTGCGATTGAGCATGCGGTCAAGCGCTCCGGCGCTGCGCCGGCCGAGATCGAAGACGTGGTCGCTGGCTGCGTCGCGGCCGCTGGCAACGTCGGTCGGGCGGCTGCCTTGCTGGCCGGCTTGCCGGTCACGACCTCGGGCATGACGATCCACCGCGCCTGCTCGTCAGGGCTGAACGCGATCGCTGTGGCCGCGCACCACATCGTCGAAGAGGGTGCGAGCGTGATGGTGGGTTGCGGTGTCGATTCGATCACCTACCAAGGTGGTGGCGGCGGTGGCCGTGACGATCGCTTGACCGCGATGCACCCTGCATTCTGGATGCCGATGATCGAGACCGCCGACATCGTCGCCCAGCGCTACAAGCTCAGCCGCGATTACCAGGACGAGTACTCGCTGCAGTCGCAGCAGCTGATGGCCGCTGCCCAGGCTGCTGGCAAGTTCAAGGACGAGATCATCCCGGTCAAGACCCGGATGAAGGTGATCGACAAGGTCACGAAGGAAGAGTCGATGGTCGACGTGGTGGTCGACCGTGACGAGTGCAACCGTCCTGAGACCACGCTGGCCGGGCTGTCCAAGCTCGAGCCGGTCCGTGGCGCGGGCAATTACGTCACCGCCGGCAATGCCAGCCAGCTCGCCGACGGCGGCGCTGCGGTGGTGCTGATGGAAGCCAAGGATGCCGAGCGCCGCGGGCTGCAGCCGCTGGGCGCTTTCAAGGGCTGGGCGGTGGCAGGTTGCCAGCCCGACGAGATGGGCATCGGCCCGGTGTTTGCGATCCCGCGCCTGCTGGCGCGCCACGGTCTGAAGATCGAAGACATCGACCTGTGGGAGCTCAACGAAGCCTTTGCCAGCCAATGCCTGTACTCGCGTGACAAGCTCGGCATCGACCCGGCCAAGTTCAACGTCAACGGCGGCTCGATCGCCATCGGCCACCCGTTCGGCATGACCGGCGCGCGCTTGAGCGGCCACATCCTGATGGAAGGCAAGCGCCGCGGCGCCAAGCACGTGGTGGTGTCGATGTGCATCGGCGGCGGCATGGGCGGCGCCGGCTTGTTCGAGGTCTACTGATCGGGCTTGACGGTGCACCGTCCCTGTTGCACCGTCATCCCCGTCGTTGTGCAGCCAGCAGCCACACCGTGATCAACGCGAGTCGAAGCTTGCGCGGCGCGAGCAAGCCCGAGGCCTGCGCCACGACCGACAAGTACCAGGAAAAGCGTGAAGCGATCCTGGTCGCTGCGGCGCAGGAGTTCAACCAGCACGGCATCAAGGGCGCCACCCTCGAGGGGGTGGCGAGCCGTGTCGGCCTGCTCAAGGCCAGCGTCAACTACTACTACCGGCGCAAGGAAGACCTGGCCGCCGACGCGATGCTGCGCTCGATCGCCACGTTGCACGAGCTGGTGGCCGCAGCGCTGAAGTCGCTGGGTCCGGCCGAGCAGATCCGCAGCCTGTTGCGGGGCCAAGCGGCGCTGCTGGCCGATGTGGCCGCCGGTCGGCGCAGCGAGTTGGTCTCGCTCAACGAGGTCCGCGCGCTGGCCGCGCCGCAGGGCGACCAGGTGGCCGAGGCCTACAACGCGCTGTTTCGCAAGCTGCGGGCGATCTTCTCGGCACCAGGCCTGTCGGCATCCGGCAGCCACGATGGGCTGGAGCGTTCAGCGCATTTCGACCGCTTCGAGCGCAATGCGCGAACCTATCTGCTGCTGACGCTGACCACCGGCATGCGGGTCTGGATGCTCAGGTTCGAGCCTGAGGACTATGCCCGCGTCGCCGACCAGCTCAGCGACCTGCTGATCGGTGGGCTGGCCCGCCAGCCCGAGCGCTGGGCCGAGCCCGCCGCGCTGGACTGGGCGCCGCCCGCCAGTGGCGAGCACGCCACCCGCGAAGCTTTTCTGCGCGCCGCGACCACCTTGATCAACGAGCAGGGCTACCGCGGCGCGTCGGTCGACCGGATCTCGGCGCGGCTGAACCTGACCAAAGGCTCTTTCTACCACCACCACGCCAGCAAGGACGACCTGGTCGCGCTGTGTTTCGAGCACAGCTTCGACGTCATCCGACGCACCCAGCTGCTGGCCATCGACAGGCTGGCATCCGGCGGCGAGCGGCTGGCCGCCACAGCCTGCGCGCTGGTGCGGTTTCAGCTCTCTGACCAGGGGCCGCTGCTGCGCGCCACAGCACGCAGCGCGCTGGCCGATGCCAGCCGCAGCCTGACCGTCAGCCACATGGCCCAGCTCACCGAGCGTTTCGGCCTGTTCATTGTTGACGGCATGATCGAAGGCTCGATTCGCCCGGTCGACGCCTCGATGGCCGCCCAGCAGGTGGCGACCATGATCAATGCCGCATCGGCGCTGCGCTGGTGGGTGCCTGGCATGCACCCCGACAGCGCAGTGCGTTTGTTTGCCCAACCTTTGTTCGTCGGTCTGTTGACGCCCTGCCCGGCTCGTGGGGTTCGCCCCGCTTGCAAGACCGGTGAGTCAGCCGACCTTTCTTCACTTTCCCCAGGAGTCTTTCCATCATGACCGTGATCAACACCGTGTCCTCGCTTGTCGTCGAAGACGGCATCGGCATCCTCAGCATCAACTACCCGCCCGTCAATGCCTTGTCGCAAGCCGTCCGCGAGGGCTTGGTGCAAGGCATGCGCATGGCCAACGCCGACCCCGCCATCAAGGCCGTGGTGCTGATCTGCGAAGGCCGCACGTTCCTGGCCGGCGCTGACATCACCGAGTTCGGCAAGCCGCCACGCGCGCCCTCGCTGTTCGAGGCGCAGGACGAAATCGAAGGCGCGTCCAAGCCGGTGATCGCAGCGATCCACGGCACCGCGCTGGGCGGCGGGCTCGAAGTGGCGCTGTGCTGCCATTACCGGGTGGCCGTGCCCAGCGCCAAATGCGGCCTGCCCGAAGTGCACCTCGGCCTGCTGCCGGGCGCCGGTGGCACGCAACGCCTGCCGCGCATCGTCGGGGCTGAGCGAGCGCTCGAGATGGTCACCGGCGGCACCCATGTCGGCGCTGCTGAGTGCCTGGCGATGGGTCTGGTCGACGAACTGGTCCCGGCCGATGGCCTGCGCGCCGGTGCGATTGCTTTTGCGCGCAAGGTGCTCGCCGAAGGCCGGCCGCTGCGCAAGGTGCGCGACTCTGACGACAAGCTGGCCGCTGCGCGCGCCAATCCTGAGATTTTTGCCGAATTCCGCAAGGCCAACGCGCGCAAGTTCCGCGGTTTCCTGGCGCCCGAGTACAACATCCGCTGCATCGAGGCGGCGGTGAACCTGCCGTTCGAAGCGGGCAAGCTCGAGGAGCGCCGGCTGTTCGGCGAGCTCGTCACCGGCGCGCAGTCGATCGCGCAGCGCTACGGCTTCTTTGCCGAGCGCATGGCCCAGAAGATCCCCGACGTGCCGGCTGACACGCCGACGGTGGCGGTGAACAAGGTCGGCATCATCGGCGCCGGCACGATGGGTGGCGGCATCGCGATGAACTTCGCCAACGTCGGCATCGCGGTCACGCTGGTCGAGACCAACCAGGGCGCGCTCGACCGCGGCCTGGCTGTCGTGCGTCGCAACTACGAGAACTCGGCCAAGCGCGGCCGCTTCTCGATGGCAGAGGCCGAGCGCCGCATCGGCTTGCTGACCGGCTCGCTCGACATGAACTCGCTGGCCGACTGCGACCTGGTGATCGAGGCCGTGTTCGAGGAGATGGCGGTCAAGAAAGACATCTTTGCCAAGCTCGACCGCATCGTCAAACAAGGCGCTGTGCTGGCCAGCAACACCTCGGCGCTGAACCTCAACGAGATCGCCACAGCGGTCTCGCGCCCCGAGGCGGTGGTCGGGATGCACTTCTTCTCGCCGGCCAACGTGATGCGTCTGCTCGAGGTGGTGCGCGGCGACAAGACCTCCAAGACCGCGATCGCCACCGCGATGCAGATCGGCAAGAAGATCGGCAAGGTCGCCGCGCTGTCGGGCGTCTGCCCGGGCTTCATCGGCAACCGCATGCTCGCCGCGCGCGGCGCGCAGACTCAAGCGATGCTGCTCGAGGGCGTGATGCCTTGGGATATCGACAAGGTGCTCTACGACTTCGGCATGCCGATGGGGCCGTTTGCGATGTCCGACCTGGCCGGTCTCGACCTGGGCTGGTCGCGCGAGACGAGCAAGAGCTCGACCATCCGCGAACTGCTGTGCGAGCGCGACCGCCGGGGCCAGAAGACCGGCGCGGGCTTCTACGACTACGACGAGGCGCGCAATGCCAAGCCGTCCGATATCACGCGCCAGATCATCACCGACTTCGTTGCCAAGCAGGGCCGCCAGCCGCGTGCGATCAGCGAGGCCGAGATTCTGGAGCGCTGCACGCTGGCGATGATCAACGAGGGCGCCAAGATCCTCGACGAAGGCATCGCGATCCGGGCCTCAGACATCGACGTGGTCTGGGTCAACGGCTACGGCTGGCCGGTCTACCGTGGCGGCCCGATGCACCATGCCGACCACATCGGTCTGGCCGAGGTCGTGGCCAAGATCAAGGCCTATGGCAAGCTGATGGGGCCGGACTTCACGATCTCGCCGCTGCTCGAGCGCATGGCCGCCGAAGGCAAGAAGTTCACCTCTTGATCGGCGCCGGATCGGCGCGCTGCTGCAACCCGGTCGCCCGCGCGCGCCGGGGCGCGGTGGCCTGCCGCAAGCCACAGCGCTTCGACCACGCTGCCGGCAGTCGCGCCGCATGAGCGGCGACGACCGCGCAAGCCACAACCGCATCGGCATCGCCTGGATGATCCTGGGCATGTCGGCCTTCATCGGCAACGACGCGATCATGAAAGCGGTGGGCGAACGCCTGCCCGCTGCGCAGATGATCGTCGTTCGCGGCGCGATGGCGATCGCGTTGATGCTGCTGGTGGCCGCACGCATGGGTGCGCTCGACCGCATCCGCGATGTCGCCCGGGGCTGGGTGCTGCTGCGCGCCAGCTGCGAGGGCGTGGGCACCGTGCTCTATCTGGCCGCGCTGTTCCACCTGCCGCTGGCCAACATCACGGCGATCAACCTGTCGTCGCCGCTGTTCATCGTCGTGCTGGCCAAGGTGTTTTTGCAAGAGCGCGTCGACCTCGCGCGCTGGCTGGCGATCGCGCTGGGCTTTGCCGGTGTGCTGCTGGTCGTGCAGCCGGCGGCTGATGGTTTCAACGTCTACGCTTGGATGTGCTTGCTCGCGACGCTGATCTATGCGTTTCGCGACCTGCTGACGCGCAAGATTTCGTCGGCCACGCCGTCGATTCTGGTCACGCTTGCCACCGCCGGCGTAGTCTGGTTAATGGCTGCGGTGGTGATGGCTTTCCAGGGCTGGATGCCGATGCAAGGGCGCGAACTGGGCTGGCTCTCGCTGTCATCGCTGCTGGTGTCTACCGGCTATTACGCGCTGATCGCGGCAATGCGCCACGGTGAGATGACGGTGATCGCGCCGTTTCGCTATGTCGGCCTGCTGTGGGCCGTGCTGCTCGGCTACTTCGTCTGGGGCACGCTGCCCAACGCCATGGGCTGGTGCGGCATCGCGCTGCTGATCGGCGCCGGCCTGTACATGGTCAGGCAGCAGCGAACGGGTTCTTGAGCGGCGGCCCGCGAGGGGCCTGCAGCTCGAATTGCAGGGGCTTGACGTTGAGCTGGACCCGCGCATCAGACAGCGCCGGCTGGGTGATCTAGAGGCAAAGCTGTGCAAGCCGATTGCGGTCGTGTGCTTAGCCTGCGATCCGCAGCGTGCAAGCTGAAACCGTCGATGTCGGCGCACGGCGGCAAGCGCTTGCCGCAAAAAGCGTCAGGTTACCGCCGCACCATGGTGGCCGGCGTCACGACTAACCTTGACGGTGAGCTGACCGGCGCGCTGCCCGGAAAACTGTTGCAATCCGGCAGCTTGAATGCCGCCATGGCTTGAGCGCAAGACACCGCGCGCGGCTTCTTCAAGGCCGACATCTTCTTCAGCTGGGTGAAGTCTCGTCGGCGCGGCTGCGTTCAGGCCTTGTGCTGGGCCTACTGGTTCGGCGGTTTGTACTTGCCCGAGATTGCCCCGGCTTTTTTCATCGCCGAGGCCATGCTAGCCGTCGAGATGAGTTCATCCGCGCTGATTCTGGAAAATGCGCTCTGATCGCACGCCTTGAGGCAGACGGCTGGTTCTAGGTACGTCAGAAGGGAAGTCACCGCCAGTACCATCATGCGTCCAAAGCTGGGACAGTCACGGTCGCTGGCAAGCCAAGCATCGAGGTGCCTCCCGGCACTTTGAGCAGCATCCTAAAGCAAGCGGGTTTGAAGAATTGAGGTCGAGCATGCAGTACTTGGTTGTCATCGAACAAGGAAACAGCAGTTTTGGCGCATACGTGCCCGATCTGCCTGGCTGTATCGCGGCCGCCGATACCCGAGAAGAAGTCGCCGCACTGATTCAAGAAGCTATCGAACTCCACATCGAAGACCTCAAAGCGAAGGGACATCAAGTACCTAGCCCGCACTCAAGCGGCGAGCTTGTGAGCGTTGACGCCTAGCCTCTCGCTCAAGCGGAGCGCCAAGGGCAAGCCACCAGGGCCCGGTCGGCGGTACACGGTACATTTTTGCCAACCGGTCTCTGGCGTCCTACCGTTTTAGATCGCTTATTCCGAACGTTAGTTGTCGCAGGATCAATAATGGTAGCGCAACTGAGCAAGAAGCAATGCGGCCCCTTCGACTCGATACACCATGCGGTGTTCGTCAGTGATTCTGCGGGACCAGAAGCCAGACAATGCATGTTTCAGTGGTTCCGGTTTACCAAGTCCTGAGAATGGTTCACGCTTTACCTCTTGGATCAGCTTGTTGATCCGTTCGACCATCTTACGGTCCTGCTTCTGCCAATACAAATAGTCGTCCCATGCCTCGTCGGAGAAAATCAATTTCACTGTGGCAGTTCTCGCTCAGTACCTTTTCCGGCAGTGATCTGTGCAATGGATGAGAGAAGGCGCTTTGCATTGGCGGGGCTGCGCAAAAGGAAGGCTGTCTCTTCAAGTGCGTTGTAGTCCTCTAGCGACAACATCACAACGGACTGTTCACCATTGCGGGTAATAATTAACGGCTCGTGGTCGTCACAAACACGATCCATTGTCTTGGCTAAGTTGGCACGTGCTGCGCTGTAGCTAATGGCATCCATCATCTGGCTCCTTTGTGAATGTACAGAATATTGTACAACTTTAAACGAGCGGCGTGCAAGCTTGGAGCGCTGACGCCCAACAGGTCGGTCAACCGGACCCTACACGGCAGGACGGGTATCTTCGACGTTAGAAACCGCAATCACCTCTTCCGGCGCCCGCACTGGCGTTGAATACGTCTTTGACGTACTATGCGCCGTGCACACGGAGATCGAAGATGACCACTCGTAAACCCGACAAGGCACGCAACTCTGGTGAAGAGCTTGGCCTCAAGCTCTTGGAGTCCGTGCGCCAAATGAAGTCGCGGAATTTTGCACGCGCAACTGAGGTTGCGGTCAATGAAGTCGTTGAAGCCCGTCAAAGCACAGGGATGTCGCAGTCGGAGTTCGCCTCTGCCTTGAGCATCTCGAAGCGCACTCTTCAAGAGTGGGAGCAAGGTCGCAGGTCACCATCTGGTGCAGCACAAGCCCTCATTCGTATTGCGCACAAACATCCCGAGCTAGTACGCGAGGCGCTGGCATGAGCACATCGGGGTCTAACCCCGCTCAAGCCGAGTCCCAACGGCGGGCCACCAGGGCCTGGTCGGCGGTACGCGGTACATTCTCGCCAGCCCGGGCTTGGCGTCTCGGCGTTATCGAACGCTTATCTCGAACGGTAGAAGTCGATACACATGAATGCACCAAATCTCGCGGTCGTGGAAATCAAGGCGTTTATCCCGGCAAGGAACTTCATGCTGTCGATGGAGTTCTATGAATCGCTCGGCTTCACTCGTGCTTCGGTTTTCGAAGACATCGCCTACTTCCACTGCGGCGAGTCGAGCTTCTTGCTTCAAGACTTCTTCGTTCCAGAGCACGCGACGAACTATCAAATGCACTTACTTGTCGAAAACGTCGATGCATGGCACGAGAAAGCCAAAGCGGTTGCAGCGCGGTTCAACGTGAAGGTGGGAGAACCCGAGAATCATCCGTGGGCAATGCGAGACTTCACGCTCTTCGATCCAAGCGGTGTCTTGTGGCGAATTGCACAGAACCTTCCGAAGCAGGCAGAGAGTTGAGCACTCGCACCAAGACGCTAAACCCTCGCTCGAGCGGATCACCAAAGGCAGAGCACCAGGGCCAGCCACGCGCTCGCAAGCGGCACGCCCGTGTCAGCCGCGCGGACAGCGCGCCAATCCGACTGGGCCAGCATGTCATCGCGCTGCGCATTGATCGCCACCCACTTGTCAGCGAATACCTGGGCCTGCGAACGCGGGCAGCTTGGCTTTCGAGGCCTGCACCAAATCCGATCAAGTGCAGCCGGGGCCGCGGCACCAGCGCGACGGGGTACTTCAGGTCAATCGATGACAACGCCCGCGTCGCGAACGACCTTGCCCCATTTCTGCACTTCCTGCCGCACGAAAACACCGAAGGCCGCGGGTGCGATGCCGCCGGTCTCGGCGCCGAGCTTGAACCACAGCTCGCGCATCTCCGGGTCTTCGAAGGCCTTGTTGACCAGGCCATGCAGACGCTGCACCACGGCAGGCGGCGTGCCGGTCGGGGCCCACAGCCCGTACCACGACGTGACATCGAAGCCGGGCAGCCCGGATTCGATGGCGGTGGGGATGTCGGGGAACGACGGTGACCGCTTGGCCGATGTCACCGCAATAGGCCGCAGCTTGCCGCTGCGGATGTGCGGCGACGCGCTGCCCAGCGCTTCGAAGATGTAGTCGATCTCGCCGCCGAGCAGCGCGGTGGTGGCCGGGCCGGTGCCCTTGTACGGCACATCAATCATGTCACTTCTACCTATGAGAAATTTCTTAGTCAGGCCATTTGGTCACAATTTGGGCACACTTCGTTCGGTTCTTGGATCGGATCAAAAACAAGGTGGAACATGGCAACGATACGCAAACGAGCAAACGGGACTTGGCAAGCCATCATAAGAAAAACGGGCTTCAAGGCTCAAAGCAAGACGTTCACAACAAAAAGGCTCGCAACGGACTGGGCAAAAAGCCATGAGGCTGAAATACAGAACGGAAGTGCGCCTGATGTCAGCGCGCTCAGGAAGGAAACCGTAGGCGCTTTGTTCGAGCGCTTCAGGGATGAAGAGTGCCCGACCCGGTTGCACGACAGAAGAGAGACATCCGCGCTAAATCGGCTCCTCAAGCACGACCTGGCACTCGTGCGGCTGGACCAGGACGTCGCTGAGGCGTTGCGCAAGTACACGGAGAAACGCAGCGCCGTGGTTGCCGCGGGGACTGTCCTGCGCGAGCTGAGCTTGATCGGCGGCGTCTTTTCCGTTGCCATCAAAAAATGGGGCGTCCCGCTGAAGGTCAGCCCGTACACCCTGATCGAGAAGCCGTCCGCTCCGCGCGGACGCGACACCACTTGGACCTCTGAAGATATTGCGGAGCTGTTCAAGAAGATTGGCCCGGTCGACTTCCCGCCGAAAGAGGTCAAGGATTACGTGCCAGTGGTCGTTGAGCTCGCGCTCGAAACCGCGATGCGCAGGGGCGAGATCCTGGGGTCGTTCACCGCAGCCGACTGCCACCTGGACGAGGCCTGGCTGAGGCTTGAGAAAACCAAGAACGGGGACAAGCGGGATGTGCCGCTGAGCAAGCGCGCGATCGAGATCCTCCGCCCGTTTGTGAAGATCGCTGGCGACAAGCCAGTCTTCCCGGTGGATCCCAACAGCTTTCAAAGAACGGTGACCGAGGCCAAAGCCTCCATCGGCTTGGGGCACAAGCGGTTCCACGATCTGCGCCACACGGCCGCCACGAACTTGAGCACAAAACTCAGTAACGTGCTGGAGCTCAGCGCTGTAACGGGCCACCGCTCACTGCAATCGCTGAAGCGGTACTACAACCCCAAGGCCTCCGACCTGGCGGCAAAGCTGGGGTGATGTGAGCGCCCGGCTGCGCTGGCTGCTGACGCAAGGGTCCAGGGGTGACACTGCACGCTGTGGCCTGCCATACTAAGTTCGGCCCCAGCTAGACCCGCCTCGAAACCGGGTTGAACAGCCAGCCCCCGCTGGTCTGCTGGGGCTCCTGTTCCGGGGGCATCGGGGGATGCTGTGCAGATTCATTCAGACAAGAACGGCGCGCACATACGGCTGACGCTGGACGAGAAGACCTATCTCAGGAGATTGGCAAAGGGATTGGAGCCCCGCACCGGGCCGCGACGCGAAGCACTGATGCGGTTGGTTGCGGAGGCCGCCGAAACCGTCATTGGCTGGTTCGATGGTTCGATGAACGCCGAGGATTGGTTCAGCCTCCCCGTCCTCGAACCTGAGCGGGCTGCAATGTTGCTGTGCCAGTTCAACCCAGACGATGGGACGCTGGAGGAGGCGCAGAGCACCACAAACAATGCCACTGGACCGCGAGACCTTGTACGCCTGCTTCGACGATTCGAGGGCTTGGCGAAAAGCGAACCGCAACCCAGGTCGCTGCTGCAATGGCTGGACGCCGCCCAAGGATTGAGGCTGCGCTATCACCCTTGGATTGACCAGTACCTTGCTGCGCGGGCACTGGTTGGGTCGGCGATAGAGCAACCTCACCCCATGGCCGGCGCAGTCCAGCGCGAGACCGATGCCGCCCGCCTGGCCAGTGCGGTCGCCGAGCAGCTTGACGAAGCAAGCATCGTTTTATCGCTAGCGAAGAACACGATTGATGGACTGCCGGATGACCCGGCGCAAAAACGTAGGAAACTGCTGGAGTGGTTTCGAGACGCAGGAGGCAAACGCCCTCAGGAAGGCGCCAGAGGCGGCAAGCGAGGGGCGCTGACACGGGTTGTCGAAAAGTCCGGCATCGACAAGGACACGTTAGGCTCAATGTTGGACAAGGCCATTGATGAAAAAAGACGCTCTGACAGCCTCAAACAATTGACCGCCAAACGCTAGTCCATTACCGCCAAACTTCACCGCCATTCCCCTACGAACCGCTGCACCGCCAAACAATGGCGGTAGTACCGCCAAGTTTTTAATGGGGGCTCAACAACGCCAAACGGCGATGAAGGGCACCCTATGCAGATGTATCAAGAAACTGGCCGGCAACATAGCAAGGCCTCAGCAAGCAGCGCAGCATTCGTACCGCTGGAACTTGAAGCTCGCCCCGCAGTGGGCACCGCTGCCGCAGCGCACTACCTCAACCGCCAGCCGCAAACTTTGAGAGGTTGGGCGTCGGCCGAAGATGGCCCGTTGCGCCCGCTCCGCATCAATTCCCGTTTGGCTTGGCGCACCGCTGACATTCGCGCCCTGTTGGGTGTCGCGTAATGAACGCCGGCATACCCCTCCGTTGGATGGCCAAGCCGCCAGCTGGCATGGACCCCGAGCGCATCGCGTCCGCCGCGTTCGCAATCGCCGATGTCGACAGCATGTTCGTCAGCGTCGACTGCTTCAGCGAACCCGCATGCACCGCGCTGCTGGCGCTGGACGCAGGCGACTCGCTGGCGATGGCCGGAACGCTTGTACGAGCGCGACGAGTGGGAGCTCAACGACGCCGGCAAGGCATGGGGCGAGGCTTTGCCCTACTCCCGCAACGGCCACAGCGGCTACCAGATCCTGTGGAACCCGGCCGTCGTCCAGCGCATGAAGGCCACGGCGTGATGCTCAACCCGCCGCTCCTCATCGCGTTCCACGCGCTGGTCCAGCGCGCGATGCTGCACCTGCTGCCAGTCCAAGACACCAAACATTGTCCATGGCTCTGGTCGGCCACCAGAGTGAATTCAACCTCGGAGACCCCCGCTATGAGCAACGCCCGATCACGATCCCAGTACGCGCAAGACCTCCTGCAAGACGTCCTCGAAGCCATGCGGCGCGAGGCGGAAGAAGGAGGCGGCCCGTTGACCGCATCGCCAGAGGTCTGCGCAGCGCTGATCCTGAGCGACAGCTTCAACGGCCTGCGCCGTGCCGTGCTCGACTTGTCTGAAGCCACCAGGCAGCGCCGGTGATTCAGTTCGGCACGCACGCCCCGGAGTTGCGCCGGGATGGATGGGACGTCATCCCCATCGCACCAGGGACCAAAGCGCCACGCCTCAGAGGCTGGCAGAACGGTCTGAGCGTCGAGCAAGTCGAGCACCTCGCGGCCAATGGCTGCGCCACGTACAGCATTGGATTGCTCGCCGCCAATTTCCCTGGCGTGGACATCGATGTCACCGACGAGGCCTGTGCGCTGGCCATCGAGGCCATCGCCCTCAATGTGCTCGGCCCTGCGCCCAGTCGCGTCGGCCAGGCGCCCAAGCGGCTGCTGCTGTACGGAACGGATAAGCCGTTCGCGAAGATGAAGATCTTCCTGCGAGGGCCCGCCGGCACCAAAGGCGCCGACGGCAAGGACTACGCGGTCGAGGTGCTGGGCCAGGGCCAGCAGTACCTGATCTACGGGCAGCACCCCTCCGGCGTTGAGTACCAGTGGGCCAGCGGCTCAGGGCCCGGCTCCAACTTCCTGGTGATCGAACCGCAACCCATCGACGCGGCCGGCGTGCAGCGGTTCTTCGCCGCGCTGGCTGAGCCTGGCGCTCTGCCCGACGGGTGGTCGTTGGTGGAGGCCGGCTCGGGTGGCGGTGCTGATGCTGTCGGCCGGGGTGCGGGTGGCGGCGGCGGTGCGGTGGCCCTGGTCGACGACGACGCTTTCGCCAACCTCAAAAGCCCACTCGATGAGTGGACTCTGCCGCGGGTGCGCTTCGAGCTCCTCGCCTACCTCGACCCATCCTGCGGCTACGAGGAGTGGATGGACGTCGCCCGAGCCATGCATCACCAAGGCCAGGGCGCCGACGAGTGGCTCGCCGCGTTCGATGAGTGGAGCGAACCCGGCGCGGGCTATGCGCAGGGTCTATGCGCAGACAAGTGGCAAACGCTCAGCACCACGCCGGCTGCCGGCGGCGGGGCCATGACCCTGGCCACGCTGATCAAGCGCGTCAAGGACGTGCACGCCAAAACGCTCGACGGCCTGCCCGCTCTGATCGAGGCCGAAACAGACCTGCGCAACATCGAGCTGCAGATCGCGCCCCGGATCGCCAAGATCAAGTCACTGACCACGGTCGAGCGCGAGAGCCTGGTTTTGCTGATCGGCAAACGCCTCAAGACGCTCGGCGCGCCCGTCGGGGTGGCGGTGGTGCGGGAGTGGTGCCGCTACCAGGCGCCGACGTCGAACGCGCCGGAATGGGTCCAGGACTGGGTCTACTTGAAGACCGGCGACAAGTTCTTCAACATCAAAAATAAGGAAGAGCTCACCCCGATGAGCTTCAACGCTGATTTCAACCGGCTCATGCCCATGGGCCGCGACGGCAACCGGGAGCGCGCCGACAGGGCCGCCCTGGAGCGGTGGGATATGCCCACCGTTGCACACAAAGGCTACATGCCCGCGTTGCCCGCGATCTTTCAGGTGGATGGCAAGTCATGGGTGAATTTGTATCGCCCCGGCAGCGCCGCGGAGATGCCCGACGTCTACACCGACAAAGATCTGGCCGCCATCGAGACCGTCAAGGCCCACATGGCTTTGATGGTCCCGGAGGCCAGGGAACGTGAGCTGTTCCTGTCGTGGCTTGCATTCAACGTGCAAAAGCCCGGCGTCAGGATCGGCTGGGCCGTTGTGCTGCACGGAGTCCAGGGCGACGGCAAGACGTTTTTCTTCAATCTGCTAGGGCACATGCTCGGGGCCATCAACGTCTCGACGCTTGAAATCTCTGCGCTGTTGTCACCGTTCAACGACTGGGCAGTCGGCTCCTCAGTGATGAACATCGACGAACTGAAGGTCCACAGCAGCGACCGGATCGATGTGATGAACCAGCTCAAGCCGGTCATCACGAACACGTTTATTTCTTTGAATGGCAAGGGCAAGGCGGTATACACCGCGCCCAACATCACCAACTACTTCATCACCACGAACTTCCTCGACGGTGTGCCTCAGACCGACGCCGAGCGACGCTACATGGTCCTGTCCTCGGCCTTGACCACGGCCACCGTCAAAAACATGGACGCGGACGGCTACTACAAGCGCTTGTTCGGCGCCGCTGAGGATCATGCCGGCGCGCTGCGCAAGTGGATGATGGGCGTCGAGCTCCACCCTGAGTTTGAGGTCAACGGGCGCGCGCCGATCACAAAAATCCTGTCGACGATCGTCGCGATGAGCAAGAGCGACCTGGCCTACGCCATCGAGGATCTGTTGGAAGCCGGCGCCGAGGGCGTCACGGCCACGGTGTTGAGCTCCAGCCACTTCACCGCAGCGCTGAAGGCCAAAGGCCTAGATAGGGTCTACGGCAAAGCGGTCCATTCATTGTTGGGCAACCTGGGGTTCATGTCGTTGGGGCGCAGGTGGTGGCGCGGGGACATGCGCAACATCTGGGTCAAGAGCGACGAGCCGATGACCCTAGACCGGGCCATCAAGATCCTGGACCAGGGGGCTGTCAATGTCGAGTTCCTGGGCTGAAGCGCTGGCGCCGGAAAACCGGACGATTGGTCTGGTTACTGTCTGGTTTTTGACCTGACGATTCTGACCAGACGATTCAGACGATTCAGACGATTCAGACAGTTAAAACGAAGTCGGAGCGGTCGTGGCGAGAACATTGCTCAGAAGCCAATCGTCTGGAAACGGCAATCGTCCGGTCAATCGTCCGGTCATCTTTTCATAGGTAAACCAGACAGTTCAGACAGTTCAGACAGTTAAAACAAAGTACACATGAGAGGGCATATATGACCGTGAAGACTAAGGGTAAACCCTTATATATGTTCCCCATAGAGCAGCGATTTGAAACGAATTGACAGGTCGGATCGTCAGGTCGCTGGATCCGCGCCGTGCTAGAGCGCGACATTGAGCGGCACCTGACCAGGCGGGTCAAGGAGGCAGGCGGCCTGGCCCTGAAATGGATCAGCCCTGGAATGGCCGGGGTGCCGGATCGGATCTGCGTGATGCCCGGCGGGCGGATCGTGCTCGTGGAGCTCAAGCGGCCAGGCGGTGCGCTCAGGCCGGTCCAGGTTCGAGTGATTGGGATCCTTCAGCGCTTGGGCGCTGAGGTGGTTGTGTTGAACAGCAAGGAGCAGATCGATGCAGTTTTCACCTAGACCCTACCAACAGGTCGCCATCGACAGGATGCGCGACCACGATGTGCACTACCTGGCCCTGCGCATGGGACTGGGCAAGAGCGTCATCGCGCTGACGGCGGTGCAGGACATGCTGCGCAAGGACGGCGCAGGCCCAGCCCTCGTCGTGGCCCCCAAACGGGTCGCAGAGCTCGTCTGGGCCCAGGAGGCGGCCAAGTGGGACCACCTGGCAGGGTTGCGGGTGCAGAAGGCCCTGGGGACCGCCCAGCAACGGGCTGACGCGCTGCGCAAGCCGGCCGACGTGCACGTGATCAACCGGGAGTGCTTCCCGTGGCTCGTGCGGATGATCACCGAGGCCAGGCGGCCGTGGCCGTGGCCGATCGTGCTGCTCGATGAGAACGTGGGGTTCAGGGACAGGTCGAGCAAGGCCTGGCAGGCGGTCAAGCAGGTGCGGCACAGGATCGAGCGCCTGTACATGCTGTCGGGCACGCCAACGCCCAACGGGCTGCTGGACCTGTGGGCTCAGATCAGCATCCTGGACAAGGGCGCCCGGCTGGGCACCGGCATCACGCGCTACCGCGAGCGGTGGTTCGAGCCTGACCGGCGCAACGGCCACGTGGTCTACAGCTGGCGGCCCAAGCCCGGCGCCCAGGCCGAGATCGAGGCGGCGGTGGCCGACATCATGCTGAGCCTGGAAGGCCAGGTCGACCTGCCCGAGCGGATCGACAACATCGTGCCGGTGACCTTCGACCGCACCCGCTACCGCGAGCTGGAGCAGACCATGGTCTCCGGCGCCCTGATGGCCAGCAGCGCTGGAGTGCACCTGCAATGTGCTTGATCCGCTGCCCTGCGCCTTAGAGCGAGCTGGGACCATCGAATGAGCCCAGTCGTAGCAGATCTAATGGCTACGCAAAAGACACATAGTCGCGCAGCCGACAGTTATTCTGATAGGAGAAAATTATCCGTCGCCAGCTTTCGATGCTCTCCCGGTGGCCCGATCACGAGATTAATTGTCCTCGGCGAGGGCGAGAGCGAGTAAAATACGCAGATACGCCAACATTGAGAAAGCGCAATGTACCTCTCGTTCGCGAATTCAACAGCTTTGTCGTGGTCTTATCGATCAGACCTCGAACGGAGTATTGACGGGCTTGGCGACGGCCGAGTAAAGGTTGAACATGAATAAACGTCCAAGCCCTTGCCATTTGTGCGGCGCACGTCGATCACGGAAAACCTGTGGACTGCTTCCGCACCTGGGTCAATGTGGGCAACCGGATGAGAGCGTAATCGCGGAGGAAACCCATGCATTAAGGTCAGCGCCGGCTGAAATAGGACGTAACCTCAATGACCCGCTGGCGGCTGCGCGTGCGGCCTTGGCGATGCTAAAACGATGCGGCGCACATGCCCGTAGCACCGGCCAGCCCTGCAAGCGCGTGCCGGTGAAGGGGCGCACCAGATGCCTGTTTCACGGCGGCAGGTCCACCGGGCCACGGCCGACAAGCGGCAAGCGCACCCTTTACGCGCGTCGGAATAGGCACTGGCTGCGTACGCTGTTGCGTGTGGTCGCAGCTAACGAGCGCCCCATAGATCCCGTCGATCCGCCAGAACACTGCGGCGACCTTCGCGATGCCGTTGTCTGAGGACTCACGCCTTCGATTGGCAAGGCTTGGCCGAGATGGTTTTTCTGAGCTCAGAAAGAAAAGGTGCAGCTGCCACTCACCGAAATCCTCACGGATGCTGTTTTAAGCCTCCAGGAGCCACAATCTACAGTCGGACTATGGATGGGTAGCCAAAACAACTTTAGGCTCC
Organism: Bordetella parapertussis; assembly: GCA_945878355.1. GTDB lineage: Bacteria > Pseudomonadota > Gammaproteobacteria > Burkholderiales > Burkholderiaceae_C > Pseudaquabacterium. The sequence goes on along the minus strand of CAMCTC010000039.1, from coordinate 1,459 downwards.
CTGCGGCCCGTTTATCGGCGCTGCGAGTGCTGGCCGAACGGCGGTTCGTCTGTCATGACCCGCAATCGTCCGGTCGGCCTGCGGCGGGCTCTCAGGGCTTGTTGAACTTCTTTACCGCCGCCCGGGTTCTTCTCTTGGAACTGCAGAAGAACTTGGCCCAGGTCGTCGAAATCCCCGGGGCGCTGTCTGGGGACGTCGTGGTCTGAAAATCGGCGAGACCGTTGATCTCATCAAGCAGTTCGTCGAACGCCTCCCGGGGATCGAAGTCAGGGTTCTCTGTTTCTTCCGCTGCTCGATCTGACCACGCCGAGTTGAACTCTTCCCACAGAGGGCCATCGACAGCCTCTTGGAAGTTCACGTCAACCCGGACAAGAAGGTGGTCGCAGTCGTCGGTTGAACTGCAATAGGGGCACTCCGACTCCTCTTCCTCCTCATCGTCCTCAGGGTCCTCGCCCTCCTCATAAACGTTTTCCCAGTTCGTTCGAACGAAGGACTCGGCATTTTCTTTATCGAGGAAATACCCAATCGGGTCGTACTCCATGGCCCAGACCCAGTAGATACCGTGGTACTCGTTTACACGAACTGGGTAATCGTCGTGCGGTTGCCGAATGATCCCCTTCCAGACTTGGTTGGCATCGTTTTGAATTGAATCAGTCAGGAGGTCATGTATTGACGCGCCGAGATCGCCAACGAGTTGTCCGGCCTTCATCATGGCAAGCGCCGCTGAGAAGTCCTTGGTTCCAACTGCGTCCTTCAATTCCGCCTGCACAGACCGACTCTTGGCAAGCACCTTGCATGCGGTGTCGAGATCGACGCAATCAGAGGAAATCTGTTTCATGTTAATTCCAATCGACTGATCACAAGTGGAAGGCGCCTTCGGTCGAAACGACCCATACAAGACAAGACGCCCGACTCAGTCTCATGCCAACGCCAAAGTGGTTTTGTAAGCGATAGTTGTAACCTTTGGTTGCGAATGCGGTTCATCGCGAGCGCACGCAGGCGTCGAAGTGGTCGCCGGTTGATCATCCGCTGGCGCCATCAGGTCATCGTGCAGCGCGTGTAACTCGGCACCGATCCAGGCCAGCAGCACCACGACGGCGATGCGTCACACCCACTCGGCGATCAGCTTGGTCATGCTGCGGCTCCGGTCGCCGCAATGACACGCTGCACCGTCGACACACCGCAGCCGGCTGTCCTGGCGATCTTGCACACGCCCATGCCTGTCGATCGCAGCGCTGTGATCTTGGCCTCGACGGCCTCGGTGACCCGGGGTCTGCCGATCGGCAGGCCGCTGCGTGTGCCGCGCTCCTTGGCTCGCGTCATGCCAGCCAGCACGCGCTCCCTGATGATGCCGTGCTCGAACTCGGCGAACACGCCCATCATGGCGAACAAGGCCTTGCCCGCCGGCGTGGTCGTGTTCAGGCCTTGCTGATGGAGGTACAGGTCGATGCCGACCGCA
>CAMCTC010000038.1 GCA_945878355.1 Bordetella parapertussis | reverse complement strand
TCTCGTAGAAGCCACGTTCCAGTTCGTCGTCCAGCTTGAGCAACTCGACGTAGTGCGACCAGCTCAATTGGTGAGAAGGCTTCTGACTCATTGGGTACCGCTGGTACAGCAGCCGCATGTAGACCAGATTGCTGCGGCTGAAGCCCCTGCCGTGCCGCAGGCCGAGGTCGGCCGCCAGCGTGCTGATCAGCGCCTTGCCGTATTCAGCCCGCATGCTGCCGGCCTGCTCGAATTCGACAATATGGCGCCCGACCTGCCAGTAGGCTTCGATCAGCTGCGCATTGACGGCCTGCACCGCCCGCACCCGGCCCTGGGTATACACGTCGGAGATCTGCTCCAGCAGCAACCGGTAGCCATCGCTGTGTGTCAGTTCCAAGTCGCCCCCATTCGCTCGATGTGTTGCGCCACCCGGGCTGCCAAGACTGCCACTTCATCGGTGAGCTGCGGCAGCGGCGTCGCATAGCGCTCAGCCAGTTCGCGGATGCGGCCGGTCAGCGTCTGCGAGACGCGGTCGAGCTCACCCTGCACGCTGGCCACCAGCCGCGCCATCCGCTTGTCGTCGATCACCAGCGACTTGACATCGGCCTCGGTCAGCTTGGGGTACTGCTCGAAGGCCAGCTTGTCGAGTGCGGCATCGGCATCCTTGACCTGCTTCTTCAGCGCGGAGATCTGGGTGCCGAGATCCAGCCATTGCTTGAGCAGCTTCAACTCGTCGGCGCCGTCACGGTCGCTGCCGATCTCGCGGATGCGGTCCTTCACGGCGGCGGCGGTGATGCCCTCAAAGCCGGCAAACACGCCGTCGTCGCCACCTTGTTCTTCCTCCAGTTCGGTCTGGCTGGCTGATGCAGCGTCCAGATCGGCCTGCAGCGCTTCGATCGCGGCCTGCTGCACCGCGAAGTAGCGGGCGACGATCAAGGGCTTGGGAATCAGGTCGCAGGTCCAGCCGCGGTCGCGGGTCTTGCCCTTCTTGTCGGTCTCCAGGGTGCGGCTGGTCCTGGCCACCCAGCCGTCTTGAGCGATCAGGTAGGCGTCGTCCTGCATCGTCTCGGCCGCAAAGTCCATCAGGTGCTGGTAGAGGTCGTAGGCGTCAAGCAGCGGCGCCTGGGTGAAGGCCGCCAGCAGTTCTTCCGCGATGGTCTCGATCAGCCGCTTGGGGGGGGTCGCCGGGGCCGAAGGCGGTCAGGCGGGGCGTGACGGCCGCGCGCCAGTCGGTGAAGCGCCGGGTCGCCGCCTGGTTGAAGGCGGTGAACTCGGCGTGGCCGAGGATGGCGGGTTTGAGCTCGGCCAGCGGCAGCGTGAGGCGGGCGTAACCGGCATGGTTGGTTGGCGCAAAGAAGCCGCTGCGCACACGCGGCAGCACCTGCCAGTAAGCCGCCAGTGGGCTGGCCGGGTCGTCCAGGTCGCGCTCGGGGATGCCGCCGCGCATGTGTCCGACGATGTCCTGCAGGTCTTCGGGCTCGCTGCTGTCGATGTAGCGCGGCAGGTTGAGGTTGAAGTCGTTCTTGGCGTCGGCGATCTCGGCCAGCGGCACCAGGCGGGCAAACCGTGGAACGTCGCCCTGGCGGGCGCCGGGCGTCACGTCGGCCAGTCGCTGGAAGGTGTCGACGATGCGGTGCAGGTCCTGCTCGCGCAGGCGGTTCTTGTTGCCGTCCTTGATGAAGCCCTTGCTGGCGTCGATCATGAAGATGCCGGCGCCCGCGGCGGCACGCGCCGCGTCGCCGGCCTTGTCCAGCGCCAGGATGCAGGCCGGGATGCCGGTGCCGTAGAACAGGCTGGCGGGCAGGCCGATGATGCCCTTCAGCGTGCCCGAGCGGACCAGCTGCTTGCGGATCAGGCCTTCAGCGTTGCCGCGGCACAGCACGCCGTGCAGCAGGATGCAGGCGCCCTTGCCGGTGCCCTTCATCGACCGGATGATGTGCAGCAGGAAGGCATAGTCGCCCTGTTTGGCGGGCGGCTCGCCCCAGGCGAAGCGCTGGTAGGGGTCGTTCGCTGGCGTCAGGCCGGTGCTCCAGGTCTTGACCGAGAACGGCGGATTGGCGACCACGTAGTCGTAGGTGCGCAACTGCTCATTGCCAGCCTTGTCCGCGTCCTTGAACTTGGGGTCGGACAGCGTGTTGCCGGTCATGATGCTGGCCGTCGGGAAGTCGTGCAGGATCATGTTCATGCGCGCTAGGCCGGCGGTGGTCACGTCCATTTCCTGGCCTTCCAGCGTGATGTGCGTGCCGGCTTGCGCGGCCACCTTCAGCAGCAGCGAGCCCGAACCACAGGTGGGGTCATAGGCGGTGGTCGACGCGCGGGCGTTGCTCGGTGCGATGCCGATCACCTTGGCGATGATGCGGCTGACCTCGGACGGCGTGTAGAACTGGCCCTTGCTCTTGCCACTTTCGGTGGCGAAGTGGCGCATCAGGTACTCATAGGCGTCGCCCAGGATGTCGTCGTTCTCGGCGCGGTTGCCCGAGAAGTCGAGCTCGGGCTTCTGGAAGATGTCGACCAGGTTGGTCAGGCGCTCGACCATCGCCGAGCCCTCGCCCAGCTTGTTGGGGTCGTTGAAGTCGGGGAAGTCGCTGCGCGCCAGGCGGCTGTTGGCGTCGATCAGCGGCTGGATGACCTGGGTGTTGATCTTGTCGCCGATGTCAAACTTGCCCTTCAGCGCCACCATGTCCTTGAAGCCCGCGCCCGGCGGGATGACCACCGGCGGGGCGAAATCGTCGCTGTCGCCGTACTTGTCGGAGATGTACTTAATGAACAGCATGAACAGGACATAGTCCTTGTACTGGCTGGCATCCATGCCGCCGCGCAGTTCGTCGCAGCTGGCCCAGAGGGAGGCGTAGAGGTCGGACTTCTTGATGGCCATGCGAAGGGTTCCTTGTTCCTGGGTCGATGCCGGCCTAGGCGCAGGCGGCCACGGGTGCCGACCTGCACCAGCACATCCGCTTCACCTTGTCGCCGGCAGCATACAAGCAAGCGGCGCAGCGCCTTCGGGCGGTCGGCCCTGACGGGTCATCATCGTTGGCGAGTGGCTCGCGGGGTGAGCCTGGGTGCAAAAAATCCCTATTACCATCACCACAGCCCGCTCAACCGGCCCAGGCGCCGACTCCATCGAAACCACAAGACATGAACCATGCGCAGACAAGTCCGGTCGACGCGGCGAAGGCCTTCGGCGCTGTCGCCGATTGGTACCACGCCTACTTCACCGGCATCATCCTGTCGACCGTGACGCGACTCGGCGCGGCGCGTGCCGACGAATTGGTCTACGAGGTGTTCAGCCGGCAACGGCGCGAGCGCTTCTTGCCCGGTTTGCAAAAACTCGGGTTAGACAAGCTGCCGCATGCGGTGGCAGCGGCGCAGTACCACTACCTGTCCAACCACATCGGCGGCGTGGCGGTCGAGTACATGTACGAATCGGACCGCAAGGCCTGGATTCGCTATGCCGCACCGCGCTGGATCTGGGCCGGCACGGCGCTGTGCGGCATTCCGTCGTCGGTGTCGAGGTCGATGCTGGCCGGCTGGCATGCCCAGAACGGGCTGTCGCTGGGCAACCCCAGACTCGGATTTGTGTGCACCAAGCAGACCACCGACGGGCAATCCGGGCTGGAGGGCTATTACCTTGAGTACGACCACGCGCTCGAAGCCCACGAGCGGCTGCGTTTCGCGCCCCATGAGGACGCGCCAGACTTCGACCCCAGCGCCGCACCTATCCTGCCGATCAGCACCTGGCCGCAGGAGCGGCTGTCAAAAGCGCACCGAAACTACGCGATGGAATATGTCCGCACGGCCTACCCGACCGCGCTGGCGCTGTGGGGCCCGTACCAAGCCTGCCAGCTGCTGCGGCTGACCGGCCGCATGATAGGCATGCAGCATTACCACCAGATCGCCGGCAGCCTAGGGCTGGCGGCCGATCGATCGGCAGCCAGTTTTGCGCTGTTCATCGCTGCGCTGGCCCAGGCCCAGGGCGATCGTTGCGAAGTGCAGGCCCACAGCAGCGGACTTCGCGTGCACCAAAGCGGCTGGAAATTCATGGAAGGCATCGCCGACGCCGACAACGCACTCGCGTCGAGTTGGAACGGTTTGATCGAAGGCGCGCTGGCGGCCCACAACCACCGGCTGGGGCTGAGCTTCAAGGCTGAGACCCGGGGCGCGCAGCCTGAACTCGAATGGCTCGTGACCGACGCGCCTGGGCGCACCCGGCCGGCGTGAGCGGATTGCAGGCCTGCGGCGGCGTTCAGATGCCGGTCAGCCCGCCGGTGCACATCAAGGTGTGGCCGCTGACATAGTCTGACTCCGGGATGCACAACAGGTAGACCGCGCCCGCAGCCTCGTCGGGTGTGCCGCCACGGCCCAGCGGAATGCTGCGCTCCATCGCCGCGAGCAGGTCCGGGTTGATGCCGACCTTGATGTCGCGGCCGTCGATGTGGGCGGTCGAATGCTGCGCCGCGCTGGTGGTCAGCCGGGTCTGGATGAAGCCGAAAGCAACGCAGTTGACCGTCACGTTCATCCGCCCCCATTCCTTGGCCAGCGTCTGCGTCATGCCGACGATGCCGGCTTTGGCGGTGGCGTAGTTGGCCTGGCCGGCGTTGCCGAACAGCCCGGCCACCGACGAGATGTTGACCACCTTGCGCACCACGCGATGGCCGGCGTCAGCATCGGCCTTGCTCAAGCGTCGGATCACCGGTTGCGCGGCGCGCAGGATGCGGAACGGCGCCGTCAGATGCACGTCGAGCATCGCCACCCACTGCTCATCGCTCATCTTCTGGATCACGTTGTCCCAGGTGTAGCCGGCGTTGTTGACGATGATGTCCAGGCCCTGGTAAGCGTCGATGGCGGTGGCGATGAATCGATCGGCAAAGTCTGGTGCCGCGACGCTGCCGACACAGGCCACGGCCTGTCCGCCGGCGTCGCGGATCGCTTGCACGGTTTCTTGCGCCGGTTCGGCGTCGAGGTCGTTGACGACGATGCGCGCGCCTTCGCTGGCCAGCTTGAGCGCGATGGCGCGGCCGATGCCGCGGCCCGATCCGGTGATCAGCGCGACCTTGGCGTCGAGTTTCTGGGTCATTGGAAGTTCTCCTTGAGGTTCAGTGCCAGAGACGAGCCCGCCGTCAAACGCGTACGGTCAGACGCGTTCGTACAGCGTGACGACGCAGGCGCCGCCCAGCCCCAGGTTGTGCTGCAGTGCGAGCCGCGCGCCTTCGACCTGACGCTTGGCTGCGGTGCCGCGCAGCTGCTGGACCAGTTCGGTGCATTGCGCCAAGCCGGTGGCGCCTAGCGGGTGGCCCTTGCTCAGCAAGCCGCCCGAAGGGTTGGTGACGACCTGGCCGCCGTAGCTGTTGTCGCCGTCGCAGACGAACTTCTCGGCACCACCGCGCGGGCACAGGCCCAGCGCCTCGTAGCTCAGCAGCTCGTTTTGCGCGAAACAGTCGTGCAGTTCGACCACGTCCAGGTCCTGCGGTCCGACGCCGGACGCGGCATAGACCTGCTGGGCTGCCGACTGCGCCATGCTGAAGCCCACCACCTCGCGCATGTCGTGGGCGCCAAAGGTCGCCGCACCGTCTGTGGTCATGGCCTGCGCCCGGATCCGCACGCTGCGGTCCAGGCCGTGGCGCTGGGCAAAGTCGGCCGAGCAGACGATCGCCGCGGCCGACCCGCATGTCGGCGGGCAGGCCATCAACCGGGTCATCACACCGGGCCAGATCGCTGTCGAGGCCATCACCTCTTCTTCGGTGACCACGGTGCGGAACAAGGCCAACGGGTTGTTCGCCGCGTGTCGGCTGGCTTTGGCGCGGATCTTCGCGAAGGTCTCGACCCGGGTGCCGAATTCGTTCATGTGCGCCAGGCCGGCACCGCCGAAATAGCGCAGCGCCAGCGGCAGGTCGGCATCGACCAGCGCGTCGGTGGCGTCGTCGAAACGCTCGAACGGGCTGGGCCTGTCCTTGAAGATCGCGCCGAGAGCGCCCGGGCTCATCTGCTCGAAACCCAGCGCCAGCACGCAGTCGGCGGCGCCGCTGGCCACCGCTTGGCGCGCCAGGAACAGCGCGGTCGAACCGGTGGAGCAGTTGTTGTTGACGTTGACGATCGGGATGCCGGTCATGCCAACCTCGTAGACCGCGCGCTGCCCTGCGGTGGAGTCACCGTAGACATAGCCCACATAGGCTTGCTGCACCAGCTCGTAGCCGATGCCGGCGTCGGTCAGCGCGGCCCGCGTGGCCTTGGCGGCCATCTGCGGATAGGGCTCGTTGGCGCCAGGCTTGGTGAACGGGATCATGCCGACCCCGGTGACGTAGACGTCTCGGCTCATCTTGTGCTCCTGAAAGTGCCGGCCCGCATCGCGTCCATCGTGTCGCGGATCAGGTGGCCGGAGATCGAAAACCTCGGCGGGATGCTGGGCAACGCGTCGATCGAAAACCACTGCGCATCCTCGATCTCGCCGGGCTGCGGCACGATCTCACCCGACACGTACTCTGCGGTATAGGCCACCATCAGACTGTTCGGGAAAGGCCAGCTTTGGCTGCCGTAATAGCGCAGGCCCTGGATCTGCAGGCCGACCTCCTCGGCGACCTCGCGGTGCACGCAGTCCTCGAGCGACTCGCCGGCTTCGACAAAACCCGCCAGCGCGCTGTACATGCCCTTGGCGTAATGCGGCGACCGCGCCAGCAGCAGCTCGCCCGGCCGCCACACCAGCGCCATCATGGCCGGGCTCAGCCGCGGGTAGGCGCTGTGCTTGCAGGCCGGGCAGACGCGGGCGCGCTCGCCGGCTTGCAGCCCTGTGGGCGTGCCGCAGACACCGCAGAAGCGGTGGCTGCGATCCCACTCCAGCAGCTGCGCAGCGCGCCCGGCCAGCGCGCCCCTCGCCGCGTCGAAGCGCATCATCGCGGTGCGCAGCGGCACCGCGCGCCAACCCGCAGGCACCGCCGGCATCAGCAGCGCCCAACAGTCGATCGCCGCAAGCGTGCCCAGGTAATGCGAAGCGCTGGCCTCGGCCATCATCGCAGCGGCGACCAGCGGCTGCAGCTCCAGCCCCTCGTCCTCGGGCAGCAGCAACTGGTTGCCGACAAAGGCGAAGCACCAGGACTGCGGGGTGGATTGGGCTGGCGGCAGGATCGACGGGATGAAAGGCATGCGTTGTCTCACTCAGGTTTGCTTCGCATCATCGCCGATCAGACCGGTGCCATCAGCAGCGGCAGCAACTCGCGCACATCGGCCAGCCCGGCCAGTCTCGGCAGTGCGGCCAGAAAACCCTGCACCTGCGCCGAAGCCAGCGGCTGCAGCCCGATCGAGGCAGCGGCCAGCGAGGCATAGGCCAAGCAGTCGTCAAAGCGCGCCAGGTGCTGGGCCTGGCTCAGACCCGCACCGGGAAAACCAGGCGCGATGTCGAGCCCGTCGTGCAGCACACGGCCGTCGGTCGTCGTGATGCTCAGGTCGACGGCGGTGTGGCCGCGCGCGTCCAGCGCCGGGTCGGCGACGACGCGGATGCGCTCGATCAGCGGCCGCAGCGCGGGCTCGGCAACCTGGGCTGGCGAGAAATGCGCCAGCTGCGAACTGCCGCGCAGCAGCACATTGGCGACGCAGTAGCCGGCGTTGAACTGGGCATCGACCCGTGGGTTGGCGCCGATCTGGAACGCATGGCCAACCAGGCGGTGCGCATAAGGCGGCAGCCTGACCTCGGCGCTGGCCAGGTCGGCAGCGCCCAGCCCATGGCGCGCGGCCAGCCGCAGCGCCAACTCGGTCACACCCTGCGTGACGCCGCAGCTGGGGAATTTCTTGAACATCATGCGTTCGAGCCGCCACTCGCTGCCCAGCCCGGCCACCAAGGCCTGCACATCGAGCCTGCCACGGCCGTAGAGGTGGGCATAGCCGTAGTGGCCGGCCAGGAACTGGTGCGGCCCGGTGATGCCCAGCGCGGCCATTTGCGCGCATTCGACCGCCGCCTGCGCGACCCAGCCCTGCAAGATGCGAACGCCCAGCGAGCCGTCGACATGGCTCTGGAAGCTGCCGCCGCAGCGGTTGAAGGCCAGCGCCAGCGCCTGCAGCGTCTGCGCGGGCGTGAGCCGCAGGATGCGCGATGCGGCTGCAGTGGCACCGAACACGACGCAGATGCCAGTCGGATCAAACCCGTCGTACTGTGTCTCGCTCAGGTTGAAGCGGCTGGCCAGCTCGGCACCGGCCACCAGCGCGGTCAGGAACAGCGCGCCGCTGCAACCGCCAACCAATTCGGCGGCGGCCAGCGCTGCGGGGATCAAGGCCGAGCCGATGTGCGGCCCAGGTGCCATCGCATCGCAGTAGTCGAGCGCGCGGCACAGCGTCGCGTTGAACTGTGCGGCGGCGGCTGCCGGCAGGCGGTCGCCGAAGTACAGCGTGCGGGCCTGGGCCGCGCCGCCGCGCTCGATGAGCAGTTGGCGCAGCGGCGCGATGCCGTCCTCGGCCACGCCAGCCAGCGCGGTGCCGACATCGGCCAGCAGCATTTGGCGCAGGATGGTCGCGGCCCGGTCCGGGATGTCCTCAGGCCGCAAGCGGCAGACGAAATCTGCGAGCAGTTGTTCGGGGCTGGGCATTTCGGCTCCTTCAGTGGCAGCGCGGCTCGGCGCCAGGGTTCAGCGGTGTGTCGTTCTGCTGCTCGACCCAGCGCACCAGCTCGCTGACGCTGGCACCCGGGCCGGCAGCGCGCGCAGCCGCCTGCCACAGCTGCTGGCCCAGGCCAGCGATCGGCACCGAGCTGCCGGTCTCGCGCGCCAGCGTGTTGGCGATCGCCACGTCCTTGAGCATCAGCTCGAGCTTGAAAGGGTCGTCGAAGCTGCGGCTGAGCACGCGCCGGGCGATGTGGTTCTGGCTGATCCAGGACATGCCGGTCGACTCGTTGAGCACATCGACCATTGCCGCCGGGTCCAGCCCGTAGCGCTTGCCGATCACCAGGCCCTCGGCGGTGGCGCTGAAGGTCATCGCGGTGATCAGGTTGTTCAGGCACTTCATCGCGTGGCCAGCGCCGAGCCCGCCAAGATGGAACACCGCGCGACCCATCAGGTCGAGCAGCGGCCGCACCCGCGCCAGGTTGGCAGCGTCGCCGCCGACCATGAACACCAGATTGGCCTCGGCGGCGCCCCAGGCCGCACCCGAGACCGGCGCATCGACCATCGTCACCCCCACCGCTGCCAGCGCAGCGCCAGTGGCCTGGGTCAGCCAGGGCTCGGACGACGAGGTGTCGAGCAGCAGCGCGCCCGGCCGCAGGGCTTGCAGCAGCCCTTGCTCGCCGAGCGCAACCTGCTGCACGACGCTGCCGTTGGGCAGCATCGTGATCACGATGTCGCTGCGCGCGGCAACCTCGGCCGGTGTGACGGCAGCTTTCGCGCCCAGCGTCGCTGCCAGGTCTCGCGCCGTGTCGGCGTTGGCGTCAAGCAGCATCAGCGAGTGGCCGGCGCGGGCCAGATGGCCGGCCATAGGCGCGCCCATCACGCCCAGGCCGATGAAGCCAATGGCGAGGGGTTGGTTCATGGGACTTTCTCCTTGGGGTCTGGATCGGCGTTGGTTTCAACGCTATTGCATCACTGTGCACCGCGCGGCGCGCCGCGTCTGTCGGTATCAGCCATGACAACACGCCGAGGGCAGCCCGGCGTGTTAGAACACTGACTCGACCTCCGCAAGACTGCCCGGAACCCTGCCATGCACCTGACCATCGCCCCCGATATCCAGCTCTTCGTCGACATCGAAGGGCCAGGTCTCGTGGCCGCCGGGCCGGTGATGCGTGACAAACCCACGCTGGTGCTGCTGCACGGCGGCCCGGGCTATGACCACTCGGGCTTCAAACCGGCGTTTTCGCAGCTCGCCGACATCGCCCAGATCGTCTACTACGACCACCGCGGCCATGGCCGCAGCAGCCGCTGCCCGCCCGAGCAGTGGACGCTGGACAACTTCGCCGACGACTTGGTGCGACTGTGCGATGCGCTGGGGGTGGTCAAACCCATCGTGCTCGGCCAGAGCTTCGGTGGCTTCGTCGCCCAGCGCTACATCGCGCGCCACCCGCAGCACGCGGCCAAGGTGATCCTGTCGAGCACCTCGCCGCACATGGCGATTGAACGCAAGCTGGCGATGTTCGAGCAACTGGGCGGCCTGGCCGCAAGAGCAGCGGCTCAGGCGTTCTGGTCCGCGCCAGCGGCCGCGAGCTGGGCGGAGTACAACCGGCTGTGCTCGCCGCTGTACAACACCCAACCGGCAGCCGACCCGCAAGCGCGCGGCAGAACCCTGTTCAATGAGGACATCTTGTTCACGTCGGCCAGCGGGGAGCAGCAAACGATGAACCTGCTGCCCGGGCTGGCCGCAGCGGCCTGCCCAGTGCTGGTGCTGGCAGGCGAGCAAGACCCGGTCTGCCCGATGGCCGACTCGCTAGACATCGCCGCCGCGCTGCCGGCGCGATGGATGCAGCTCGCGCGCATTGCCGACGCCGGCCACGGCACCTGGCGCGACCAGCCCGACGCGGCTTTCGCGCGGCTGCGCGAATTCATCCTCCAAGCCGATTGATTGCCCGAGAGCAGCATGAAGACCTACAACATCGAGATCCAGAAGGTCAAGTCCATGAGCAACGGCCATGGACTGATCAACGTGCGCATCGACGCCATCGTCGCGCCGCAATCCAGAGCCCAAGACAGCGACGACGCTGGCGAGCCGCACACCGTGCTCAGCCTGACCGAAGCCAATGCCAGGGTGATGCTGTTGCTGCTCAAAGCACAGATCGCCGAGTTCGACAAACGCAAGGCGCGCAGCCGGTTCTAGCCGGGGCGCCGTCCATCATCACTCCCGCTTCAAGCACCAAAGGACTTCAAAACATGTTGCGTCGCACCTTGATCAGCGCTGCTGGCAGCGCGCTGCTGCTCCCCGGACTGGGCAGCGCCCAGGAAAAATATCCAGCCAAGCTGATCACCTGGATCTGCCCTTACGCCGCCGGCGGCGGCGCCGACAACCGTTCGCGCCAGATGGCCAAGCTGATGCAGGGCATCCTGGGCCAGAACGTGATCGTCGACAACAAGGCGGGAGGCGGCGGCAACATCGGCACCGACGCGATCGCCCGCGCCAAACCGGACGGCTACACCGTGGGCATGGGCAACTTCGCACCGCTGGCGGTCAACCAGGCGTTGTTCAAGAAACTGAGCTTCGACCCGATCAACGACCTGGTGCCGATCTTGCTGATCGAGCGCGGACCGCTGATCCTGATGGTCCGCAGCGAGTCGCCGTTCAAGACCGTCAAGGACGTGGCTGCCGCGGCCAAGGCCGCACCCGGCAAGCTCAGCTACGGCTCGGGCGGTGTCGGCGGCACCCATCACCTCAGCGGCGCGCTGTTCGAGCATGTCGCGGCCATCGACATGATCCATGTGCCCTACAAGAGCGGCGGCGCGGCGGCCACCGACCTGATGGGCGGCCAGTTCGACATGATGTTTGAGCAGATGTATGCGGCCATACCGTCGATCAAGAGCGGCAGGCTGCGGCCGCTGGCGATCACCAGCAAAGCGCGCTCGCCGCTGTTTCCCGACCTGCCGACGATGGGCGAAGCTGGTTTCGCCGGCGTCGAGGTGCTGAACTGGCAAGGCCTGGTCGGCCCCAAAGGCTTGCCGGCCGAGATCGTGCGGATGCTCAACGCCGCAGGCAACAAGGCTTTGCAGGACGCCGGACTGCGCGAGAACATGCTCGCGCAAGGCAACGAGATCGCCGGCGGCACACCCGAGCAGTTTGCCGCGCTGATCAAGTCCGAGACGCCGCGCTGGGCCAAAGTGGTTCGCGACGCCAAGATCGAACCCGAGTGAGCATCGCAGGCCAGGCCACTGGCCTGGCAGCGCTCACTCCTTGACTGAGCCGGTCATCCCCGAGACGTAGTACTCGACGAAGAATGAGTACACGAAAGCCACCGGCAGCGAGCCGAGCAAGGCACCGGCCATCAGCGGCCCCCAGTGGTAGACATCACCCTCGACCAGCTCGGTGACGACACCGACAGGCACGGTCTTGTTCTCGCTCGACGAGACGAAAGTCAGCGCATAGATGAACTCGTTCCAGCTCAGCGTGAACGCAAAGATACCGGCCGAGATCAGCCCGGGCACGGCCAGCGGCAGCACGATCTTGACGAGGATTTGCCAGCGGTTCGCACCATCGATCAGCGCGCACTCTTCCAACTCGTAAGGGATCGAACGGAAATAGCCCATCAGCAGCCAGGTCGAGAACGGAATCAGAAAAGTCGGGTAGGTCAGGATCAGCGCCATCCGGGTGTCGAACAGGCCGAGGTTGACGACGATCGCCGCGAGCGGGATGAACAGGATAGACGGCGGCACCAGATAGGCCAGGAAGATCGCGCCGCCAGCCGTCTTCGCGCCCTGGAATCGCAAGCGCTCAATCGCGTAGGCCGCGAAGATGGACGCGACCAGCGACAGCGCGGTCGAGGTCACCGAGACGATCACCGTGTTCCACAGCCAGGCCGGATACTCGGTGCGGAACAGCAGCTTCTCGAAGTGCGCCAGTGTCGGCGCAATGATCCAGAACGGATTGCCGTCGCGCGACAACAGTTCGTTGTCGGGCTTGAACGCCGTGATCGTCATCCAGTAGAACGGGAACAGCAGCACGATCACGAAGATGAACATCGGGATGTAGACCGTGACCCAGCGCCGCGGCATCGACTGCAGGAAGTCCATGCCTTTGGAGTCGTCGTTCTTGTCGCTCATTTGTCGCTGCCTTGCTGCCAAGCCCGGCGCTGCAGGCCGAAGTAGCTGAACATGATCGCCGCCAGCAGGAAAGGCACCATCAGCGTGGCGATCGCCGCGCCCTCGGCCAGCGCGCCGCCCGAGATCGCGCGCTGGAACGCCAGCGTGGCCATCAAGTGGGTGGCGTTGAGCGGACCGCCACGCGTGAGCACGTAGATCAGCTGGAAGTCGGTGAAGGTGAACAGCACCGAAAACGTCATCACGACCGCGATGATGGGGGTGAGCAGCGGCAGCGTGATGTGGCGGAACTGCTGCCAGGGCGTTGCACCGTCGATCGCCGAGGCTTCGTAATATGAGGGCGAGATGGTCTGCAAGCCGGCCAGCAGCGAGATCGCGACAAACGGAATGCCACGCCAGACATTGGCGACGATGGTCGAGACTCGGGCATTCCAGGGGTTGCCGAGAAAGTCGATGTACTTGTCTATCCAACCCAGCTTGAGCAGCGCCCAGCTGATGACCGAGAACTGCGCGTCATAGATCCACCAGAAGGCTATCGCCGACAGCGCCGTCGGCACGATCCAGGGCAAGAGCACGACAGCGCGAAAAAAGCTCTGGAACGGCAGGTTCTTGTTCAGCAGCAGCGCCAGCCACAGGCCGAGCCCGAACTTCAGCGCACTGGCCACCGTGGTGTAGAACAGCGTGTTGAACAGCGCCAACTGGGTCACGCTGTCGGTGACGAGAAAGCTGAAGTTCTCCAGCCCGATCCATTCGCCAGCACGGCCGATCTTGGCGTCGGTGAAACCCAGCCAGGTGCCGAGTCCGAGCGGGTAGGTCAGGAACAGCAGCAGCAGCACCGTCGCAGGCAGCATGAAAGCCCAGCCGAGCGCGTTGCGACTATTCTGAAATTTCTCAAGCAGTTTCATGCAAGCCCAGGAAAATCAGCCACCGACGGTGGCATTGAAGCGTTGCGGTCCGCCGCCGGGTCGAACACACGCCGCAGGCATGAGTTTCGGACGCGGCGGCGGCAAGTCCGCAATATCAGGCCTTGTCGGTCAGACTTTGTAGTAGCGCTCAGCACGCTTTTGAGCACGCTCAGCCGCTTCCTTAGGCGTCTTGGCGCCGCTGGCAGCTTCAGCCACCATGTTGGGGATGATGAAGTCAGCGCCTGCGCCTGCCGATGCGTAACCCAGCTTGCCGGCGTAGCCTGACGGACGCATGTTCTTCAGTGCATCGCGGTAAGGCGTGTGCTTGGGATCCACGGTCCAGATCGCGTTCTTCTCATAGGCCGCGAGCGGATGGGCGATGTAGCCGCCACAGCCCATCAACCAGGCATCGTACTGCTCCTGCTCCATCATGAAGCGCAGGAACTCCTTGGCGGCGTTCGGGTACTTGCTGTACTTCATGACCATCTGGTTGAAGAACAGATTCGCCTCGGTCGGCACGCCGACCGGGCCGATCGGGAAGGCCGCATGATTGATGTCAGCCGCCAGGTCGCGAACCTTGGGGTCGGTCGAGTTCTTGGCGGCGTAATAGACCGAGATGCCGTTGTTCGTGACACTGACCTGGCCGTCGAGGAAAGCCTTGTTGTTGTTCGGGTCAAGCCAGGACAGCGTGCCCGGGATGAGGGTGGGGTACATCTCCTTGGCGAACTCCAGCGCCTTGATCGTCTCGGGGCTGTCGATCACGACCTTGTTGTTGGCGTCGACCAGTTTGCCGCCGAAGGCCCAGATCAACCAGTTGGTCCACAGGCTGTCGCCGGTGGCATTGCCCAGCGCGAAGCCGGCCGGCGTGCCCTTGGCATGTAGCGCCTTGAGCATCTTCAGGAAGCCATCCATGTCCTTCGGGAAGGCGTCGAATCCGGCCGCCTTCAGTTGGCTCTGGCGGTAGACCATCGTCCCGCCTGCCGCACCCAGTGGCACGCCAATCCACTTCTTGCCGTCCGGGCGCAAATAGGTCTGGCCGGCCGAGTACCAGCCGCCGTACTTCTTGCCGAGGTACTCGCACAGGTCGGTGACGTCGACCAGCTTGTCGGGGTAGAGGTTGGCATCGTCGTTGGTCGACAGGATGATGTCGGGTCCGGCGCCGGTGTTGGCCGCGACCGCGGCCTTGGGCCGAACGTCTTCCCAGCCTTCGTTGTCGACCCGCACCTCGATGCCGGTCTTCTCGGTGAACTTCTTGACGTTGACCATGTAGGCGTCGATGTCACCCTGGACGAAACGGCTCCAGCGCAGCACGCGCAGCTTGGCGCCTTTCTCAGGCTTGAAGCTCAGGCTTTGGGCGTGAACGGCGGGCGCCATGACAGCGGCACCGGTGCCGATCGTGGCAGCGGCGGCAACGCCGGCCGAACCTTCAAGAAATTTGCGGCGGTTGAACAGGTCCATGGTGTGACTCCTGGGGGTGAGGATGGATGGAAAGCGGAGGGTTGAAACAGTGGCCGTCAGGCCACCAGCCGTTGACCGCTGCCGGCGTCGAACAAGTGAGCGCGCTGCAGATCGGGCTGCAGGCGGATGGTGCTTCCGGGCGCGAAGTCGTGGCGCTCGCGGAACACCGCGGCCAGGTCCACGCCTTCGTGGCGACAAGCGATGAAAGTGTCCATGCCGGTGGGCTCCATCACGACGACCTGCACCGCGATGCCACCGGCGTCAGCCAGCGTCATGTGCTCGGGTCGGGTGCCGAAAACCACCGACTGACCGTCAGCGCCTGACGCTGTGGGCGGCGCGTCGAGTCGGGTGCCGTCGTGAAGTTCGACATGCGCTGCACCGCCACTGCGGCGCAAGGTGCCGGGCAGGAAGTTCATCGCTGGCGAGCCGATGAAACCAGCGACGAACTGGTTGACCGGGTGGTCGTAGAGGTCAAGCGGGCTGCCGGCCTGCTCGATGCGGCCGTCGCGCATCACAACGATCTTGTCGCCCATCGTCATCGCCTCGATCTGGTCATGGGTGACGTAGATCGAGGTCGTCTTCAGGCGTTGGTGCAGTTCCTTGATCTCGCTGCGCATCGCCACGCGCAGCTTGGCGTCGAGGTTGGACAGCGGCTCATCGAACAGAAAAACCTGAGGGTCGCGCACGATCGCCCGACCCATCGCGACGCGCTGGCGTTGGCCGCCCGAGAGCTGGCGCGGATAGCGCTCGAGCAGCGGCGTCAGCGCCAGGATTTCGGCAGCGCGGCCGACCTTGCTCGCGATCGTCGCCTTGTCCTGCTTGGCCAGCGCGAGCGAGAACGCCATGTTCTCGCGCACGGTCATGTGCGGGTACAGCGCGTAGTTCTGGAACACCATCGCGATGTCGCGTTCCTTGGGCTGCAAGTCGTTGACGCGGCGGTCGCCGATGCGGATCTCACCGCCGGTGATCTCCTCGAGCCCGGCAATCATCCGCAGCAGCGTCGACTTGCCGCAGCCCGAAGGCCCGACCAGCACCGTGAACGAGCCATCGGCGATGTCGATGTCGACACCGTGCAGGATCGGCGTCTGGCCGAATTTTTTCTGAACCGACTGAATCGTGACGCTGGCCATGTTTGCAGAAAGTGATGCGGGGTCGCGAAGGACGCGGGGCGCCGAGGACGGATTGTCGAAACAGTGTCGGCCATTCGAAGGAGGCCGACCAGAGGGAAAACCACACCCCGGCAGCTTCTGACCTGGTACGCCAGGCGCTAGGGTCAGGCCACCGTTCCCGATTGGCGCAAATGCGCGATGTCGGCGTCGTTGACACCGAGTCCGCGCAGCAGCGCATCGCTGCAATCCCCGCGCAAGCCGGCACCTCGGTACAAACCGGGCGTGCCATGCAGCACAAGCTGCGCGCCGTGGCGCAGGTACTCGCCCCATTCACCGTGCACCGCGGGCAGCAGCAGCTGTTCCGACACCGCCTGCGGGTCATACCGGAAAAAATGCTCCGGCAACGCGGTGTCGGCCTGTACACAGCCCAGCCCTTGCGGGGCGAGCCGCGATTCCCAACTCGCCGCCGGCGCGCCGGCAAACAACTGGCCGAGTGCCGCGACGATAGAGTCGCCGCCCTGGCGCGCGCTGCTGAAATCGATCGCCGACAGGCCCGACATCGCACCGCCCAGCAGCGATTGCAGACGTCGCCACTCGTCCTCGCGTGCGATGGCCAGGAAGACCCAGCCCTGGGCACAGGGGTACAAGCGCCAGAGCGGATTCAGACCGAAACCCTCGCGATCGGGCAACTCGCGATCGGCCTTGCCGGGGTAGCGCAGCGCATCGTCAGCGTTGGCCCAGGCATTGGCGCCGAACATGTCGACGAAGATCGGTTGCCCGACGCCATGGCGGCGCTGCGCGGCGAGTCCGAGCAGCGCCGCTGAGCAGATCACCATCGAGGTGTTCGGGTCGGGGTTGACATCGTTGGCGCGCATCAGCCGACGCGCGGTCTCGCGCAGCGCCGGCAAGTCCATCAACTCGGCAGACGGCGCACCACCGATCTGCTGCAACACACCGCCCATCGCTGCGCCGGGGATAGGGTGGGTGGACGGGCGCAGCGCGCCCGGCCCGGCCGGCCCATAGCCATTGGCCGAGACATAGACCAACTTGGGGTTGATCGCCGCCAGCGTCGCGTAGCCCAGACCGAGTCGCTCAGGCACCCCTGGCCGGTAGTTGTGGATGAAGATGTCCGCGCCCGCCACGAGCTGCTGGGCGATCTGTTGCGCCCGCGCCTGCTTCAGGTCCAGACTGATTGATTCCTTGCCGGTGTTGACCCGCGAGGCGCCCAGCCCTGGCGCCATGCTGCGGAACGGGTCGCCCTCGGGCGGCTCGAACTTGATCACGCGAGCGCCCAGATCGGCGAGCAAAGAGGCGGCGAAGGGCGCGGCGATGATGGTCGCCGCCTCGACCACCGTCACACCCTGCAGCGGCGGCTTGCGCACTGCCTTGCGCGCCGCTGCCCGCGCCACCGGCACGGCCATCGCGCTCGGGCCCGGCCAGCCCGCCAGCACCTGCGCCGTGTGCTGCCCGACCGCAGGCGCCGGCGCGCCGACCGTCCCCGGCGTCAGCGTCAGGTTCGCCAGCAAGCCGAGTTGCCGGCCCTGCTCGCCCAACGTCACCAGATGCCCGTTGGCCAGCAGATCAGCGTCGTCGAGCGCCTGCTGGGTGCTTTGGTACGGGTGGGAGGCCACACCGCCGTCGGCGATGAAGATCTGCTGCCATTCATCCAAGGTCTTTTGCTGCAGCCGGGCCAGCATCAGGTCGCGAAAGGCTTCGCGATCAGCCTCGGGCCAGAGCTCGGTCGGCCCCGACACCGCGAGCGCCGCCAACTCGTCGCTCAGGCCGATGGCACGAACGAAGTTCATGAACAGGTGTGGCAGCAAATTGCCCATCTGCAGCCAGCGGCCGTCGCCCGTCTGCAGCGGGTGGTAGTTCAGCGTGGGCATGACCTCGGCCGGGTCGGGCGGCGCGGGCAGTTCGGGCTCGCCGCGCGATCGCAGCTGCGCATTGACCTGCGCTGCCAACACGTTGTTCAATTCGTAGGGCAACAAACCCCGCGCGAGCGAGGTTTCGATCACCTGGCCCAGACCATCTCGCGCGACCGCCTGCAGCGCTGCCAGCACACCCGCGAGCAGCGATTGAGACGCCGAATGGGTGGCCACCTGCAGCGCCGCATAGACCGGGCCCGGGCGCGCCGGCAAGCCGCGGAACTGCAGCATCCGACCCACCTTGGCCGCCACCAGTGCTTCGTAGGCCGGGTAATCGCGGTAAGGGCCGCTGCGGCCGAACGCGCTGACCCAGGCAATGACGAGTCGCGGGTTGGCCTGTGCCAATTCGTCGTCACTCAGGTCGTCCGCGGCCAGGGCTGGGCCGCGCACCCAGACGTCGGCGCGTTGCGCCAGCCAGCGCTGTTGCTGGCGCCGGATGGCGTCATCAGCGTCGAGCACAGCGCTGCGCTTACCACGCAGCCACAGCGGCGCCGAGGCCATGCTGCGCCAGGGGTCGCCGGCTGGCGGCTCGAGCTTGATCACCTGCGCGCCGAAATCGCTCAGCACCATCGTGGTCAGGCCCGCCATCGGGCCCTGGCTTTCATCGACCACCAGGATCCCGCTCAGCGCTGATCGGGTATTCGGATCTGGGTTCATGACAGTCTCCAGCCCTCAATGCCGGGGCAGGCGCGCGTGGCGCGTCGACCGGTCATCATGGACAGGCCATGCACCACCGCGTCAGCGGTGGTGCATGGCGATCAGCGGCGGTGGGTGAGAAAACGCTCGTTCACGCAATTCTCGAGACGGCCATCGCGCAAGTACCTGGCCGCAGTGCGTGCCGCGATCGAGCGCATGTCGCGCGCGCTCTCGGGCGTGTAGAAAGCCGAATGCGGGGTCAGCAACAAGCGATGCCTGAGCCAGGGCTCCTCTGCATGCCAGGCCTTGATCAACGGCGAGCTCAGATCGGGCGGCTCCTGCGGCAGCACATCGAGCGCTGCCGCCAACACCTGACCGCGGTGCATCGCGTCGTGCAGCGCGTCGACGTCGACGATCGCGCCGCGGGCGGTGTTGACCAACATCAGCCCAGGCTTGGCTGCCGCCAGCGCCTCGCGACCGATCAACCCGCGCGTCTCGTCATTCGCAGGGGCGTGCACGCTGACGACATCGCTCTGGGCGAACAACTCGGCCAGCGAGTCAGCACGCCGGATGCCCAAGGCCAGGTCCGAGCCATTGGGCTTGTACGGATCGTAGAAGACCACGTTCATCCCAAAGGCCTTGGCCCGCAGCGCGGCGGCGGTGCCGATGCGGCCAAGTCCGACGATGCCGAAGGTGCAGATCGACAGCCGTTTGCCGAAGGGGCTCAGGGCCGGGATCCAGTTGTTTTTCGGATCCTCGCGCAGCCGCTCGTCGTGGTAGGCGGTGCCCTTCATCAGCGTGAGCATCATCGCGATCGCGTGATCGGCAACTTCCAGCGTGCCGTAATCCGGCGTGTTGCACACCGGTATCCCATGGCGACCCCAGCGGGCAACATCGACATTGTCGAAGCCCACCCCAGCCCGCACATGAACGCGACAGCGCGGCATCTTGGCGATGATGTCGTCGGACAGGTCGGGGCCACCGACGATGCCGTCGGCCAAAGCCCAGACCTCGTCGCTGACCTCTTCAACGCTGTTGCTGAAATGCGGCGTGACGCCCAGGCCCAGGGCCTCGGTCTCAATGTGCAGGTTGTCCGACCAGCGGATCATGGGCCACAGTACGTGCAATGTCATGCTGATCGATTCCAGGTTGGGCCGACGGCCAACAGGCCGCAGGCATTGAACAGAGGCCACCGAGTATCGCCCAAGCCGAGGTAGAAGACAGGACGACATCCCGGCCCATCAGCCCGTCTCGAAACGCAGCGCGGCCAAGCCAAGCACAATCAAAGCGATTGCTCCCCCGTGTCGCCATTTGGCGCATGGGCTCAGACCCGAATGCCGACACAGGAACCCGACCATGGCCAGCGACTTTTCGACTCTTCAGCAGATGGTCAAACAAGCGCGCGAGAAACTGCCTCGCGGCGACTGGGACTATCTGGTCGGCGGCGCCGATACGGAAACATCGCTCAAGCGCAACCGTCTGGCCTTCGACCGCCTGGCCTTGAAGGCCCGCGTAATGAACGATGTCTCGCGGGTTCAGCTCAGACGCGACCTGCTGGGGGTCGACCAGCGTATCCCCGTGCTGCTCGCGCCGATCGGCTCACTGCAGGTGTTCGATGCGGGCGGCGGCCTGTCGGCCGGACTTGCGGCCGGCGAGTTCGGCATCTTCCAAATCCTGAGTTCGGTCTGCCAGCCGGATTTCGAGACGCTGGCCCGCGAATCCGCCCACGCGAAGATCTACCAGCTCTACGCCCATGGCGACGAGGCCTGGGTGATGGACATCATCGGCCGCGCCCAGAACGCCGGCTACCGGGCCTTCTGCCTGACCGTCGACACCCAGGTCTACAGCCGCCGCGAACGCGATCTGCTCAAAGGCTACTTGCCCTTGGCGTCTCGGCGCCCGGGCTTTATGCCTGGCCAGCCGCGCGAAGCCACGCTGCAGGCCTCGCTGAGCTGGGACCTGGTCAAGCGGATCAAGGATCGCTTCAGCATTCCATTGATACTCAAAGGCATCGCCTGCGCCGAAGACGCCGATCTGGCGGTCAGCCATGGCGTGGACATCGTCTACGTCTCCAACCACGGCGGTCGTCAACTCGACCAGGGCCGCGGCACGCTGGACATGCTGCCCGAGGTGGTGCGCGCGGTCGGCGGCCGGGCCAAGGTGCTGTTCGACGGCGGCATCCTGCGCGGCACCGACGTGCTCAAGGCGTTGGCGCTGGGTGCCGACGCAGTGGGCGTCGGCCGGCTGGAAGGCCTGGCGATGGCCGCCGGTGGCACGGCGGCTGTGGTTCGAATGCTCGAACTGCTTGAGATCGAGATGGGCGCCAATCTCGCGCTGATGGGTTTGTCGTCTATCGACCAACTCCATCCGGCTTGCGTGCTGCCGGCCGAGCCGGTCGTCAGCCCGCATGTGCTCAGCGGCTTTCCGCTGCTAGACGACTATTGAGCGCCCCAAGGCCGGCCGAAGCCGGCCGCCCCCCGTGGGGATCAAGCAAAGTGGCAAAGCCACATTTGCTTGAGAGCGCCCCGCGGCCAGCTGGCAACGGCGGCAAACTACGGCAATCGGCGGTGAGAAAACAGCTCACCGCACGAATTGCCGCAAAAGTCCTAACATGCGAACTTCCTTTTCCCATGACCGGAGAACCCCGATGCTGGATCTGACCGATGCCCTGATTGCCGAATTGCAATCGATGGATACACCCACCGTGTGCAATGCGCTGGAGTTGCTGATCCCGCAACGCCGGGGCTATGGCTACACCACCGAGCAGTTGGTCTGCACCCGCCCCGGGCTCAAGCCCATGGTCGGGTTCGCCCGCACGGCCACGATCCGCAGCGCGCACCCGAGCGACCTCGGCGCCGAGGCTGCGGCCCAACTCTCCGACGCTTACTACGCCTACATCGACATGGGCGCCAAGCCCAGCGTCATCGTGATTCAGGACATCGACGAGCAGCGCGGCTACGGCGCTTTCTGGGGCGAGGTGAACAGCGCGATCCACAGCGGTTTCGGCTGCGTAGGCCTGATCACTGACGGCGGTGTGCGCGATCTGCCCGAAGTAGCCCCAGGATTCCAGATGCTGGCAGGGCGGGTCATTCCTTCGCATGCCTATGTTCACGTGGTCGATTTCTCTCGGCCCATCAACGTCGCCGGCATGCGCGTGAGCCACGGCGACCTGATCCACGCCGACCAGCACGGCGCAGTCGTGATTCCGCACGACGTCGCGACCAAGGTCAAAGAGGCTGCCGCGCAGGTCATCATGCGCGAGCATGTGATCCTCGAGGCCGCCCGGCGCGCCGGCTTCAACATCGACAAGCTGCGCGAAGCGCGCGGCAAGGCAGCAGAGATCCACTGACCGATCGATACCGTCCGGCAAGATGATCTTGCCGGACGACTCGCGCAGCGATCAGGCGTTGCGGATCGTCAGCCCGCCGTCGACCGGCAGCGTCGCGCCGGTGACGAAACCCGCAGCCGGCAGGCACAGCGACAAGGTCATTTGAGCGACCTCCTCGGGCTCGGCGTAGCGCCGCAACGCCACCCGGCGGCGCGCGTACTCGGCTTTGTGCTCCTGCGAAATTCGCTCGGTCATGCCGGTGTTGATCGGGCCCGGGCAGATGCAGTTGACAGTGATGCCTTCTGGCCCGAACTCGACCGCCAGCGATCTGGTCAAGCCGACCACGCCGGACTTGGCTGCGGTGTAAGGGCTGATGAATCGAGTGGCGCCGAGCGCCTCGGTCGACGCGATGTTGACGATGCGCGCATCGGTGGCGCGCCGCAGATGCGGCAGCGCGGCGCGAATCATCCGGACCTGCGCGGTCAGAAGCACATCGAGGCTGCGCGCCCAGCGCGATTCGAAGTCCTCGGTATCGACAGCGCCGTGCAGCGAGATGCCAGCGTTGTTGACCAGGATGTCGATGCCGCCGAAGTGGGCTGCGATCTCGGCGACGACGCGGTCGATGTCGTCCTTGCGGCTGACATCGAGTTGCCAGCCGCGCGCGATACCCCCAGCGCCGGTGATCTCGGCGACCACCGGATCGACCGGGCTGATGTCGAGCACAGCGACCTTGGCGCCTTCATCGGCGAACAAATGTGCGGTCGCACGGCCCATGCCGCTGGCCGCGCCGGTGACGATGGCGACTTTGCCGGCAATGGAACGCGAAAGTTTGCTCAATCTGGCCATGAAGACTCCTGAATCGTATGAATGGGACCGCACCTCGGAGAGGCCGCGGCCAAGCGCATCGACGCTGTCGGGGCGGCGCGGATGCGAACGCTGGATCAGGTTCCGCCGTCGACCCGCAACACAGCGCCGGTGGTGAACGATGACGCGCCGCTGGCGAAATACAAGGCCGCACCGACGACCTCTTCGGCCTCGCCGCCGCGCTTGAGCGCCATGCTGGTTGCGGCGCGCTGGTTGAATGCCGCCATGTCCCAAGCCTTGGCAATGTCGGTGAGAAACGGGCCGCACATGATGCTGTTGACGCGCACCTTGGGACCAAACGCGAACGCGAAGGATCGTGTCAGGTTGTTCAGCCCGGCCTTGGCCGCGCCATAGGGCTCAGCCTGCGGCGCAGGGTTGGCGGCGGCGGTCGACGAGATGTTGATGATGCTGCCGCCGTCGCCAGCGGCCATGCGCTCGCCAATCAGTGAACTCAGCCGAAACGGCCCTTTCAGGTTCAGCGCGACGACCTTGTCGAACAGCGCTTCGCTGACATCGGAGAGCTTGTCGTAAAGCGGTGACAAGCCGGCGTTGTTGACCAGCACGTCAACCTTGCCGAAAGTCTGGTAAGCCAGGTGGACCAGCGCATCGCAGTCGTCCCAGCGGCTGACGTTGGTCGCCACCGGCAGCGCGCGGCGACCCATGGCGCGGATCTCGGCAGCAACCGCTTCACAGGCATCGAACTTGCGCGACGCGATGATCACGTCGGCGCCCTGGTCGGCGAAGCCCAAGGCCATGGCGCGGCCAAGACCACGGCTGCCGCCGGTCACCAGGGCCACTTTGCCGCTGAGGTCGAACAGATTTTTCATGATGATCGGGTCTCCAATGTCGGGGTCTGGTCCAGCACACGAAAATACACACCGCCCAGGTGAAACGAGTCGTCCTCGACGCGGTAGCCGCAGGCCACCGCGCGATCGAGCGTCGCCGCCTTGTCGCTGACCTCGACCCGGATCGCGCCCAGGCACTCTGTCTTGCCTTCGACGAAACAGATCGTGCCGTCTTCGAAGACCAGCGCAGGGTCGGCGCCGACGCGCGTCAAAGGCGTCTCGAGAATGCGCGACCAGTGCGCGGCGAGCCCCTCACGGTCGGGGCTTTGCATCTCGATGCCCAGCATCCGACGGGTGTCTTCGCTGCGGATGAAGGGCTGCCAGTGCGGACCGGCGGGCCACCAGTTGCCCATCCGGTCATCGCCGCCGGCGCTGTGCCCGAACTCGATGAAGGCGGCGCGGCAGTCGCGCGGATGCAGTTGCGCGTTCTGGTAGGTGTCGCGCTCGATCACATGCGCCGTGCGCACGCCCATAGCCTCGGCCACCGCTTGACGCCGGCGCGGATCATTGGCCTGGAAGATCGCCATGTAGCCGCCATGGCCGCGGGTTCGCGCGATGAAGCGCCCGGCTGCGGTGTCGTCGCGAAAAGGCGCCACCACCTCCAGGAAACCGGTGCCGATCGGAATCAGCGCGTTCTCCAGACCGTAGGGCGCGACATTGGGGTCGCGGAAGCAGACCGCCACCTTGAAGATCGCCTGCAGGTCATCGATGACCGGGGCCAATCGCGGCGCAGCCAGACAGATCTGGCGCAGACGAAGATAGTCCGACATGTTGTTGCCTTTCTTGCCTCAGCGAGGCGCTGGCTCAACCGAGTTTGATGGTGCCGGCCTGGGCCAGTACAGCGATCGCCGCTTCGTCCATGCCCAACTCCTGCAGCACTTCGTGCGTGTGCTGCCCGAGCATCGGTGGCGGGCGGCGGTAGGTGACCGGCGTCTTGGAGAAGCGCATCGGGTTGGCGATGCCTGGAACGTCGACACCGCTGGCGTGCGGCAGGCTCAAGCGGGTGTTCAAGTGCACCGCCTGCGGATGCGCCATCGCCTGCGCGTAGTCGTTGATCGGGCCTGCCGGAACCCCAACTTCGGTGAAGAGCGACTCCCAGTCGGACCGATTGCGCTTGCGCAGGATCTCGGAAAACATCTCGTGCAGCTCACTCTGGTGCGCCATCCGCGAGCCGTTGTCCTTGAAGCGCGGATCGTCGCCCCACTCAGGATGGCCCAAGGCCTTGCACAGCGCGGTGAACTGGGTCTGGTTGGCGCTGGCGACGATGAACAGGCCATCGGCGCAGGGATAGACGCCGTATGGCGTGATGTTGGGCGACGCATTGCCGGTGCGCCCCGGCACCTTGCCGCCGATCATGTAATTGGAGAGCTGACCTGAGCTCATCGCCAGCACCGCGCCCATCAGCGAGACGTCGATGCGCTGGCCTTCGCCGCTGACATCGCGATGCCGCAGCGCGGCCAGGATAGAGATCGTGGCGTACATGCCGGTGAACAGGTCGACGATCGGCACGCCGAATCGCTGTGGCCCGCCGCCGGGCTGGTCGTCGCGTTCACCGGTCACGCTCATCAAGCCGCCCATGCCCTGGAACAGGTAGTCATAACCGGGTCGCGTGGCCCAAGGTCCGTCCTGCCCGAAACCGGTCACCGAGCAGTAAATCAGGCGCGGGTTCAGCTTGGACAGCGAGGCGTAGTCCAGCCCGTAGCGGGCCAAGTCGCCGACCTTGAAGTTTTCAATGCAGATGTCAGCCTGCTCGGCCAGCCTGCGGATGATCGCCTGCCCTTCGGGCTTGGCCATATCGATCGCTGCCGAGCGCTTGTTGCGGTTCGTCGACATGAAATACGCCGACTCGCGGGACGCTTGGCCATCGGTGCCCGGGAGCCAGGGCGGGCCCCAGTGCCTGGACTCGTCGCCAGGGCCCGGGCGTTCGATCTTGATGACATCGGCGCCGAGGTCACCCAGGTTTTGAACGCACCAGGGCGCGGCGAGCACCCGTGACAAGTCGAGGATACGAATACCCTGCAGAGGGCCGGTCACTTCGACCGGTTGGTCACCAGAGGCGGGCGCCGAGGCCCGGGTCGTTGTGTCTTTGCTTGGATTCGTCATCGGTGCTTGTCTCTTCGTCTTCAAGGTCGTCGCGGGGTCCCATTTGACAACCGCTGGTGGAGGGAAATCATAGGCTGGATCGGGCTTCGATGCAGCCCGGGCATACCAGCAAGCGCGTCAGCGCCGGGGCAATATACCCATGCGCTTGCAGATGATCTGCAGCATGACCTCATCGGCGCCACCGCCGATCGAGATCAGACGCAGGTCGCGAAATGCCCGCGACACGGAGTTGTCCAGTGTGAATCCCATGCCGCCCCAGTACTGCAAGCAGGAGTCGGTGACCTCGCGGCACAGGCGTCCGACCTTGAGCTTGGCCATAGACGCCAGTTCGGTCATGTCTTCGCCGGCCATGTGCACATCGGTGGCGCGATAGACGAGCGAGCGCAGGCATTCGATCTCGGTCTTGAGTTCAGCCAACCGAAAGTGAACCACCTGGTTGTCGAGGACGGGGCGACCAAAAGCGATGCGGCTGCGCGTGTAGTCGATGGTCTCGTCGATGACGTTGGTCAGCGCGGTGATGCGCCGGGCCGCGGCGGACAGCCGCTCTTCCTGGAACTGCATCATCTGGTAGCCAAAGCCCTGGCCCTCCTCCCCGATCCGGTAGCGTTGCGGAACGCGCACCTCATCGAAGAAGATCTGCGCAGTGTCCGAAGACCACATTCCGATCTTCTCGATCCGCTGAACGCTCACGCCCGGCACACGCCGCCCGCCCTGCATCAGCGGCACGCAGATCAATGACTTGTTGCGGTGCGGCGGGTCATCCGATGTGTTGACCAGCAGGCACACCCAATCGGCCTGGGTGCCATTGGTGATCCACATCTTGGAGCCACTGATCAGGTAATCATCGCCATCCTTGCGCGCCCGGGTCTTCACCGAAGCGACGTCAGAGCCGGCTCCGGCTTCCGAGACACCGATCGAGACCACCTGCTCCCCAGCGATGGCCGGCACCAGGAATTCTTGGCACAGTTGCTCTGAGCCGAAGCGCGCGAGTGCAGGCGTCGCCATGTCGGTCTGCACCGCGATGCCCATGCTGACGCCTTGCGTGCCGATGCCGCCGATGGCCTCGCAATAGGCGATCTCATACGAGTGATCCAAGCCCTGGCCGCCGTACTGCACCGGCTTGTTCACGCCCAGAAAGCCCATCTTGCCCATCTCGCGGAACAGCTCGTGGGCTGGAAAAATACCTGCCTTTTCCCAGGCTGCGATGTTCGGTGTGATCTCCCTGGCGATGAACTGCTTGACCGTGTCCTGCAGCGCGATGTGCTCAGCGGTGAGTTGCATAGAGTTTCAGTGCCTTCGTCGGGCTCAGCTTGATGATGGGTCAGTCTTCGTGGATGCCCAACTCGGTCACCAACCTGCTCCAGGAGACCAGGTCGTTGGCCAACACCGTCGCGAAGTCGCTGGCGTTGGAACCCAGCGGTTCGAGATTGAGGTCGCGAAGCTTTTGCTGCATCTGCGGCGTCTTGACGATGCGGGCCATCTCGCTAGACATCAGCGTCACGCGATCGGCGGGCACACCAGCGGGAAACAGCGCGCCGATCCAGCCATAGGGCTCGAAACCCTTGTAGCCGGCTTCGAGAAAGGTCGGCACTGCGGGCAGCAGGCTTGAGCGTCGGGTGCCGTTGATCACCAGCGCCTTGAGGCGACCGGCCTTCAGGTGCGGCATCGAGCTGCCGCTGTCGACAAAGCCGATCGGCACATGGCCTGCGAGCAGGTCGACCAGCAGCGGCGCGGCGCCTTTGTAGGGCACGTGGGCCATGTCGAGTCGGGCGTCGCGCTTGAGCAGTTCACCCGCGATGTGCGCACTGGTGGCATTGCCGAAGGTGCCATAGGCATATTTGCCCGGGCTGGCACGCACCATGGTGACGAGTTCGTCCAGCGTGTTGGCCGGAAACCCCGGCAGCACCGCGACGATATTGGCCGACAGCGCGATGTGCGAGATCGGCGCGAAGTCGCGGATCGCATCGAACGGCAGGTTCTTGCGCAGCGCCGGCGTCTGCACATGCGCGGTGTAGGTGAACAGCACCGTGTAACCGTCCTTGGGCGCTTTGGCGACATGCGAGGCGGCGAGGATACCGCTGGCCCCGGCGCGGTTTTCGACCACCACCGCCACTTTCAGGCTACGGCTCAACTCGGGCGCCATCAACCGGGCCACCGTGTCGACGATGCCGCCCGCTGCTGATGAAACCACCAGCGTGACGGTCTGACCGGGATAGGCTTGCGCAGCGGCCAGCGTCGGGATGGCGCCGAAGACGGCGCAGGCCAGCAGGACGGCCAGAACTCGGCGAAAAACACAATGCATACAGGTCTCCAGGGAGGTCTTGGGCACTCGCGCCCTCGTGCTTCAAGCGAACTGTCGCCCAGGCTGCCGCAGCGACTGGCCCGGATTGCCAAGGCGACCGGGCCAGCGCTGTCGAGCCAATGCGCCAATCAAAGCGCTCAGGCTTTGCGCACCAGCAAGGCGAGGATCGCCTCCAGGTTGTCGTCGGCCATCTGCCTCATCTCGTCGTCGCTGCGGTCTTGCACCGGATGCGGGACGAACACATAGGCCGGATCGGTGCCGAGCGCCTTGGACTGCACAGCGGCAGCATCGATGAATTCGGTGGTGGCCACACCCACCGAGGGAATGCCGTTGGACTCGAGATCCGCGAGGTCATGCGTACAGCACGACGTACACGAACCTCAATCCGCCAGCCCTTCGATCACGACATGGACTTCGCCGACGATCTGCTGGCGCAGCAGCAGCGGCGCGGGCTTGGCGACCGTCGGTTTCATGTAGCGCTTGACCTTGATGCCGCGCTGGGTCAGCAGCACGTCGACCCGGTCAAGAAACACATTGCCTCGCGGCTTGGAAATATCGAGCAGACCCACGGTCAGCCCGTGCAGATGCTCGGGGCGAGCCAGCCTTGCGCGCGACGACGGGCTGTGTTCGGCCGTCGGATCCATGATGAGACTCACGATTTCACCTCTCTGGTTACAGGCAGCGATCCGGCGAATCCGCCACCAGACCAACCACCGATGATGCCGGAGAACATGCCGGCACCGCCTCCCGCGCGGACGATCAACAGCCCGCCCGGACGAAACTTGTTGCGTGTGCTGCCCACCTCAGACGGGCGGTAGCCTTCATCGATCCCCTTGGCGCCGACGACCAGCTCGTCGCCGGGAATCTCGCACAGCTCGCGCAGCTCCTCGAGCAGCCGCGCCTTGCTCCAACCGGCCTGGCGAAACGTGCGCTCATGCTCGGGGCAGACCACCATCATCGCGTCGCAGGCCGGCGCGAGCTTGACGCTGTGGACGGCTTTGAGCGATTCGGCCATGCTGCGGGCCAGGCTCTGCGGCGTTCTGGACTTCTGGTCGACGATGCCTTGAAGTCCGAAGCCTGCGAACACCGTCACCGCCGACACGCCCCGCGCAACACCGAAATCGCAGGACAAGGGCTCCCAGCACGAACCCTCCTCGTCCTCGGCGAAGCAGTAGGTGTATTTGCCGGGATTGCCCAGCGTGGCGCGGTCGACCTCTTGCGGGCGCCCGCCGCCGACATTGCGGATCACGAGTTGCAGCGCGCGGCCGATCGTGGCATTGGCCCGGTTGCCTTGGCCCAGCGCATTGCCGCGTGCGTTCATCGAGATCTGGCGCCGGATCGGACCGTTGACGACCAGTACCGGGCTGACGAACATCGTGGTGGCGAGCACGCCATGCATCGCAAAAGCCGGGTCGAGCGCGGCCTCAACCGCGGCCAGCACCACCCGCAGATACTCGGGCTTGCAGCCCGCCATCACCGCGTTGATCGCGACTTTTTCTATCGTCAGCGGCACCAGATTTGGCGGGCACAGACCCAGCACTTCCTGCGGATCCCGGGTCGTTCCCGCCAGCATGCGCATCACGCGCTTTTGCGTCGGCGGCACCACGGGCAGGCCATCGGACCAACCGCGTTCGTAGATCGCTTCGATCTCGTCCTCATCGTCGCCAAATGCCACGCTGCGGGCTGTCAAACCGGTCTCGCCGAAACGGATCAGCAAGTCTTCCCGGGCGCCAGGCTCCAGATTCATCGCGCCGCATCCGGGCCTCATCGCAGGCAAGCCAGCACCGAGGCTTTGCACACCGCTGACGCGCTCCCATTCGGCACGGTCCCAGCCATAAGTGCGCGAGACTTCCTGGCCGGCGACGCGACGAATCAAGGTCGGGACGATCTCGATGCCCAGGCGATGCGAAACGCTCAGGTCGGTATCGTCCACCCGCCCCGAGATCGACTCAGGAAAACCGGGGTCGTCCTGGGTATAGACCGTCAGCCCGCCTTGCGCGGCCGATTGCGCCAATTGCGCCAATTGCGCCAACACCGGCACGGTGAGTTCACAGGTCGGGCAATCTCGTTTGACCACCGCGATCAAACCATCGGCGGGCCATGACACCTCAAGCGCAGACATGGGGTCTCCCAGGCAGGTGCCCCGTTCGCTGCGAAGGGGCTGTTCGGTGGATAGAAAAAAGCACCGCCATGATGCCAGCCATCGCGGCCATGGCTGGGGTGAAAACCCGCTGTGTCGGCAGAAGGCTGCATCGCACAGTCCCAGTGCGCGCGGGCCAGTCCCACGCCGAAACCAGCCGACCGGCGCTTCGGTCGCATGACGTGCACTATAATTTTGTTGTACATTTTGTACATAAAAGGAATGCTTGATGCGAACATTCAGTGCAACCGAGGCCAAGCAATCTCTGGCCGGAGTCCTCGATGCCTGTGTGCGCGAGCCAGTGATGATCCAGCGCCAAAAGAGAGACGTTGCGGTCGTGCTGTCGGTGTCCGAATACGAGCGTCTCACCAGGCTGAACGTCGCGGAGTTTCAGCGCTTTTGCGACGCTGTAGGTCAATCCGCCAAGAAGGCTGGCCTCACCGAGGTCAAGCTCAAGAAGTTGCTGGTCGATGCATGAGCCGGCGCTCTGGGTCCTTGACAGCAATGTTCTGGTCAGTCGCCTGCTTGCACCCGGCGGCACCTCAGCAAGCGTAGTGGACCGCGCACTGCTGGGCGGCTTGCTGCTGGTGTCTGAAGAGACCATGGGCGAACTGGTCGAGGTCTTGGCGCGGCCGCATCTCGATCGCTATGTCTCGCGTGAGGACCGGCAGCAATTCTTGCGACTGCTCGGCGGCGTCTCGCGCTTGATAAAAATCAACCAGCGCTTTCAGGCCTGCCGAGACCCCAGGGACGACAAGTTCCTGGACGTGGCGCTCGGCGGCGGCGCGAAGGCGCTCATCACCGGCGACCTGGACCTTTTGGCGCTGCACCCTTTTCACAACCTGCCCATCCTGAGTCCGGCGCAATTCCTGGCTTGACAGCCGCAACGCCCCATCGAAGCAGCGCCGCACGGCCAGATAGCGTCGTGTTGGTTGCGCCCGAGATGCTGGCCGAATGGCTCTCGACGTCATCGTGGTGTTGCATGCGGCAGCAGGATTCACGCCGACCTCAGTCCTCCCCAAGCGCGACCTGCTGCTCGATCGCCAGCGCTGCGCCGCTGAGCGCCGCCAAGGTATCGGTGATCAGCGCGGTGGGGATCGCCGCGAGGTAGTCACGAAACCGGCCCTTGGCCTCGAAACGCTCGCGGAAGGCCGAGGCGAAGAAGCGGTCGGCAAAGCGCGGCACGATGCCGCCGCCGATGTACACACCACCGCGCGCGCCCAGCGTCAGCGCCACATTGCCGGCGAAGCCGCCCAGCAACGCGCAGAACAAATCCAGCGTCTGGCTGCAAAGCGCATCGTTGCCAACAGCACCGTCAGCGACGATTTGCGCCGTCGTACGGGCCGCAGGCAGCGCGCCCAGCACCTGCCCCAGCGCCTGGTGCAACAAGGGCAGACCGATGCCAGAGAGCAGCCGTTCGGCCGAGACATGCGCGTATTGCCGTCGCACACAGGCCAGCAGCGCGCTCTCCAACTCGTCGGCCGGCGCCAGCGTGGCATGGCCGCCCTCGCCCGGCAGCGCCACCCAGCCTTGGCGGGTCGGCATCACCGCACCAACGCCCAGACCGGTGCCGGGGCCGACGACCGCGAGCATCGCGCCTGCCAGCGGCGGCGTGGCGCCATGGGTTCGCAGCTGGCTCGGCCCCAGCACGGGCAGCGACAGCGCCAGCGCTGCGAAATCGTTGAGCATCAGCAGGCTGTCGAGCCCCAGCTCGGCCTGGACCTGGGCGCGCGAGAAGTCCCAGTGGCTGTTCGTGAAAGCGATCCGATCGCCAGCCACTGCGGTGGCCACCGCAAATGCGGCGCGGCGCGGCGGCGAAAAATCCGTACCAAGACGCTGCATCAACTCGAACAGGTAGTCCCGCGCAGCGCTTGCTGGTCCGGCAAACCCGGACACCGGCAAGCTGCGCACCTGAGAGACAGCGGCCCCCGGCGCAGCGACCCAACCGAGGCGAGCATTGGTGCCGCCGATGTCGGCAAGCAGCCGCGGGTAGTGGTCATCCATCGCGACCGCCGCTCGCCGATGCAGGGCCGGGGTCATCGCACGCGCCTCAATCCAGCCGGACTCAGCGCCTGGGCTTGCCGCTTCGCGGGCCCGACGACGGCCGCCCCTGTCGGGCCTGCCACAGCGGCCGACGCGCCCGCAACTGCCCGGCGATGCCGTCGTTCAAGCGCTCGCGCAGCGCGATCACCTCGTCGACATAGCCGAACACCCCCGGGAAACGCTGGTCCAGCCACAACCACAGCGTGCAGGCGCGCAGCGCCTGCTCCATGCGATCGAGTCGGCTGTGCTCGTCGACGTCGTTCAGAAAACTCGGCTCGCCGGCCTGGCCGTCCCAGGCATGACGCTCGGTCCAGCCCAGAAACTGCTGCATCAGCACGTCGGTGCGGGTGTCGACCGGCGCCTGGGCATAGATGAAGCGCTCGCGCAGCGACAGTGGCGCTGCACGCTCGTCGAGCTGGGCCGCGATCTCAAGCATCTGCTGCAACTCGGCGACCGCGAAGTGCGCGTTGTCTAGCGCCAACTGCTCGACGAAGACGCCCAGCACCTCACGCAGCCTGCGCTTGCCCAGCTTGCTCGAGATCGTGTCGATGTGCCACCAGTTGGGCGCGACCGGTGCCTTGAAGTGGCGCGGCGCACGCGGCTGCAGCGCCAGCAGGTCGCGCAGCGTGCGCCCTGCGCTGGCCTCGGCCTCTGCCAGCACCCCGGCAAAACCCTCTTCGTGGATGCCGTAGCGCCCGGCGCGCCCGGCGATCTGGTGCACTTCGCTCTCGTCCAGCGTTCGATCGCCAACACCATCGAACTTGGTCAGCGTCGAGAACAGCACACGCCGGATCGGCAGGTTCAGCCCCATGCCGATCGCGTCAGTCGCCACCAGCACCTCGGTCTGGCCAGTGGCAAAGCGCTCGGCCTCGCGGCGGCGCACCTCGGGCGGCAGCGCGCCGTAGATCACGCTGACGGTTTTGCCGTTGGCAGCGACCTGGTCGCGCAGCATCAGCACGTCGCGCCGGCTGAAGGCCACCACCGCATCGCCCAGCTTGAGCGATGCGATCGGCACCGCCGCCGGCAGCAACTGCACCTGCTGCATGCGCTCGAAATGCCGCACCTCGCAGCGCTCGCCGCACAAGCCAAGCAGGTTCTCGATCGCCGGCACGGCATAGGCCGAGCAGATGATCAGCAATTCCTTGGCCGGCGCACCGACGATGGCCTGGGTCCAGGCCCAACCGCGCCAGGGGTCGAAAATCATCTGGGCTTCGTCGATCACCGCGACGTCGATCAGCTCGCCGCTGCCCATC
The DNA here is from genome assembly GCA_945878355.1 of Bordetella parapertussis. Lineage (GTDB taxonomy): Bacteria > Pseudomonadota > Gammaproteobacteria > Burkholderiales > Burkholderiaceae_C > Pseudaquabacterium. Next base: position 6,204 of record CAMCTC010000038.1, on the reverse strand, counting down.
ATCTCGATCGTGCTCGAGACCACACGCGCGCCATCGACCGGCGCGTTCTCCTCACCGGTGCGCAAGGAACAAGGCACGCCGCGCGCCATCAAGCGGTCGCGGCCTTCGAGCGCGAGCAGGCGCAGCGGCGCGAGGTAGGCGCCGCGCTCGCAAGCCGCCAGGCGTTCAAAGGCCTGGTGAGTCTTGCCGCTGTTGGGTGGGCCGACAAACAAAGTGACCTTGCGCTGGGCCCGGCGCGCGATCTTGAAGCTGTCAGGGTAGCCCTGGAAAGCCAGTTCGGCGTTCAGGTCGTCCAGGGTGTCGAGCTCGTTGACCCGGTTGGCCCAGCGCTCCAATGCCCGGTTGCAGGCCGCGCGCAACTCGTCCAGCGACTGCGGCGTCGCGCATTCAGACTGCAGGCCGGGCAGCAGTGACTCGATCCGACCGGGGTTGATGTGGCCGGCCTGTTCGACCAGCCCGTCCAGCGTGGCCTGCAGTTCGGCCGCGTGTGGCCAGTCCGGCTGGTGCGTCAGCGTGTCCTGCAACAAGGCTTTGTCGCCGTCGCGGAAAAAACGCCAGACCGGCGCAGCCTCGACCGGAATCAGGTGGCTGACGTCGATGCGCCAGGCGTCCTGCGCCAGCGTCAGCGTCTGGATCGCCAAGCGCTCCCAGTCGGCTGGGCCAGCCCGCGTCACACTCATCGCGTCGAGCACAGCGCTGCGCTCGGTCATCAGCGCGCGCAGCTTCGGGCCGGTGCCCACCGCGTCGAGGTGACGCAGCGCCTCTTCGAACAGCGTGGGCGCGATCCAGCGGCTGGGCCGCTGGCCGGCAACGCCTTTTTGCAGCAGCACCAGGCCAAGCCGGTCCATCCGGTCGTCGCCGTCGGGCGCGTGCTCGGGCACCAAGTCGGCCGGCATGTCGGCCGCCGTGACCACCTGAGGCAGTTGGTAGGCCGCGTTGCGGATGCGGCTGAGCGCTTCGTCGGGGATCTGCGCCGGCACTCGCGCGGCATGGCGCGGGTTGGGCAGGGGATGGGGCTGCGGCTTGGCCGCGGCGCGGATTGGAACCGCAGCGATGGGTAGGGTATCTGGCATGGCAGGCCGCGCACTGTACTCCGCGCGGCTAGCATCGGACTGCGCAAGCGCATGCCGACCTGGTCTAGCCCTCATCTTCCACCCCATTTCACGTATCCCATGAACCATCCCTCAGACACCTTGGCCCTGGTCTGCGAGCACCTCAGCGACGACATGTCGGGGCTGGCGCTGCGGCGCTGGCAGCTGCCCGCAATGGGCCCTGCCGATGTCCGCGTGACGATGCACGCGACCAGCCTGAACTTTCCCGACCTGTTGATGACACGCGGGCTCTACCAGTTCAGGCCACCGATCCCTTTTGTCTCAGGCATGGAAGGGGCAGGCGTCGTCGTAGAGGCCGGGCCTGCCAGCGGCTGGCAGGTCGGCCAGCGGGTCGGGCTGGGTGCCAAGCACGGCATGCTGGCGCAGCAGGTGGTCATGCCAGGCAGCGCGCTGCGGCCCATCCCTGAGGGTTTGTCGATGGAGGCTGCGGCCAGCGTGAACGTCACCGGACTGACCGCCTGGGTCGCGCTGGCCCGCATCGGACAACTGCAGCGCGGCGAAACCCTGCTGGTGCACGGCGCGCGCGGCGGCGTCGGCCAGGCCTGCGTGCAGCTCGGGCTGCATCTGGGTGCACGGGTGATCGCCACCGCCAGCCAGCCCGAGCGGCTGCAGGCACTGATGGGCTGGGGTCCGGACGCCGGGGTGACGGTGCTGCCAGCGCGAGGGTTCCGGGAGGCGGTGCTGGCCGCCACCGACGGCCGCGGCGCCGATGTGATCGCTGACCCAGTGGGCGGCGACCTGTTCGACGAATCGCAGCGCTGCATTGCCTTCGGTGGCCGGCTGCTCGTGATGGGCTTTGCCAGCGGCCGGATACCGAAGGTAGACGCCAACCGGCCGCTGATCAAAGGCTACAGCGTGGTCGGTGTGCGCGCCGGGGAATACGGCCGGCGCTGGCCAGAGCGCGGCCGCGAACACGCAGCGGCCGTGCAACGCCTGGCCGCAGCCGGCGTCTTCAAGCCGGTGATCGGCGCGCGTTTCGGCCTGGCCCAAGCCCAGGAAGCGCTAGAAGCGATGGCCGACCGCAGCGTCACCGGCAAGATCGTCGTGACGATGGGCGCGGACGACTGAGCCTGCAGTCGGCGAATCGCCTCGAGGCTCAAGCCCTCAGGGCTGAGGGCCCCAGGGCGCGTTGAGCATCAGCTTGTTTTCCTGCGACAGCAGCAGCGGGCGCAGCTTGGCAGCGAAGGCCATGAACTCGGCGTCGCCAAACACACCGGCCCAAAAAGCCCGACGGTCGGCGTCGTCGTCGAATTTCCACAGGTGAACCAGCTGGTTCATCGCACCGATGTCGCCGGTGAAATAGCCGACCAGCTTTTGCGGATGCTTGGCCAGCGCGGCCCAGCCTTCGGTCTTGTAGTGACCGACCACCTCGCTCATCTTGCCGACGATGACGGTGTAGGTGCGAAGTTCATAGATGGCCATGGAAGTCTCCTGCGGTTTGTCCGTTGGTCTGCCCGATGACGGACTTTGTGAAGCGCGCGGCCAGCCCCCGGCCGTGCCGCAGCGCCGAAATCAGGGCTTGACGAAGCGCAGCGTGAAGCGGTCGCTCTCGCCAATCGCTTCGAAACGCGCGCGGTCAATGTCCTTGTTCGCATAGCTCGGCGGCAAGGCCCAGACACCGCCCGGGTGGTCGGCGCGGTCGCGCGGGTTGGCGTTGACTTCGGAGGCCGCAGCGAGCTTGAAGCCCGCCGCCTCGGCCAGCCGCGTCACATAGGCCACGTGGACATAGCCGCTGCTGGCCTTGGCGTCCTGCACCCGGTCGGCAGGCAGCCGGTGGTCGACGACACCGAACACGCCACCGGACTTCAGGCTGTCGTGGGCGCTCTTGAACACCGCCAGCACCGCCGCGTCGCCGCGCGCCACCCAGTTGTGAACGTTGCGAAAGGTCAGCACCATGTCGGCGCTGCCTGGTGCGGCGTACTGCAGCTTGGCCGGCGGCGCGAAGACCGTCGTCTGCGCCTTGTCATAGACCGCAGGCTGGGCCTGCAGCTTGGCCTTGAGCCGCTCGGCGCTGAGCCGAGAGTAGGCCTCGATCGATTCGGGGTCGGCGCCGGCCAGGATCAACCGGCCTCGATCGCGCAGATAAGGCGCCAGCACCTCGGTGTACCAACCGCCGCCGGGGCTGAGCTCGACCACCGTCATGTCGGGACGGATGCCGAAGAAACTCAAGGTCTCGTAGGGGTGACGCCAAGCGTCGCGAGCGGCGTTGGCGGGCGTTCGCTGGGCCCCGGCCAGGCTGGCCTTGAGCGCATCGTCGGCCAGCGCTGGACCAGCCAGGCCCAGGACCATCACGGCAGCTGTGAACCAATTTTTCAACTTGTTTCCTTGAGGGCCTGGGGGGAGGACAGCTCGGCGCGCATCGCGTCGATCACTGCCCGGTAATCGGGCTGGCCGAAGATCGCGCTGCCGGCAACAAAGGTGTCGGCGCCCGCGTCGGCCACCGCGCGGATGTTGTCGGTCTTGATGCCGCCGTCAACCTCGAGCCGGATGTCGCGACCGGTCTCACGCTGATGGGCATCGATGATGCGGCGCAGCTTCTCAACCTTGCGCAGCGCGCCGGGGATGAAGCTCTGCCCGCCAAAGCCCGGGTTCACGCTCATCACCAGCACCAGGTCGACTTTGTCGATCACCCACTCCAGCACATCGACCGACTCGGCCGGGTTGAACACCAGACCGGCCTGGCAGCCTGCGGACTTGATCAGCTGCAGCGTGCGGTCGACATGCGCGCTGGCGTCGGGGTGAAAGCTGATCAGGTCGGCGCCGGCCTGTGCGAAAGCCAGCGCCAGCGCGTCCACCGGCTGCACCATCAAGTGGACGTCGATCGGCACCCGGCTGCCGTCGGCACGCACCGCATGTGGGCGCAGCGATTGGCAGACCATAGGCCCCAAGCTCAGGTTGGGCACGTAGTGGTTGTCCATCACGTCGAAATGGATCCAGTCGGCGCCAGCGGCGATGACTTTGCGCAGCTCTTGGCCAAGCTGGGCGAAATCGGCCGACAGAATGCTGGGGGCAATGCGGAAGGTTTTGCTCATGGGCGTTCGTCGCGGCAATGGCCTGCAGAACCATGGATTCTGGCAGTCTTCCTAGAATGCGACATGGCCCAAGCAAGATTGACCACCACCGTCGCGGTTCGACCGCTGCCCGAGCACACCGACGCGGCCCAGCATCTGTACGGGTTTGCCTACACCGTGACGATACGCAACACCGGCGAGGTGGCAGCGCAGCTGATCGGCCGCCACTGGCATATCAGCGACAACCGCGGTGGCGTGCAGCAGGTGCGCGGACTCGGACTGGTCGGCCACCAACCGATGCTGCAGCCAGGCGAGCAGTTTGAGTACACCAGCTGGGCGCAGATCTCGACCTCACAGGGCTCGATGCGCGGCAATTTACTCTGCGTCACCGAGGATGCGCAGTGGTTCGAGTCGCCAGTGGCCGAGTTCGCGCTGGTCGACAGCGCCGCGCTGCACTGATGGCCGAACCGAGGGCCGCGTCAGACACTTGTTGCACGACGCTGACCAATGGTGTTCGCGTCGTCACGATCGCGATGCCTCAGCTGCAGACCGCCAGCGTCAGCGTGTTCGTACGCAGCGGCAGCGGCCACGAGCGCCAGGCCTTGAACGGCATCGGCCATGTGATCGAGCACATGGTGTTCAAAGGCACGGTGCAGCGAGACGCGAAGCGCCTGAACCTCGATGCCGAGCGCCTGGGCGCAGAGGTCAACGCCCACACCGACAAAGACCACACCGCTTTCCACATGCGCGGGCTGGCCGGCGACGCGCCGCTGTTTGTCCGCATGCTGGGCGACCTGGTGCAGCACGCCACCTTTCCCGAGACCGAGTTCGAGCGCGAGCGCGAGGTGTTGCTGCACGAGTTCACCGAGGACGAGGACGACCCGATGGCCAGCGCCTACAAGCTGTTCGATCGCGCCTGTTTCGGTCTGCACCCGCTGGCCCAGCCGGTGATCGGGGTGCGCCGCAACATCGAGCGCTTTGCCCGCGCCGACCTGGTGGCCCATCTGCAGCGCCTGTACACCGGCGCCAACGTGGTGGTGGCCGCGGCCGGAGCGGTCGACCATGAGGCGATCGCCCGCGAAGCCGAGGCTTGTTTCGGCGCGATGCCAAGCGGCCAGCCCAACCTGATCGCCGCGCCGACCTGGCTCGGCGGCTTGAAGACCAAGGCCCAGGCAGGCAGCAGCCAGACCCACTGCGTGCTGGGTTTTTCGATCCCACCGCTGCAAGCAGACGACCCGACCGGCGCAGTGGCCGCCGCCTTGCTGGGCGAAGGCATGAGCTCGCCGCTGATGGACCAGTTGCGCGAACAGCGCGGCCTGGTCTATTACGCCGCCTGCTCGGCCGACGTGATCGACAGTTGCGGCCAGTTCGTGATCGAGGCCTCGACCTCGCCGGCGCAACTCGACGAGTGCCTGACGGCGATGGCCGGCCTGCTGCGGGCCCAGGCCCAGGCGATCGCGCCGGTGGACCTGGAGCGGGCCCGCAACCAGATCCTGGTGCGCCGGCTTCGTGGCCTGGAAAAACCCGGCAGGCGCTTGGAAGAAGCGGCGCTCGACCTGCTGGTGCTGGGGCGGCTGCGGTCGCGCGAGCAGGGGATGGCAAGCATGCGTGCGGTCAGTGCCGAGCAGGTTCGCCAGGCTTTCGAGGTCATGTTGGACGGCGGGGCGTCGCTGGCGATCACCGGCCGGGTGGCGCGCGGTACCAGCGATCGCGCCCACGACATCTTGCTGGCACAAGGTCTGGCGGCACCGGCTACCCAGCACTGAGCGCCCCAAGGCCGGCCGAAGCCGGCCGCCCCCCCGTGGGGATCAAGCAAAGTGGCAAAGCCACATTTGCTTGAGAGCATCCCAGGCCTCTGTCGGCGCCCGGCGTTCGCGGAGAAACGACCGAACTTGGGTCATTTCACAATGCGGAAAGTTTTGTTTCTCAGGAGTCCCGCGCTCAGGCGCTCAGGCTTTCGCGGCCTGAAAGCTGTCGCTTCTGGCCAGCGGCCAGTAGCGGCTGAACACCTCCAGCGGCCAGTCGGCCTCGCCCCGCTCGGCGGCCAGCAGCGCGCCCGGGGCTACTGTGGCCAGTTGACG
>CAMCTC010000037.1 GCA_945878355.1 Bordetella parapertussis | reverse complement strand
GAGTCCATCGCCGCAATGCCAGCGGTCGAGATCGCGCGGACCTGGGCTGTGCCAAGCGCAGCCAGGTCGTCAGACGCGAGGTTCGCGACCTGGGTTGTCGACAGCGCGGCGACTTGGGCCGAGCTGATTGCTGCGAACTGGTCTGAGCTCAGCGAGTTCAGATGGTCGGTCGCCAGGCTGGCGATCTGCGCGGTCGACAGAGAGCGGACTTGTGCGGTGCTCAAGTCGTCGAGGTGGTCGGTGCCGAGCGCGGCGAGCTGTGCGGTGCTCAGCGCCTGGACTTGCGCCGACCCAAAAGCTGCGAGGTCGTCGGTGCCGAGCGCGATCAGGTCGGCGGTCTCGATCGCGCGGACCTGCGCGGTGGTCAAAGCCCCGAGCTGGGTCGAGCTCATCGCAACAAAATCGTCCGAGTCCATCGCGGCGATGCCTGCGGTCGAGATCGCGCGGACCTGCGCTGTGCCCAATGCAGCGAGGTCATCTGAGGCCAAGTTCGCGACCTGGGTCGTCGACAGCGCGGCGACTTGGGCCGAGCCCAGCGCTGCGAACTGGTCGGAACTGAGTGAGGCTAGGTGGTCGGTTGCCAGGCTGGCAATCTGCGCGGTCGACAGCGAGCGGACTTGGCCCGTGCTCAAGTCGTCGAGGTGGTCGGTGCCCAGTGCTGCGAGCTGAGAGGTGCTCAGCGCCTGGATCTGAGAGGACACGAATGCCGTCAAGTGCTCGGTGCCCAGTGCCACCAGGTCGGCGGTTTCGATCGCACGGACCTGCGCGGTGTTCAGCGCGGACAGCTGGGTCGAGCCCATCGCACCGAAGTCGTCCGAGTCCATCGCGGCGATGCCTGCGGTCGAGATCGCGCGGACCTGGGCGCTGCTCAGCACGCCGAAATCGCTGCTCTCGAAGGCGTTGATTTGGGTGGTCGACAGGGTCGCCAGACCCCGGGTCGAGATCGCTGCAACCTGCGCCGTGGTCAACGCGCCTATCCTGCTCGCGTCGAAAGCGGCCCAGTCGGCGGTGCCCAACGCAGCGATGGTCGCGGTCGACAGTCCGGCGATCTGGTCGGTGGTGAGGCTCTGGATGATGGAGGCCATGTCGAAAATCCTTTGCGGCGAGGCAGGGCGGCGTCGTTGACGCCTTTCAGGCTGTGGGGACGGTTGCCACGGGTCGTGCAGCCGTCCTGCGTCTTTTGCTTCGATCGGTTATCGGAGTGCTGTCTCCGAACTTGAACTTGCAAGCTGCGGGTCAGCGGGCGGGCTGGCGGACCGCTGCGCATCTCAACCCGAGCTGGCTGCCGACGAGCGCCGGAATCAGACGCTTTCTTGCCCGCTTATCGGCCTCAAGCCGAAACGCCATCCCGGCACCATCGGGTTGCGGTGGACAAACCTCCGCACCCATGCCATGGCCGACTCCCAAGACCGCAAGCTTCCCGCCTCACCAAAGAAGATCCGCAAGGCCCGCAGCGAAGGCCAGGTCGCGCGATCGCGCGACCTGGCGCACCTGATGGTGGTCGGCGCGGGTGGTGCGGTGCTGGTCGCGGCGCTGCCCAGCCTGGGCGACTGGTTGGCGCGCATCTTGAGCGCCGGCCTGCGCTTCGATGTGGGCATGCTCGCCCAACCCGAGGCGCTGACCCAGCGCCTGGCCGAACTCGGCTGGGCCTGGCTGGCGGTGTTGCTGCCGCTGGGCGGGGTATCGCTGGGTCTGGCGCTGGCAGCGGGCATCGGCGCCGGCGGCTGGAACTTCACGCTCCAGCCGCTGGCCCCGAATTTCGGCAAGCTCGACCCGGTCGCGGGGCTGGGCCGCATGCTGTCGGGTCAGCACCTGGGCGATCTGGCCAAGGCCTGTGTGCTCGCGCTGTTGCTGGGTCTGATCGGTGGCGCTTATCTGTACGCTCATCTGCCACAGTTCCACGATGCGCTGAGTCTGCCGCTGCCCGCAGCCATCGCCCAGACCGGCCGCACGCTGGCCAGCGGCCTGGGTTTGTTGTTGATGGTGCTGGCGGTGTTTGCGGCGATCGACGTTCCGTTGCAGCGCGCCATGCTGGCTCGGCGGCTGAAGATGAGCCACTCGGAAGCGCGCCAGGAACACAAAGAGGCCGAGGGCAACGCCGAGGTCAAGGGTCGGATCAAGTCGAGGATGCGCGAGATGGCCAAGAAGCGTATGTTGGCCGCGGTGCCCAAGGCCGACCTGGTGGTGATGAATCCGAGTCACTACGCGGTGGCGCTGAGTTACGACGCGGGCGGTGCTGCTGCACCCAGGGTGGTGGCCAAGGGGGCCGACCTGCTGGCGATCAAGATACGCGACATCGCCCACGAGCACCGGGTGCCGGTGCTGCAGGCGCCGCCGCTGGCGCGCGCGCTCTACGCCCACACCGAGGTCGACCAGGAGATCCCGGCGCGCTTGTTCACCGCAGTGGCCCAGGTGCTGGCCTATGTGTTCCAACTGCGCGCGGCGATGGCTGGCAGAGGCGCGATGCCGCCCGATTTGCCGCCGATCGAGGTGCCGCCCGAACTCGACCCGCACAGCGCTGGTCCGGCGCAGGCCTGATCGATGAGCCACTGGTTCGCTGCGATGCTGGCCCTGCTGCGTGGTCCTCAATACGCTCAGGCTGCGGCGCGGCTGGGTGTCGGTGCCGCGCTGCTGAAGTCGCTGGGCGCGCCCTTGTTCATCGTCATGGTGCTGGCGATGATGGTGTTGCCGCTGCCGGCTTTCGCACTTGATGTGCTGTTCACCTTCAACATCGCGATGGCGCTGATGGTGGTGATGGTCGCCGCGCAGATGGTCCGGCCGCTGGATTTCGCATCATTCCCGACCGTGCTGCTGGTCACCACGCTGCTGCGGCTGTCGCTCAATGTCGCATCGACCCGGGTCGTGCTGCTCGAGGGCCACACCGGCGCCGGCGCCGCGGGGCGCGTGATCGAGAGCTTCGGTCACTTCCTGGTGGGTGGCAATTTCGCGGTCGGGCTGATCGTTTTCGCGATCCTGGTGGTGATCAACTTCATCGTCGTCACCAAGGGCGCCGAGCGCATCGCCGAGGTCGGCGCGCGTTTCACGCTGGACGCGATGCCTGGCAAACAGATGGCGATAGACGCCGACCTCAACGCCGGTCTGATCGACGAGAAAGAGGCCAAGCGCCGGCGCATCGAGGTCGGCGAGGAGGCCGAGTTTTTCGGGGCGATGGACGGTGCCAGCAAGTTCGTCCGCGGCGACGCGATCGCCGGCATGTTGATCCTGGTGATCAACATCGTCGGAGGCTTCATCATCGGCGTCGTCAGCCACGGTTTGAGCGCCGGAGATGCCGCTGACCGCTATGTGCTGCTGGCGGTTGGCGACGCATTGGTGGCGCAGGTTCCGGGCTTGCTGATCTCGGTCGCCGCAGCGATGGTGGTCTCGCGTGTCGGCAAGGAGCAGAACATCGGCGCGCAGATCGGCAGCCAGGTGTTTGGCAGCGCGCGTGCGCTGGGCGTGACCTCGGGCATCGTCACGGTGCTGGGCTTGGTGCCGGGCATGCCGCACCTGGTTTTTCTGCTGATGGCGGGGGTGATCGGCACGCTGGCTTGGTGGATTCACCGGCGCGAACGGCAGGCCCAGGCCGCGCCGCCAGCGCCGCCTGTGGATCCGCAAGCCGACCCCGCCGAAGCCAGCTGGGACGATTTGCTGCCGGTCGACACGCTGGGGCTGGAGGTTGGCTACCGCTTGATCGCGCTGGTCGACAAGGCCCGCGCCGGCGACCTGCTCTCGCGCATCAAGGGCGTGCGCAAGAAGTTCGCGCAGGAGGTGGGTTTCCTGCCACCGCCGGTCCACATCCGCGACAACCTGGAGCTCAAGCCCAGCACTTACCGGGTGCTGTTGCGCGGCGCGGTGGTGGGCGAGGGCGAGGCGTTTCCAGGCCAGTTGCTGGCGATCAACCCGGGCGGTGCGAGCCTGCAGTTGGTGGGTGTGTCCACCACCGATCCGGCATTCGGGCTGCCGGCGACCTGGATCGAAGTCCGCCAGCGCGACATGGCGCAAATGAACGGATTTACGGTGGTTGATTGCGCGACCGTCGTCGCGACCCATCTTTCACACTTGATGCAAGTGAATGCGGCGCGCTTGCTGGGCCGGGTCGAGACCCAACAGCTGGTCGAGCATGTCACTCAGCAGGCCCCCAAACTGATCGAGGACGTGATTCCCAAAATGCTCGGTATTGCCAGCGTCCAGAAGGTGCTGCAGCTCTTGCTGGAAGAGGGCGTGCACATCCGCGACATGCGATCGATCGTCGAGTGCATCGCCGAGCATGCCGGCAGCGTCACTGACCCGCTCGAGTTGGCGCGCCGCATTCGGGTCCATTTGTCGCCGGCGATCGTGCAGCAGATCTACGGGCCGGCCAAGGAACTCGACGTGATCGCGCTCGAGCCCGACCTCGAGCGCCTGGTCACCCAGGCGCTGACCTCGCCGCATGGCGCCGCGCTCGACCCCGGTGTGGCCGACAGCTTGACCCGCGAGGCTGCGAACACCGCCCGCCAGCAAGAAGACCTGGGCCAGCCCGCGTGCCTGTTGGTGCCCGATGCGATCCGGGTGCCGATGGCCAGGCTGCTCAAGCGGGCAGCGCCGAGGTTGAAGGTGCTCAGCCACAGCGAGATTCCCGAGACCCATTCGATCCGGATTGGCTCGATCATCGGAGGCATGACATGAGCTTTCATCGCAAACATGGTGCGCCATGCGGCCGGTTCACCGGCAGGGGGGCGGCATGAAGGTGATGCGATTTGCCGCGCGCAGTGCCCGCGAGGCGCTTGCGCAGTTGCGCCAGGCCTTGGGCGAGGATGCGGTGGTGCTGTCGACCCGACCCTGCGCTGAGGGCGTGGAGGTGTTGGCGCTGGAGCCTGAGGGCTTGGCCCGCATCGAGCAGGCGGCGGTGCAGGCCGACCGGGCGCGCGCCGTGCGACCTGTCCCGCAAGCCGAGGCGTTCAGCGACCCTGGCCTGTTGCGCAGCGCTGGCCTGGCTGAGCGGATAGGCGCTGGCAGCGAAAGCCCCAAAGCGCAGCCCAATGTCCGGCGCGAGCCCAGTCTGGACGCCGGCCCGACAGCGGGTACCCCATCGGGTTGGGACACCGAACCCAGCCAGGATCCTGTATCGCGCGATGTCGAGACCTTGGGCATGAGCACGCTCAGCTTCCAGGACTATGTGCGTGAGCGCATGCTCAAGCGTCGCCAGGCCGAGCTGACGCAGCAAGCTGCGGCGCAGCCGGCCAGCACTGCTGCGACGGCGCGCCCCGCCGCCAGGCTTGCCCAAGTCGGTGCCGCCGCTGGCCAGGGCGAGGCGTCGGCCGGCGAGGCAGCGCCGCAGCCGGCACGCCAACCGGCGCCGCGACGTGAGCCACCAGTGCTGCGCGACGAGGTCCGGACAGTGGCCTTGGGCCAGCCAGGACAGGCTGCCGGGGCTAGCAGCCTACCTGCGGGCGAGCCTGCAGCGCTGCGGCCGACCACGCGAACGGCCACGGCGCCGCTGTCGGCCACGCCGCGCGAGCGCAGCGAGTTGATAGTCGAACTGCGCGCGGTTCGCGAGTTGATCGACGAGCGCTTCGGTATGTTGGCTTTCCTGGAGCGGCTGCAGCGCGATCCGCGCCAAGCCAAGCTGTCGCAACAGCTGTTCGAGGCGGCTTTCTCGCCGGCCTTGGTCCGCAAACTGGTGCAGAGCCTGCCGGCCGATGCCGCTGATCCGCTGGCCTGGGCCAGCGGCGTGCTCGAACACAATTTGCTCACCGACGAGCAGGGTTTGGCGATCGAAGACCACCGGGGGGTGTTTGCGCTGATCGGCGCGACCGGCGTGGGCAAGACCACCAGCACGGCCAAGCTCGCAGCAGCCTTCGCCACCAAGCACGGCGCTGCGGCGTTGGGCCTGATCACGCTCGACGCCTACCGGGTCGCCGCCCACGAGCAGCTGCGCACCTACGGCCGCATCCTGGGTGTTCCGGTGCACACCGCGCATGACCGGGCCTCGCTAGAGGACTTGCTCGAGCTGCTGTCGGCCAAGACTTTGGTGTTGATCGACACCGCCGGCATGGCCCAGCGCGATGCCCGCACCCGCGAGCTGCTGGAGATGCTGCAACACCGCTCGATCAGCAAGCTGCTGGTGATCAGCGCTGCGGCGCAGGGCGAAACGCTAGAGGACGTGATGCTGGGCTATGGCGTTCAGCAATGCTTGGGCGTGATCGTCAGCAAGCTCGACGAAGCGGTCAAGTTGGGGCCTGCGCTCGACGCTTTGATCCGCTACCGCGCCAAGGTGGTGGGTGTGGCCAACGGCCAGCGCGTGCCGGAGGACTGGCATCGGCTGTCGTCCCAAGCCCTGGTGCAGCGCGCGCTGCGGGGCGGTGGAGGTTCGTCCTGGCGGCTAGCTGCCGACGAGGTCAAGCTGTTGTTCGCCGCGACCCAGGGTGGCGGTTATCCGGGGCCTCAAGGCTTGGTCCCGCAGGCCTGAACACGGACCGAGAAGCTTCCCATGCCGACCCGCTTGCCCGACCGCAGCCCATCATTCGGTGACCAAGCCGAAGGTCTGCGCCAGCTGATGTGGCACCAGCGCCGGGCCAGCCCGATCGCGGGTGCTGTGTCGCGGGGCGACCGTCGTCAGCCGGCAGCGCCGCAGGCTGCCGCCCGCAGGCTGCGCTTCGTGCCGCTGGTCCACAACCCGCAGGTCAGCGATGCCGGTGTGGTGATGGAGCGGCTTTGCTCGGCGTTTGCCGAGCAAGGGCTGCACACGCTGGTGGTGGACGCGGCTGACTCGGCGTCGCCGCCACATGAACTTGCCACGGTTGACCTGTCGGCCTGCGTCGAGACCTTGTCGACCGAGGTCTCGTACCTGGCCGCGCGTGGCCTGGCGTTGAACTACCTCGACAGCAGCGCGTCGCTGGCTGGTTTTCTCGAGGCGTTGGGCCGTGCCGCGCCGCGGGCTGACGTGTTGCTGCTGCACGCAGGCGCGATCGACCTGCGCCGCATGTTTACCGGCCGCCGCCCCTGCCCGGTGCTGCTGGTCGGCGGCCGACCTGACAGCCTGATGCCCGCGTACGCCGCGATGAAGCTGCTGTCGCAAGGCTTGGGACCGATGACCTACGACCTGGTGATCGCCGGTGACACGCCGCCTGAACTGGCCCGCCAGATGGCCGATCGGCTGGGTCATTGCGGCGACTATTTTTTGGGCGCCGCGCTGCGTCATCTGGCCGTGCTGGACCCGCTCACGCCGCCACAGGCGCCGCCCGCCATTGACTTGTTGCGCCTGGCCAGCGCCCAGGTCGCGCCGGCGACGGCTTGCATCGCAGGAGCAAGCGGTGAGCGCTTGCATGGCGCGACGGCACGACCGACCGAGCGACCTGCCGAGCGCCTATCCGTAGGCCTATCCGATCGCCCGCGCGAACGCCCAAACGAACGCCCAAATGAACGCCCAAGCGAGCGCCACCTGCCGCTGACCATCGCACCAGCGCTTGCCGCAAGCTTTGAACTGCACAGAACATGATGAACACCTACACCGCCAAAGGCCGTCTCGACGCCAACACGCTGCTCAAGCAGTACAGCCCCTTGGTGCGCCGTCTGGCGCACCAGATGATCGCCAAGCTGCCAGCCAACGTCGAGCTCGATGACCTGATACAGGTCGGGATGATCGGGCTGTCCGACGCGTTGACGCGCTTCGACGCGGCGCAAGGTGTGCAGTTCGAGACCTTCGCCACGCAGCGAATCCGCGGTGCGATGCTTGATGAGCTGCGCGGCAACGACTGGATGAGCCGTGGCGACCGGCGTCACCAGCGAACGATAGAGACTGCGCTGCGCAAGCTCGAGCAGACGCTGGGCCGGGCGCCGCACGAAAGCGAGATTGCCCAGGAGATGGGCTTGTCGTTGACGGCGTACCAGGAGTTGCTCGGCAGGGTGCGTGGTACCCAGCTGGTTCACCTGGAAGACATGAGCGGCGACGAAGGCGACGACGATTACCTCGACCGCCACGTGATCGACAACGACGCCAACCCGCTGGCCTTGCTGCAGGACAGGCGCATGCGCGAAGCCCTGGTCCAGGCGATCAAGAACCTGCCCGAGCGCGAACAGTACGTGATGAGCATGTACTACGAGCATGACATGAATCTCAAGGAGATCGCCGCGGTGCTCAAGGTGACCGAGAGCCGGGTCTGTCAGTTGCACAGCCAGTCGATCGCGCGGCTGCGCAGCCGGCTGCGCGCTTGGTAGGTCGGCGCAGCCGCGCCTGGTGGGTTCGACCGCGGCATAAAAGCGCTCAGGATGCGTAGGCCGTTCAGGTCGATGTGTTAAAGTGCTTTTTGCACATTTAACGCAGGTTGAACCTGGCGGCACCATGAAGACCTCTTGTTCGCGCACCGCTTTTTTGCTGCTGGCCTGTTGGCTGGGCTCGTCGGCGCAAGCGCTGGAGGTCGGTCAGTTGGCGCCTGACTTCGACCTGGCCGGGCGAACCGCTTCGGTCAAGCTCAGCGACTACAAAGGCAAGACGGTCTATCTGGATTTCTGGGCCTCCTGGTGCGGCCCTTGCAAGCAGTCGTTTCCGTGGATGAACGACATGCAGTCGCGCTACAGCGCCAAGGGCTTGCGCATCGTCGCGATCGATGTGGACCAGAACAGCGACGATGCCAAGGCTTTTCTGAAAGACAATCCAGCCCGCTTTGATGTCGCTTTCGACCCCAGCGGCAAGACGCCACGCGCATATGCCGTCAAGGGCATGCCGACCTCGGTGCTGATCGGCCCGGACGGCAGGGTGCTGATGGTGCACAACGGTTTCAGACCCGAGGAACGCCAAGCGCTCGAAGCCCAGATCAAGCTGAGCTTGAAGGATCAATGATGAAACGCGCTTTGTTGAAATTCCTCGCGATCGCCGCTTTGTCCGGCGTCGCGGCTTGCGGCACGCTGGGCCAGGTCAGCCCCTGGGAGAAAGGCCATCTGGCCAAGCCTGAGATGGGCTTCGAAGGCGATCGCCTCGACACCAGTTTCATCGAGCACACCTACAGCAGCAAGGAGGCGTCATCGGGTGGCGCTGGCGTCGGCGGTGGCGGTTGTGGCTGCAATTGAAGACACCTTGATGACGTCCTCAAAGACTGCGATGAATGACATGGCCCCGACCGAGTCAGCCCCGCTGCAAACCCTGGGTGCAGCGCTGTTGGCCGCAGCGATGGCGCTGCCGCTCGCGGTTCAGGCCGAGAGCGCGCCAGAGCGCGGACTGATCAGTCTGAAACACCTCGATTACCTCGACAGCCAACCCGGTGACTCGCGGATCAAGGTCCGCACCACCGCGTTGATGGTGTTGGCACCGATCACCAGCGAATGGGCGATCGGTGGCACGTTGACGACGGATTCGATCTCGGGTGCGTCGCCGGCATACCAAAGTGCCGCGCTGACCAAGATGCGCGACGAGCGCCATGCGGTCGACACCGAGCTGACACGTTATTTCCCGAACGGCAGCCTGAGCTTGGGCGCCAACCTGTCGAGCGAATCCGACTACCTGTCGCGCGGGTTGTCGGTTAAAGCGACCTCTTCGAACGAAAGCAAGAACACGACTTGGAGCGCTGGCATCGGTTTCAACAGCGATTCGATCAACCCGAGCAACAAGGTCGTGGCTGACGAGACCAAGCGGGTGACCGCGCTGTTGCTGGGTGTGACCCAGGTGCTGACGACCCACGACATCGTGTTGCTCAACCTCGGCCATTCGAGCGGTCGGGGCTATTTTTCCGATCCCTACAAGTTCGCTGACAACCGGCCGCGCGACAAGGACAGCAACACGCTGATGCTGCGCTGGAACCATCACCTCGAAGCGCTCGGGGCCACCACCCGGCTGAGCTACCGCCATTACGCCGACAACTGGGGCATACGCTCGCACACGCTGGGCCTGGAGTACGTGCAGCCGCTGCGCCAAGGCTGGACCGTGACGCCGCTGCTTCGGCTCTACAGCCAAAGCGCAGCCAGCTTCTATGTGTTGCCTGACGCGGGCAGCTATCCCTTCGCGCCTGCCACCCAAGGCTATTACTCGGAAGACCAGCGGGTCTCGGCCTTTGGTGCCCACACGCTGGGTCTGAAGGTCGCCAAGCGGCTTGATGCCGACTGGCTGGTCGACCTGAAGTTCGAGCAGTATGGACAGCGCTCGGGCTGGCGCTTGTTTGGCAGCGGCAGCCCCGACCAGATGGCGTTCAACGCGCGCACTGTTCAAGTCGGCCTGTCGCGCCATTTCTGAAGCCAGGACTGCTGCACCGGGCGCTGGCGCATGCGGACTTTCCGAATCCCGTTCAAGGCGATGGCCAGTGCCTGCGAACTCGTGCTGGCGGTCGACGACGAGCCCGAAGCGCAGGCAATGGCCGCGGCCGCGATCGCTGAAGTCCAACGCATCGAGGCCAAGTATTCGCGCTACCAGCCCGAGAGCATCGTCTCGCGCATCAACGCGGCGGCTGGCGGGCAGGCGGTGGCTTGCGACGACGAGACCTGGTCGCTGCTGAATTACGCTGACTCGCTGTACCAGTCCAGCGGCGCCTTGTTCGACATCACCTCGGGCGTGCTGCGCCGGGCCTGGAACTTCTACGATCACCGCCTGCCGGCGCCTGCCGACTTGGAGGCCTTGCGTCAGCTGATCGGCTGGCGGCGGGTCGAGCGCGAAGGGCAGGCGGTGCGCCTGCCTGAGGCTGGCATGGAACTCGATTTCGGCGGGTTCGGCAAGGAATACGCTGCCGACCGGGCCGGTGCGGTGCTTGCTGCGAAAGGCCTGCGCCATGGCTACGTCAACCTGGCAGGTGACATGCGGATGCTGGGACCCAAGCCCGATGGCAGCCCCTGGATGATCGGTATCCAGGACCCGCGCGACAAGACAGCGATTCTCGCCACCATCCCGGTCGATCGCGGTGGCCTGGCCACCAGCGGTGATTACGAGCGATATTTCGAGCTCGATGGCAAACGCTACTGCCACATCCTCGATCCGCGCAGCGGCCAACCGGTCACGCATTGGCGAACCGTCAGCGTGGTCGCGCCGCTGGCGGTGGTGGCGGGCAACTGCGCGACGATCGCGATGCTCAAACAGTCCGACGGCCTGGCGTTTCTCGAGGCCTGCGGCATGAATTACCTGGCGGTCGACCAGAGCGGTACGGTTCACGTCAAGCGCGTAGCGCAGGCTTGAGGTTCTTGCGAAAACCATTCACTCACAAAATTTCTTCTTCCTGATCGACTTCCATGGCAAAAACTACGTATGGCACTGCAGGAAATGACCCGTGGTATTTCAAAGCAGCGCCTTCGGGCAGTTTCATCCTTGATGGCCTGGGCGGGATTGACTCGTTGGACATGGGCACGACCTGGCGCGAGGACTACACGATCACCCAGGCCGCTGATGGCGGTGTGCATGTGGACTCGGTGTCTGGTGCCAGCGCGGCACTCCATGGTGTTTTGTACAACATGGAGATTCTGTACTTCAACAGCACCAGGGACACGTTGGACCTGACGACCTACTTCGGCAACCACCTGCCGACGGGCGCTGTCTCGATCTCGGGGACCGCCACGCAGGGCAAGACTTTGATCGCCGCCAATACGCTGGCCGACGCCGACGGCCTGGGCGCGATCGGCTTCCAGTGGAAAGCCGGTGGCGTCAACATCGGCGGCGCGACCTCCCCGAGCTTCGTCCTGACCGAAGCGCAGGTCGGCAAGGCGATCACGGTCGCGGCGAGCTACACCGACCAGCTAGGAACCGCCGAGTCGATGCTCAGCAGCGCGACTGGCGCGGTGGCCAACGTCAACGATTCGCCTACCGGCAGGGTCACCATCGCGGGGACCGCCACGCAAGGCAAGGCTTTGATCGCCGCCAATTCCCTGGCCGACGCTGACGGCCTGGGGTCGATCAGCTATTTGTGGAAAGCCGACGGCGTGGCGATCAGCGGCGCGACATCGAGCAGCTTGGTTCTCACGGCGACCCAGGTCGGCAAGGCGATCACGGTCGCGGCGAGCTATACCGACGGCCACGGCACGGCAGAGTCGATGACCAGCAGCGCGACCGCTGCGGTGCTCAAGCTCAGCGACCCTGGCACCGCGGGTCAGACTGTCGACTTGCTGGCCTACAGCTGGAACTCTCACATCCTGCTCAACGCGGTGGGGCTTAGCGCTGGCGTGCACAGCGTCATCACCGATGCGACAGGTGCTGCTGCATTGGCTGCTGTGACCGAGACCCTCTTGCTACTGACCGCGAGCCGGATCGTGCCCGCCGCAGAGGCCAGCGCCACCAGCCTGGCGGTGAACCTGACGGACGCGATCGCCATCCTGAAGATGATCGTCGGGCTCGATGTCAACGGCGCGGGCAAACCGCTGTCGCCGTACCAGCTCTATGCGGCCGACTTCGACGGCAATGGCCGCGTCGAGCTCAGCGATGCGATCTCGGTGCTCAAGCATGTGGTGGGCCTGGATGCGCCGAAGCCGAACTGGACCTTCTTCAACGAGGCCGACAGCACGGTGTCTTCGATGCTGGCGCAAGGCAAGGCCACGCTGAGCCCTGGCACGGTACCGGCGTTGAGCATAGGCTCGGGCACGGTTCATCTGGGCTTGGTCGGTGTGCTGCTCGGTGACGTGGATGGCAGCTATGGCCTGCCGGTTGCTGCGCCGGCGCTGGCGCCCAGCTATTTCGTCGACTTGAGCATGCAAGACCATTTGAACCTCTCGCAGTTCGGGGTCTATCCGGCTTGATGCCGGCATCCTGCTGCGGAGCGCCGACATGTCTTCCCATTGAGCGCCCCAAGGCCGGCCAAAGCCGGCCGCCCCCCGTGGGGATCAAGCAAAGTGGCCAAGCCACATTTGCTTGAGAGCATCCCAGGCCCCTGTCGGCGCCCGGCGTTCGCGGAGAAACGACCGAACTTGGGTCATTCCACAATGCGGAACGTTTTGTTTCTCATGAGCGCCCCAAGGCCGGCCGACGCCGACCGCCCCCCATGGGGGTCAAGCAAAGTGGCCAAGCCACATTTACTTGAGAGAGGGACGAGCCGACACCTCGGCCGGTTGCTTGTGGGTGGGCGCAGGCTGGGAACCCGCCTGAGTCGCGAGGAACTGCTGCAGGAAGCGGCGGTCGATGCGATCCTTCCAGCGCCACGCCCAGGCACCCTCGACACCGAAGGGCCCCCGGGATGCAATGGCGCGCCCATCACCCGTGGCCAGCAAAGCCAGGAAGTGGCGCTGCGGCCGGTGGACCCGGAGGTCGCCGGCAGCTGCCGGCACCATCAGCGCCGCGCGCAGATTGCTCGCAAGCACCGGCCCCATGCGGACCGCATGCACGCCGGCCTTGGGCAGGGCCTGGCCGGACCAGCTGGCGCAGTCGCCAGTGGCGAACACCTGCGTGTGGGACACCGATCGAAGCTGCTCGTTGATGCGCACGAAGCCCTGCTCGTCGACCGCCAGCGAGCCTCGCCGCGCGGGGTCCCGCTGCCACGCATGCGCTTCGGCGCCAGTAGCCCAGATGACGACATCGCTGCTGCGGTCAACGGAGGTACACCACCCGCTGCCGAGCTGCACGGTCACTCCGGCGCGGTCCAGCGCACGCTGCGCGGCACGCCGAGCGGCCGGCGCCAGTCCGGGCAGCAGGCGCGTGCCCCGGGTCAGCAGGCTGCCATGCACGATGTGATCCGGACGCAGGGCCCGCAACCGGGCCAGCACCGCGAGCAGCGCCTCGAAGCCGGCCGCGCCGCCGCCCACTGCGGTGACGACGAAAGGCCGGTCGGCAGGCTCGCGGGCCCAGCGCTCGAGCAAGGACTCGTAGCGCCGATGCAGCATCGCCAGCGGGCGCAATGGCAGCATCTGTGCGTGTTCGGCCGACGGGGGCTGCAGCGTCGAGCCGACATTCAGGGACAGCACGTCGTAGTCCAGCGTGCTGCCGTCCGCCAGTTGCAGTTGCCGGCGCGCCGGGTCCAGCGCATGGATCTCGCCCTGGCACCAGCGCGCGCCGGCCGCCGCGGCCAAGGGCGGAAAGTCGATGGCGATCTCGTCGAATCGGTAGTGACCGGACAGCCACCCAGGCACCATGCCCGAATAGGGCGCCAGCGGCTCCGGCGAGATCACCACGATCTCGACGCCGGGTATCGGCTGCCGTACCAGTGCGCGCAACACCCGTGCATGGGCATGGCCGGCACCGGCCAGCACCAGCCGCTTCATGGCTGCTGCTCCCGGATCCGGCTTGCCACCGCCAGCCCATCGAGCCAGCCTGGCGGCAGGTGCACCAGGTCCACCGGCTCGTCGATGTCGGCCACCGGAGGCAGCTCCGCCCAGCGCACGCCGGCCGCGCGCAGCCTCTCGCGCGTGTCTTCCATCACGCGGTCATGGCTCCAACGCATGTCGAAGAACCAGCGTGGATCCGCTCGGCGCTGGCCCACCAGGGCATAGCCACCGTCCAGGGCCGGCACGAACACCGCATCGTGGTCCTGCAGTGCGGACGATGCCTGGCGCAGCAAGTTGGCATTCAGCGAAGGCGCATCGGTGCCGATCAGCAGCGCGCGGCCGTGGCGGATCAGGCTGCGCGCCAACGCGCGGTGCATGCGAAGGCCGAGATCGCCGGTGCCTTGCTCGGTCAGGCCGGCGCCATGTTCGGCTGCCGCGGCCTGCAGCGCGGGATGCGTGGCATCCGGAGCGGCGCACAGCTCGACAGGTCCGATATCCGCCGCCGTGGCCTGGGCCAGGGCATGGCGCAGCATGCGCTCGGCGAGCGCTGCGGCGCCGGCTGCCCCCAGCGCGGGGGCGAGACGGGTCTTCGCCAGGCCGGGCACGGGCGCCTTGGCGAACACGATGATCGCCGTGCTCACCCGACCCCCTTGGCGCTGCGCGCTGTCCCCCCGAGGGGGATCGAGCGCCAGGCTGCCAGGCAGCCCCTTCGGTCCTGCGTGAGCGGTCGAGCGGCGCTCATCGATAGGCCTCCGCCAGCCGTGCCGGCGATTCACCGCGCCAGTAGCGCCAGCGCAGCCGCCACATCAGCACGATGGTCCGCCAGACACCGCGCTGCTCCCAGCGCCGGCCCGAGGTGCAGACCCGTGCGTTCAGGCATGCGGGACGGCCCAGGCGCTTCAGCCGGCGCGAGATCTCGACGTCTTCCATCAGGGGTTGGACTGGGAAGCCGCCGACCTGCTCGAAGGCCTCGCGTGTGACGAAGATCGCCTGGTCGCCGGTGGCGATGCCGCTCAGGCGGGAGCGCAGGTTCATCAGCCACGCCACGACGCGCAGCATCCAGGGGCGGCCCTCGATGCGCACGTCGAAGCGGCCCCAGCAGGCGCCGCCGCCCCGCCGATTCACAGCCTGCAGCACGAGCACATCGGCCAGCGGCGGCAGCCGCGTGTCGGCGTGCAGGAACAGCAGCACATCGGCCCGCGCCTGCGCAGCGCCGGCGTTCATCTGCAGCGCGCGACCACGTGGCGCGTCCACCGCGGCGTCGACCCACGGCCGGGCCAGCGCCGCGGTTCTATCGCGGCTGCCGCCGTCGGCCAGCACCAGCTCGATGTTGCGCGCACGCAGCGGCTGCAAGGCCTGCAACACGGCCTCGATGCCCGCGGCCTCGTTCAATGCCGGAATGACGATCGACAAGACCGGCTTCATCGTGCGTCGCGAACGTCGTTTAGCGCCCAGTCGTAGTCGGTGTGGTCGATGTCGACGCCACCCGCCCGGATGCGCTCGCGGTCGGCGGGTGCGTCCGCCAGCTGATCGGCGTAGCGCGCGGCAAACGCCCGGAGCGACGCGATGCCACGGTGCCCCAGCCGGAAGTCCTCGCCGTACCAGTCGAAGATCTTCGACAGCTCGAGCCTCCCACGCTGCGCGCTGAAGCGGTTGCGCGTGCGGTCGCTCATGAAGCGCATCGTCTGCTCGTCCATCTGCGCCTCAAGCCGCGCAGCGACGAAGGCCTCTTCGCGCAGCGCTGGACATCCGATGCTGGCGCAGTTGACCGCGAAGTGCACGCGCGGGTCGTCGTAGTCGCCGCGCTTGCGCAGCATGACGTGCTCGATGTCGTCCAGCGACACCTTATCGCCCAGCAGCGCGATCCACTTCGGCTTCCAAGGGCTGCTGAGCAAGCTGCCGAGGTCCTTGATCGACTTCAGGTCCGGGTAGCGCGTGAGGATGAGCTCGACCGTGAAGGCGTTGTAGGCGTTGAGGAGGAAGACCTGCCGCTCGGCCTTGGCCCACACGCCGAAGGTGGCGGGCGTCACGGCCGACAGGCTGTCGAGGTAGGCCCTCAGCGCCGCGCGGTCGGCCTTGAAGCCGGCGTAGGCCACCTGAGTGGCCTGGCCGCCGCGAACGAGCCGCACGTGCTTGCGCAGCAGGGCTGTCCAGGCCGCGTGGTTGTGGTCTAAGCCAGGGGACTGCGCCCGTACCGGCAATGGAGCGAGCGAGCCCGCAGCGACGGCCGTCGCCGTCAGCGTGAAGCCCAAGCAATTGCGCCGGGTCAACGTCGTCATGCCCGCTCCCAGGCGTGATACCGCCCCACCCACTGCAGCAACTTCTGCGGCGCATGGGCGCGCTTCCATTCGCCTGCCACGTACTTGTTCGCCTCGGCCAGCGTGGGGTAGGTGTGGATGGTGCCGAGGATCTTGTTCAGCCCCAGGCCGTG
Source organism: Bordetella parapertussis (assembly GCA_945878355.1). Taxonomy (GTDB): domain Bacteria; phylum Pseudomonadota; class Gammaproteobacteria; order Burkholderiales; family Burkholderiaceae_C; genus Pseudaquabacterium. The sequence goes on along the minus strand of CAMCTC010000037.1, from coordinate 26,330 downwards.
TTTCATGGCCAGCACGTATTCGGCCAGCAGGTCACCGGCGTGCTCGCCGACGATGGTCACGCCGAGGATGCGGTCCTTGCCCGGCACGGTCAGCACCTTGACAAAGCCGTGCGCGGTGCCGTCGGCAATGGCACGGTCGAGGTCGTCGATGCCGTACCGCGTCATTTCGTAGGCCACGCCCTGCTCCTTGGCCTCGCTCTCGCTCAGGCCCACGCGCGCCACCTCGGGGTCGGTGAAGGTGGCCCAGGGGATCACGCTGTAGTCGGCCTTGAAGCGGCGGAAGCGACCGAACAGCGCGTTGACCGCCGCATACCAGGCCTGGTGCGCAGCGGTGTGCGTGAACTGGAACGGCCCGGCCACGTCGCCCACGGCGTAGATGTTGGGGTACAGCGTCTGCAGGTAGGCGTTGGTCTCTATGGTCTTGCGGGGCGTGAGCGGGATGCCCAACGCCTCCAGCCCGTAGCCGGTGACGCGCGGGCTGCGGCCCACGGCGCACAGCAATTCGTCGAAGGGGATCACCACCTCCGCACCACCAGCCTTGGCGCTGGTCTTGGCAATCAGCCGCTTCTCCGGTCCCTGTGCACCCTGCACCACCTCGACGCGGACCGCCTGGTGCCCGGTGAGCACGTTCACGCCGTCAGCGCGGAGCGAGGCGGCCACCAGTTCCGAGACCTCCGGGTCCTCGCGCACCATGATGCGCGGCGCCATCTCCACCTGCGTCACGGCGCTGCCCAGCCTCGCGAAGCTCTGCGCCAGTTCGCTGCCGATCGGGCCACCGCCCAGCACCACCAAACGCTTCGGCAGCGCGGTCAGGCCCCAGACCGTGTCGCTGGTGAGAAAGCCCGCTTCCTTCAGCCCCGGGATCGGCGGCACGAACGGGCTGGCCCCGGCGGCGATGACGATGTTCTTCGTCGTCAGCGTCTGTTTGCGGCCATCGGCCAGTGTCACTTCGACGGTCCAGGGGCTGGTGATGCGGGCATGGCCCTTCAGCACCTCGACGCCCAGGCCGGTGTAGCGCTCGACAGAGTCGTGCGGCTCAATGTCGGCGATGACCCCGTGCACACGCTGCATCACGGCCGCGAAGTCCACACGGCCGGCCGCGTCGGCCACACCCAACTCATGCGCCTTTTTTAGCTCCCGCGCCATCTTGGCCGAGCGGATCAGCGCCTTGCTCGGCACGCAGCCGAAGTTCAGGCAGTCGCCACCCATCTTGTGGCCTTCGATCAGCGTGACCTTGGCCTTGACGGCCGCGGCGATGTAGGCGGAGACCAGCCCACCGGCACCGGCGCCGATGACGACGAGGTTGCGGTCGAAGGAGCGAGGCTTCGTCCACTTCGCATACACCTTGCGCCGCTCGAGCCAGGCTACCCCAGCCTTGACCAGCAGCGGGAACAGGCCCAGCAGCACGAAGCTGCCCAAGAGACCCGGCGAGAGGATGTCGCCCGGCGACTGGATGGCCGCCAGTTGCGTGCCCGCATTCACGTACACCGCTGTGCCGGCCAGCATGCCGAGCTGGCTGACGAGGTAGAACCGGCCCGCGCCCATGGGCGTCAGGCCCATCAGCAGGTTGATCAGCCAGAACGGGAACGCCGGCACCAGTCGCAGCGTCAGCAGGTAGAACGTGCCGTCCTTCTTCACGCCGTCGTTGATGGGCGCCAGCGCCTTGCCAAAGCGCGCCTGGATGGCGTCGCGCAGCAGGTAGCGCGCCGCCAGGAAGGCCAGCAGCGCGCCCAGGCTGGACGCGAAGCTCACCAGCAGCAGACCCCAACCCAGCCCGAACATCGCGCCGGCAGCCAGTGTCAGGATCAGTGCGCCGGGAATCGACAGCGCCGCCCCAGCCACGTAGACGGCGAGGAAGACCGCGGCCGTAGCCAGCGGTGCGCTCAGCACCTGCGCCTGCAGGGCATCGCGGCTGGCCTTGAGGTGGTCCAGGGTCAGCAGCGCGCCCAGACCGAAGTGCTGCCAGGCCCAGGCGGCCGCCAGTGCCACGGCGGCCGCGCCGGCCCACAGCAGGGCCTTCGAGGGGTGGGCCATCAACGCACTGCCGCACTGATGTGAACGACCGCGACTTCCGTGGCGACAGATGCAGTGTTCTCCAGCGCCCCGCCGCAGCTGCTGCCCTGGCCGGCGGTGCAGCCGTAGCAATGATCGGCGATGCGGATGTCCGTGCCTGCCGCATCGTGCTGCAGCAGGTCACGCAGGTGCGGTCGCGCGCTCCGGCCCAGGTTGGCGCGCAGCCCCAGCATCTGGTTGAAGTCGCAGTCGTAGAGCAAGCCCTGCCAGTCGACGCTGAGCAGGCTGCGGCACATCACCGTCTCCAGGTTCTCGCTGCGGTAGCTGCCGCGCAGCAGCTGCAGGTAGGTGCCGAACGTGCCCTTGCTGACCAGCGTGCTGCCGAAGCGCTGGATCGGCATGTTGGTCAGCGCGAACAGGTGGTCGAAGCGAATGCCGAAGTGCAGCAGCAGCTCGCGCTTGTACTCGGCCTCCAGCGGCCCCTGCGCCGGCGGCAGCACCGCGCCCTGCGGGTTGTAGACGAGGTTCAGCACCAGGCCGCTCTTGAGGTGATGTGCCGGATCGCCGTAACCGAGTGCATTGAGCTGACGCAGCCCGGCGATGCTGCGCTCGAAGACGCCATCGCCACGCTGGCGGTCGACATTGGCTGGCGAGTAGCACGGCAGCGACGCGGTGACTTCCACACCCTGCTCGGCCAGGAATGCCGCCAAGTCTTCCTGCCCAGGCTCGGACAGGATGGTGAGGTTGCAGCGGTCGATGACACGCACGCCCAGCGCCCGGGCCTGCCGCACGAGGTGCCGGAAGTGCTCGTTCAGCTCTGGCGCACCGCCCGTGAGGTCCAGCGCCCCGACCTTGCGCGCACGCAGCACCTCAATCACCTGGGCGATCGTGTCGCCGTCCATCATTTCCGTGCGCTGCGGGCTGGCTGCGACGTGGCAATGCAGGCAGCTCTGGTTGCACTTGTAGCCCAGGTTGACTTGAAGGGTGTCCAGCGAACGGCGCCGGATAGGCGGGAAGTCGGTGGCGGCGAGCAAGGGCAGCGTGGCGTGCATGGGTGATCGGTTCGAATTGGAGCGACGGCTGGTATTCGCAGCAACGCGCGAAACGGTTACAGGGCGACTGGTCAGCAGGTGGCAGACATGCATTTGTCATTCCATCGTACAAACCCTGAGCCGCATCGGCGTAACCCCCCACGCTGCTTGCGACCAATCGTTGGGTGGAGCACGCCGCACCGCTCATCAGGCTGCGACGGCTCACCGAGCGGGGCATTGCTCCCGTGGTGTCCGCAACCCGTCCTCATCCATCCAGGAGTGATCCCATGTCCCTGTCCACGCCCACTTCATTTCAAGCCGCTGCCCTGGCACTGGCCGTCGGTACCGCCCTCGCCCTTGCCCAGGCCCCGACGCACGCCCAGCCCGCCGACAAGGAAAAGTGCTTCGGCGTCGCGCTCAAGGGCAAGAACGGCTGCGCCGCCGGCCCCGGCACCACCTGCGCCGGCACCAGCACCCGCACCCGCGACTACCAGGGCAACGCCTGGAAGCTGGTGGCCAAGGGCACCTGCGAGAAGACCGAGAGCAAGACCTCTCGCTGATGCACCGCTATGGCGCCGGGTTGCCGGCCTGGATCGCTGACTTCGAACCCGTCACTGCGCTGCCCTAGCTCTCGGACGTCGCGCGGCTGGAATGGGCGCGCCTGTGTGCCTTCCATGCCGCCAACGCAGAGCACATCGAGGTCCAGACGCTGGTGGGGCTGATGCAGGCGTCGGAGCGCCTGGCAGGCACGATGCTGGCACTGCATCCAACGCTGGCCATCGTGCGATCACCACACCCCATCGTGTCGCTATGGAGCGCCCACCAGCAAGGCGATGCCACTCTGTGGCAGCCGTGTTCTGGAAGTCGGGCCAGACCAAGATCGAAGGCCTCGCCATCGACATCGTTTCGGGCAGCTTCGAGCTGGGCATGCCGCGCCTGTCCTCGTCGGCGGTGGACCTGTTCCGCGACGAGTACCAGCTGCCGCTCATCTCACCCGAGCTCGGCGCCACGCTGGCCGCGCTGGGCGAGCATGTGTTGCCGCTGATGCTGCTGCTGGGCCTGGGCACCCGCTTCGCCGCGCTGGGGCTGCTGGTCATGACGGCGGTGATCCAGCTGCTGGTCTACCCCGCCGCCTATCCGACGCATGGTGTGTGGGCGGCGGTGTTGCTGTGGCTGATGGTGCGCGGGCCGGGTGCGGTGTCCATTGACCATGCCTTGGCGGTGCGGCGTAACCGATCGACCGCTGGTTGAATCTGGTTGCCGCTCAGCGCGCGGGTGCACCACAGGCGCCAGCGACCTCTTCAGGGCAACCTGACGCGGCGGCTGGTCGGCGGCTGGCGACCCTGAAGAGGCATCCGCCGTCCCGGTTTCGCCGATCCAAGGCGGCCGGTCGAACTGTCGGCCAGCAGATCGTCGAGCCACTGGCAGAGGCCGCTCAGAGTGGGCCGTGGCCGGAGTCGCAGCGACTTGCTTCCTTCCCGACGACTGCGGCCTCGTGCCACGGCACGTCCGCTCCGCGACCGGCATGGTGACCTCGATCGCAAGGGCCTTCATGGGAAGTCCTGGGCTGGCGCGAGGCGCGATCTCGTCAAGCAAGGCCTTCCGCCCATACGGCGAAGTCGTCAAGCGCCGAGAGCAACCGCTGGGCCTCTTCGAGCGTGGTGCTGCGGGTTCCGTAGTTCACCTCGTCCTTGCGGCCCAGCAGCTTTCGGAAGAACCTGTCCTGCCCTTCCGGCAGCCGGTTGCCCAGCACCTCACGCAACAGGCGGGGAGCACGCTGATGGTCCTGCTGGTTGACCACGCCCCTGGCCTTGGCGGTGATCGCATCGCTGTAGGCGATGGCAGCGGTGACCATCAGCGTGACAGCGCCGTTGTAGCTCTTGGCCTGCGCCAGCGTGACGAGGCTTCGCGCGGATTCGTGGAACTCCCGAGCCTGCAGCAACCTGGCCTGCGCATGGCCGCCGTCGACCACCTTGCGTGGACCCTTGCCCGTCATGCGGCCGCCCTGGCCACGCGCCGCCGTGCCTCATCCGGCGCTGCACCCTTGAGCACGCGGCCTTCTCGCGCGACGTTGGCCCACCAGGCGTCGTCTTCAGGCAGCGCCGCCAGTTCTCGGGGCGTCAGTGCCGTGAGGGAGATGCGGATCTGCTGCGCGTCCTCCAGCGGCATGAGCGCCTCGCGAACCTCGTCGGCCACGGCCTGGGACCTGACCAGGAGCGCGATGTCCACGTCGCTGTCAGGCGCGTCCTCGCCACGCGCCACGCTGCCGTACAGCCATGCTGCAGCGACGTTGCCATGGCGCTCGAGCACGTCGCGGATCGCGCCCATGAGCCCGTCCCAACGCTGATGCTCGGCCCGGAACAAGGCGGCCATTGCCGGCGCGAGCGGATGGCCGGTGTTCAGTTCGTAGAGCTGCGTTCGCCCCGAGCCAAGGGCCTTGACCAGCCGCTGGCGAGTCATCGCGTCCAGCACGCCCCGCGCCCCCTGCGGCGTGAGCCCGGCCGCTGCTGCCACCTGAGGTGCCGACTGCGGCGAGTGGGCTGTGGCCAGCGCGCGCAACACGCGGACCTGACCCGCGCTGCCCAGCAGCAAGGTCAACGGATGCCGAAGGTGGCTTTGGGTCTGGGACGGAGCGGGCACGTGATGACAATATTACTTTCCCCATAGAAAGTCAATTTGTCATCCACTGCCCCGCCCGTGCCCGACGCCGGGCTGGTCCGACCGGCCAGCGGACCCGCACGTGCAGGCACGCAAACTCGTCCAGGCCCACGGCGCGGATGCCTTCGATCACGTCCGCCTCGACGACGCAGCGCTTGAGCGGGTCGCCGAGCGCTGCGCCCACGTACAGCGCCGCATGCGACCAGGTCGACTGCATCAGGTACTTGGTGCCGATCGAGAACCGGGACTCGCCCTCCACCAGCAGCACTTCGCCGGGCTTCAGGCAGGCAGCCAGGTGCGCCGGGTCGGTCGGCAAGGACACCCCGTGCGCATGACGTCATCGGGACAGAAACCGGGCCAGCGCGCCCCCCAGCCATGCGCCCACCGAGGTCGGGGCCGCAGCCGGGGCCGGCCGAAAGATTTCCGGATGGAGCGGACGGAGCGGTTCGCGGGGTGACATGGTGGTCGCTGCTTGCCCGGTCATTCGCACCTGCAGCGGTCTCGGTTACATGGCCGGCACAATGGACGACGAACCCGTCGAACTGACCCACCTGAGGGCCTAGATTCGGGCCGGTGTAACCAGAGGGCCCTGAGCCGCGAAATGTCTGTTGACGACAGCCCTGGCGACTTCGAGTCAGCCCTCAAGCCGCTGTGGCTGCGTGCACAGTCGGGGGATGACGCAGCCTACCGGCAAGCGCTGCGGCTGCTGGCATCGCGACTGCGCTCGTATTTGAAGCGCCGCCTTTCGGGCTTGCCCGATGAGGTGGAGGACTTGGTTCAGGAGACGCTGTTGGCCCTGCATCTGCAACGTGGCACCTACGACCCTAAGCTGCCCGTCAGCGCCTGGGCGGTGGCGATTGCACGCCACAAGCTGGTTGACCTGTGGCGCCGGCGCGGCCGGCGCGACAGCCTGCACGACGCCATTGACGACGTGGACGAGCAGTTGCTGGCGGCGGAGCCCGACGACGGCGGCGCGCGGCGGGACCTGGAGACGCTGTTCGATGCGTTGCCCCAGGCGCAGCGCCAGGCCATTGTGCTGACCAAGCTCGAGGGCTTGTCGGTCGCCGAGGCGGCCGCCCGCACCGGCGCATCCGAGTCGGCCATCAAGGTGCAAGTTCACCGGGGCCTGAAACGCCTGGCGGCGCTGGTTCGAGGTGACACCAGCGGCGACGAGCGCCCGCAACTCCGCTCCGCCGATCCGGGCATGGGCCGGGCCGCTCATGAACGATTGAAATGAAAACCGACGCCCTCATCGACATGCTGGCCCGCGACGCGGGCCCCGTGCCGCGCGCGCTCGCCGCTCGGCGGCTGTCTCCGGCGGCTGCCGCCGGTCTGCTCGTGAGCGCCCTGATCGCGATCGCCTGGTTCGGCGCGATCCCTGCGCAGATGTTCGCCACCGCCGTGCCGTGGACGAAGATGGCCTATGCCGGCGCTCTGGCGCTGGCTGCGGGTTGGTGGACGGCGCGCCTGTCGCGACCCGCAGCGCCGATCGCACTGCCACGTCGCGTGACAGTGCTGGTGTTGCTGGCGATGGTGGTCGTCGGCGGCTTCTCGCTGGCCTCGACGCCGGCTGGTGCCCGACTGGACGCCTTGCTCGGCGAATCGTGGCCAACCTGCCCATGGAGCGTGCTGGTGCTGTCCCTGCCCGCCCTGGCGGGCTCGCTCTGGGCGGTGCGCGGCCTCGCCCCGACGCGGCCCCGGGCAGCTGGGTTCGCGGCGGGGTTGCTTGCAGGTTCGGTGGGCGCCTTCGGCTACTCGTTGTCCTGTCCTGAGGCCTCGCCTGCGTTCGTGGCCGTCTGGTACACGCTGGGGATCGCCTTCACCGGTGCCGTCGGCGCGGTCCTCGGGCCTCGCGTGCTGCGCTGGTGAGCCGCTTGGGTTCGCGGCGCCAACTGCTGAGCGCCCCAAGGCCGGCCGAAGCCGGCCGCCCCCCGTGGGGTCAAGCAAAGTGGCAAAGCCACATTTGCTTGAGAGAGTGCCGATTCTCATGAAAGCGGATGAAGGCCTGAACAGAATGGGTGCAGCCCGCATCACGGCGCGCGCATGGCCTCCAGCACCGTGACGGCATTCGCCTGGTTGCCCCAGGATTGGCGGATGTAGGTCGCCACATCGGCGAGTTCCTGGTGGTTGAGCCCGGCCGGTGGCATGCCGAAGGGCCTGGGATAGGCCCGCGTGGCCGGTGCGAAACCACCATGGCGAATGACCTGCATCGCATTGCCCGCATCCGCCATCGTGACGCTGGGGTTGCCCGCCAAGGGCGGGTAGATGCCTGGTGCCCCTTCGCCCTGCGCGCCATGGCACTGCGCACAATGGTTGGTGTACAGGGCCAGGCCCCGCTGATGCTGTGCGGCGTTGACCGTATCGACCGGCCTGGGTGGAGGGGCCGTTGGCCGCCTTGCTGGCAGACTGGTCAAGTAGACCGCCGCCGCGCGCAAGTCCTGATCGGTCCAGTGCTGGGTGCTGCTGACCACCACCTCGGCCATGGGACCGCTCGCCGTGGCATGGGAGGACATTCCGGTGCGCAGCAGGTCCACCAGGTCTTGCTGTTGCCGGGCCAGAGGCACGTCGGGCAACGGTGCCAGGTCTGGCGCGAACCAGGGCTGCAGCGGCAGCGCGCCACCGGGCATTCGGTCGGCATTCTGCGTGGCGCCCAGCGCGTTGCGCGGTGCATGGCAGGCGGCGCAGTGGCCCAACCCACGCACCAGGTAGGCGCCGCGCTGCCACTCGGCGGATTGACCCGGCACGCTCGGTGTCTCGGGCTCTTTGGGTCTGAAGTACAGCGCCCGCCACACTGCCAACGCGGCCTGGGTGTTGAACGGAAAGCGCAAGCCGCTGGCGGTGGCCGCCTGCGCCACGGGTGCCAGGCTGCGCAGGTATGCGTACAGCGCGTCGCTGTCGTCGCGGCTGACCTGTGTGAACGCGGTGTACGGGAACGCGGGTGTCAGCAGGCGGCCGTCGCGTGAGCGGCCATGGTGCAGCGCGCGCCAGAAGTCGTCCGCACTCCAGCGGCCCAGGCCTGTGTCCTCGTCCGGCGTCAGGTTGCCCGCGTAGACCATGCCGAAGGGTGTGGGCAGCCCGCGACCACCGGCATAGGCCTGACCGCCACGCGCAGTGTGGCAGGCCGCGCAGTTGCCCACGCGGGCCAGGTAGGCACCACGTGCCACGGTGGCGGCATCTGCGCGTCGTACCAGCGACGGCGGGTTGTCGGTTGTGCGGTTGAGCCAGACCACCGCCGCCGCAGCCGCTGTCAGCATGCCCAGCAGCGCCAGACCCAGCAGACGTGCTGTTGACCAGCGCCGCGGGGTGTCGGGTGAACAAGCGGTGCTCACGCGATAAGGCTCCGGGCCACGGTGGACAGACGCAGAGGCGGCAGATCGTCAGAGGTGTTCATGGTGCGGTGCTGCCGCAGGGCATGGGCCAGGTGGAGGGAGGTCTTGGCGCGGCACTGGTGCTTGCCGGCAGCGGCTGTGCCGCCAGCCAGTCAGCCACGGCCGTGATGTCCTGCGGCTGCAGGCGCTGCGCCAGCGTGGCCATGCAATCCGGCTTTTGGGCGGCCCGCATCCCGGTGCGCCAGGCGCCGAGCTGGGCCACCAGATAGTCACGCGGCAGGCCCAGCAGCCCCGGAATAGCTGGTTCGACACCGGTCATGGCCGTGCCATGGCAGCCAACGCAGGCGGGAATATTCCGGGCAGCATCGCCTTGCTGAACCAGCCGCTGGCCCAGCGCGCGTGAGGCGTCCGTGCCCCGGGTGGGCGCGGGTGCTGGGTAGGGCAGCTGCAAGGCGGCGAAGTGGCCGGCCAGTTCGGCCAGATAGTCGTCGCCCAGATGGACCAGCAGCCGAGCCATGGCGTCTTGTTGGCGCTGGCCGTCGCGGAAGGCCCGCAGCTGCGCTGCCAGGTAACCGGCAGGCTTGCCCGCAATGCGCGGCAGGTAGCCCAGCGGCGTGGCCCGGCCTTGTGACCCGTGACAGCCGGTGCAGGCCAGCGCACGCTGAGCCAGTGTGTCTGGCACGGCCTTGGCCGCCGTGGCGCTGGAGGCCAGTGCGACCAGCAGCAGCACGAAGACGACCACCAGCGCCAGCGCCGTGGCGATCAGCGGCAGCGGCCGCAGACGCTGCTGCTCGGCGGTGGCGCTCTCACGCTGGCGGATGCCGAGGAAGCTCCACAGCACGGCGCGCAGGTAGGGAACGACAGTTGCGAGGGGCAAGGCGATCCGCAGCAGTCCGCTGCCCACCACGTTGGCCAAGGCGGAACAACCCAGAGCGACCAGGCTGCGAGCGCGGGAGAGAACAGGTGCTGTGCACATGGCTGGATGTTCGCCAGTCCTGGTCTGATCTGTAAGATTCAGTTTCTGCCTACTTCAACCAGATCAGATGCCCGACCGCGGTGCCACCCGATACGAGCAGCTGGCCGACGAGATGGCGCAAGCCATGCGCGATGGCCTGCTGCAGCCTGGCGAGCGCCTGCCATCGGTGCGCCAGACCTGCCAGCGGCGCGGCATCAGTCCGTCCACCGTGTTCCAGGCCTACGGGCTGCTGGAGACGCGGGGCCTGATCGAGGCGCGGCCGCGCTCGGGCTTCTACGTGCGGGCGCACAAGCGGCCCGCGCGCGCGCTGCCCAAGGCCGCTGTGCCTCAGGCCGGGGTCACGGCAGTGAGCGTCAGTGCGCTGGCCTTCGGGCTGCTGGAGTCGACCCGCGATACGGCCGTCGTGCCGCTTGGCTCGGCCTTTCCGGCGGCTCACTTGTTCCCGTTCGATGCGCTGGCGCGCAGCGGTGCGCGGGCCATGCGGCGGCTCAAGCCCGCACAGATCACCAGTGCGCTGACGGCCGGCGACCCGGAACTGCGCCAGGCCCTGCGGCGGCGCTATGCGCTGCAGGGCGTTCCGCTGGCCGAGGACGAACTGGTGATCACCAACGGCGCGATGGAGGCGCTCAACCTGTGCCTGCAGGCCGTCACCCAGCCGGGTGATGTGGTGGTGGTGGAAAGCCCCACCTTCTACGCTGCATTGCAGGCGCTGGAGCGACTGAACCTGAAGGCCGTGGAGGTGGCCACCGACCCGCAGACGGGGGTGAACCTCGACGCACTGGCCCCCTTGCTGGCGGACCAGAAGGTCGCAGCCTGCTGGTTCATGCCCAGCCTGCAGAACCCCTTGGGTGCGCTGATGCCGCCCGCGCGCAAACAGGCGCTGGTGGCGCTGCTGGCGCAGCACGGCGTGCCGCTGATCGAGGACGATGTGTACGGTGAGTTGTACGCCGACGTGCGCCGCCCGCCGCCGGCCAAGGCCTTCGACCAGACTGGCGGTGTGCTGCATTGCGCATCGTTCAGCAAGTGCCTGGCGCCCGGCTACCGCGTGGGCTGGGCGGCGGCAGGCCGGTTTGCGGCGACGGTGCAGCGGCTGAAGATGATGAGTTCGCTGGCCACCGCGCTGCCGCCGCAGCTGGCCATCGCCGACTACCTGGCCCAGGGCGGCTACGACCGCCACCTGCGCCAGCTGCGCGCCGCGCTGGCCGTCGAGCAGCAGCGCGCCCGCCGTTTGATCGAGCGGCACTTCCCGGCCGGCACCCGTGTCACGCGACCGGCGGGCGGCTACTTTCTGTGGCTGGAGCTGCCGGCCGCTGTCGATGCGCTGGCCCTGCACCACCAGGCGATGGCGCAGGGCATCAGCACAGCGCCAGGCGTGCTGTTCTCGGCCGACCGGCGCTTCGTGCACCACCTGCGGCTGAACGTGGGTCATCCCGGGGATGCCCGGGTGGACGATGCGCTGCGCCGCGTGGGGGAACTGGCCAGCTTGGCGGCGAGCGCGGGCCGCTGACCCTTGCGCAGCTTGCGTGGTCGCAGCTTCAGCCCGGCCGGAGCACGCAACCGAAAGCGAAGTCATCCGCGACGGCTTGCGCGTGTTGATGGCGCGGGACCGCGCGATGGAGAACTGGCTGTCGCAGTCCGTGGGTCAGCCTATGACGCGCTCAAGGCCAGCCCGGCGCGGGCAGTGCCGATGGCCAAGGTGCGAGCCAGGCTCGCAGCAGAACACAAGAAGTCCGCTGCAAAGGCGTGATGCAGCACGAGGTCGTCTTCACGCCGGAGGCGTTGGAGCAACTGGTCTTGCTCTCATTCATCGGCCGAGTGCCTCTGACGCATCAGCGCGTGCTCGCATTCAGGCGAGTCGCAGTTGTCGCAGTTTTGTTGCCAGACCGGCTGGGCGGCGTCGCGCTCGGCCAGCCGGGTGAACATGCCGGTCTTGGTGCCGGAACTGCTGCGCAGCAGCGGCGCCAGCGCATCGACGGCCGACTCGACTCGCGCCGCACCGCGACCGGCCACCAGCGACCACGGCAGCCGGTGGCCGATCAACAGCGCGCGCAGCCGGTTGTCCACGGGTTCTCGCACCTGCGGCCCGTCGCGCTGCAGGCCGTCGGCAACCCAATCGATGTCTAGCGCGGTCAGCAATGTGAGCTCGCAGCGGCGTTGCTGTTCGATCGCGTAAGCGACCAGGCTGCGGTCATCGAACAGCATGTCGCTGTACACCGCGGTCATCAGCGCCGTGGTGTCGCAAACCACCAGTTCGTGATTCGCGGCGGCGAGCTCGATCAAGCTCTGCTGGTGCTGCGCGATCGCGGCCTGCTCGTCGGGCCTGGGCGTTCGGCCTTCGCGCTCGCACCAACTCCGCAGCCACTCGCCGACCCAGGTGCAGCGCAGCCCGCTCAAGTCTGCGACTCGCTCAGCCAGTGCCTGGGCCAGTGCGGTCTTGCCGGTGCTCTCGGCGCCGACGATGGCGATGCGCAGCGTCATGCGCTCGGCCTGGCTGCCGGTAGCATCCTGGCCCAGGAACGCCAGCCCAGCAGCGCCAGCAGCGCGAACAACGCATACAGCAACGCCGTCAACCACAGCCCTTTGACGGCAAACAACAGCACACTGACGATGTTGACAGCGACCCAGACCGGCCAGTTGTCAACCCACTTGCGCCCCAGCAGGTATTGTCCAGCCAGGCTGCCAACGGTGGGCAGCGCGTCGAGGTAGGGCACATCGCTGTCGGTGATTCGCGCCAGTGTGGCGCCCAGCAGCGGCCAGGCGGCCAGCGTCAGCACCAGCGTCGCCCAGCGCTGGCGTGGCGCCAGGGTTCTGACTTGCAGGCGAGCCCCTTCGGCAGTGCCGCGCAGCCATTGCCACCAACCCCAGGCACCGAGCACGATGAAGACAAGCTGCAATGCCGCCTCGCCGTAGAGCTTGCTGTGCAGGAACAGCAGCCCATACAGCCCCGAACTGGCGATGGCCAGCGGCCAGCCGATCGGGTTGACGCGAAGATTGCAGACCACCATCGCCAGCGCCAGCAGCAAGGCCACGATCTCGAGCCAGCTGATGTCGCTGCCGGCCCAGTTGAAGGCGGGCACGAGCAGCGGCGCTGAGAGGACCAGCAGCTCGTTCATCGTCGGGCAGCACAGGCCGCGCGCGGCCGGCGGGCGATCAACGCCGAGGTGCGTACTGCACCAGCATCTCGTCGGGCTTGATCATGCCGAGGTCGGCGCGGGCCCGTTCTTCCACCATCTCCAGCCCTTGCCGCAGGTCTTCTATTTCGGCGACCAGCCGCTCATTGGCGCGCAGCTGGCTGGTGTTGCGTTGCCGCTGTGCTTCGAGTTGGGCTTGCAGCTTCATCACCTGCGGCAGCCCGGCATCGCCAAGCCACAAGCCGGCGTGCACGGCTGCCATCAGCAGCAACAAGGCGACGGTGACCGGGCGCATCGGTTGGACGAGCTTGAGGGTCAGCGCAGGTTGTAGAACGCCGAGCGACCGGGGTAGTAGGCGATGTCGCCCAGGTCTTCCTCGATGCGCAGCAACTGGTTGTACTTGGCCATGCGGTCGCTGCGGCTCATCGAGCCGGTCTTGATCTGGCCGGCGTTGGTGCCCACCGCGATGTCGGCGATGGTGGAGTCTTCGGTCTCGCCCGAGCGGTGGCTGATCACCGCGGTGTAGCCGGCACGCTTGGCCATCTCGATGGCCGCGAAGGTCTCGCTCAAGGTGCCGATCTGGTTGATCTTGATCAGGATCGAGTTCGCGACGCGCTGCTCTATGCCTTGCTTGAGGATCTTGGTGTTGGTGACGAACAAGTCATCGCCCACGAGCTGGACCTTGCTGCCCAGGCGTTCGGTCAGGTGTTTCCAGCCGTCCCAGTCGCCCTCGTGCATGCCGTCTTCGATGCTGATGATCGGGTATTTGTCGACCCATGAAGCGAGCATGTCGGTCCAGGCCTGGGCGCTGAGCTTGAGGCCGCCTTCGCCTTCGAGCACGTATTGACCGTCTTTGTAGAACTCGCTGGCAGCGCAGTCCAGGCCGATCGCGATCTGCTCGCCTGGGGTATAGCCGGCCTTGTCGATGGCCTCCAGGATCATCTGGATCGCCGCTTCGTGGTTGGCCAGGCTGGGCGCAAAACCGCCTTCGTCGCCGACCGCAGTGCTCATGCCCTTGTCGTGCAGGATCTTCTTGAGCGCATGGAAGGTTTCAGCGCCCCAGCGAATGGCTTCGCGAAAGCTCGGTGCACCCACCGGGATGATCATCAACTCTTGCAGGTCGAGGTTGTTGTTGGCGTGCTCGCCACCGTTGATCACGTTCATCATCGGCACCGGCATCGTCATCGCGGCCGAGCCGCCGAAATAGCGGTACAGCGGCAGGCCGGATTCCTCAGCCGCGGCGCGTGCCACCGCCATGCTCACGGCCAGCGTGGCGTTGGCGCCCAGGCGCGATTTGTTGTCGGTGCCGTCGAGGTCGATCAAGGTCTTGTCGAGAAAGGCCTGCTCGCTGGCGTCCAGCCCGAGCACGGCTTCGCTGATCTCGCTGTTGACATGCTCGACTGCCTTGAGCACGCCCTTGCCGCCGTAGCGGCGCTTGTCGCCGTCACGCAATTCGATCGCCTCGCGGCTGCCCGTGGAAGCACCCGACGGCACGGCCGCACGGCCCATCGTGCCGCTCTCAAGCAGCACGTCGCATTCGACGGTAGGGTTGCCGCGGCTGTCGAGGATTTCGCGGCCGACGATGTCAACAATGGCGCTCATGATGTGGGGATTTGCTTTCTGGTGGATGAATTCTGGATCAGCATGCTGCAGGGCCGCGCCGCGCTGTGCCTGGACTGGTCTTCAGTCGGGCGTGCCCTCGGTCACGATCATGTCGAAAAGGTCGGTCGTCCCCAGGCGCAGCAAGCGCGCCGCGCGGTACATCTCGCTGTCGTAGAAGGCCTGGGCCTGCTCGAAGCTGGGGAAGCGCAGCAAGGTGATGCGCGTGGGCTGCCAGTCGCCTTCGAGCACCGCCAGCCGGCCACCCCGGGCCAGGTATTCGCCGCCGGCAGCAGCCACCGCCGCCGGCGCGCTCGCCATGTACTGCTTGAATCGCTCAGGGTCGCTGATCTTGCTCTGGACGATGATGTAGGCGCAGGTCATGTCAGCAAGTCGTCGCAAAGGTTTGACATCCAGCACACGCCACGGGACCGGCTTCGCCGGACCGCTGGCGTGGCCCCCTTGAGGGGGAGGCGCCGCAGGCGCATCGGGGGTGGGCCATCAGCAGCTGAAGTCATTCTCAAGCAGTGGCTGGGACTTGATCACCCGGTCCAGCGCCAGCAGTTGTTCGAGCAAGGCCTTCATGTGCTTGAGCGGCACGGCGTTCGGCCCGTCGCTCATCGCGTTCGTTGGGTCGGGATGGGTTTCCATGAACAAACCGGCCACGCCGACCGCCACCGCAGCGCGTGCGAGCACCGGTACGAACTCGCGCTGACCGCCGCTGCTCGTGCCTTGTCCGCCCGGCAGCTGCACCGAGTGCGTGGCGTCGAAGACCACCGGTGCGCCGGTCTCGCGCATGATGGCCAGGCTGCGCATGTCTGAGACCAGGTTGTTGTAGCCGAAGCTCACGCCACGCTCGCAGGCCATGAAGCGGTCTTCACTCAAGCCGGCCTCGCGTGCCGCGGCGCGCGCCTTGGCGATCACGTTTTTCATGTCGTGCGGCGCGAGGAACTGGCCTTTCTTGATGTTGACCGGCTTGCCGCTGCGTGCCACGGCCTGGATGAAATCGGTCTGGCGGCACAAAAACGCCGGGGTCTGCAGCACGTCGACAACCGCGGCCACGGCCGGGATCTCGGCCTCGCTGTGTACATCGGTCAGCAGTGGCACACCGAGCTCGCGCTTGACCGTGGCCAGGATCTCCAGCCCGCGCACCATGCCCGGTCCTCGGAAGGTCGCGCCGCTGGACCGGTTCGCCTTGTCGTAGCTCGACTTGAAGATGAACGGGATGCCCAAATTGCTGGTGATCTCCTTCAGATGCCCGGCAACGTCGATCTGCAGCTGCAGTGATTCGACGACGCAGGGCCCGGCGATCAGGAAGAAGGGTTGGGTCAGGCCGACCTCGAAGCCGCAGAGTTGCATCGGATGTCTCAGGCCGTGGTGGGCACTGCGGCGGCGGCCCGCTGCACGAGCGCCGCGGCGATGAAGCTGATGAACAGCGGGTGGCTGTCCCAGGGCGTGCTCTTGAACTCGGGGTGAAACTGCACGCCGACGAACCAGGGATGCTGGCTACGGGGCAGTTCGATCATCTCGGTGAGTTTTTCTCGCTGGGTGATCGCCGAGATCACCAAACCGGCGCGCTGCAGCGTCTCGAGGTATTTCTCGTTGGCCTCGTAGCGATGGCGGTGCCGCTCGGTGACGACCGGACCATAGATCTGGTGGGCCAGCGTGCCGGGCCTGACGTCCGAACTCTGCGCGCCCAGGCGCATCGTGCCACCCAGGTTGGACTGTGCATCGCGCTTCTGTATCGTGCCGTCGGCGTCCTGCCATTCGTCGATCAGCGCGATCACCGGGTGCGGGGTCTCGGGCTCGAATTCGGTCGAGTTGGCACCGGGCAGCCCGGCGACATGGCGCGCGAACTCGATCGTCGCGACCTGCATGCCCAGGCAGATGCCCAGGTAGGGCAGCTTGTGCTCCCGGGCGTACTTCACCGCGATGATCTTGCCCTCGATGCCGCGCTTGCCGAAGCCGCCAGGCACCAGGATGGCGTCGAACTTGGCGAGTTGGTCTGCGTTTTCGGCGTTCAGCGTCTCGGCGTCGACATAGTCGATCTTGACCCGCGCGTGCTCATGGATGCCGGCGTGGCGCAGCGCTTCGTTGAGTGACTTGTACGAGTCCGACAAGTCTGTGTACTTGCCGCACATCGCGATGTTGACTTCGTGCAGCGGGTGACCGACCTCGTGCACCAAGTGGTCCCAGCGCTTGAGGTTCGCGGGTTTGGTCAGCAGTTGCAGCTTCATGCAGATCTGCTCGTCCAGGCCCTGTTCGTGCAGCAATCGCGGCACCTTGTAGATCGTGTCGACGTCCCACATGCTGATCACGCCGTGCGGTACGACGTTGGTGAACAGCGAGATCTTTTCGCGCTCTTCGTTGGGCACCTCGCGGTCTGCGCGGCACAGCAGCACGTCGGGCTGGATACCGATCTCGCGCAGCTTTTGCACCGTGTGCTGGGTCGGCTTGGTCTTGAGTTCACCGGCTGCGGCGATCCACGGCACATAGGTCAGGTGCACGAAAGCCGTGTTGGTTGGCCCGAGCTTCAGGCTCATCTGGCGCACGGCTTCGAGAAACGGCAGGCTCTCGATGTCGCCCACCGTGCCGCCGATCTCGACGATCGCCACCTCGAAATCGGCCGCACCGCGGCGAACGAAATCCTGGATCTCGTTGGTGACATGCGGGATCACCTGTACGGTCTTGCCCAGGTAGTCGCCGCGTCGCTCTTTCTCGAGCACGCTCTTGTAGATCTGGCCCGACGTGAAGTTGTTCGTTCGCTTCATCCGCGTCGTGATGAAGCGCTCGTAGTGGCCGAGGTCGAGGTCGGTCTCGGCACCGTCGTCGGTGACGAAAACCTCGCCGTGCTGGAACGGGCTCATCGTGCCCGGATCGACGTTGAGGTAGGGGTCGAGCTTGATCAGGGTGACGTTCAAGCCGCGCGATTCGAGGATCGCCGCCAGCGACGCCGAGGCGATGCCCTTGCCGAGGGAGGACACCACACCGCCGGTGACGAAGACGTACTTGGTCATGTCGTGCAGCACCCTTGTGGCACCGCTTTGAGGGGCGCAGGAATGCTCTGTTGGTAAACGGCGATTATAAGGTTTGGGGTGGTGGTGGCCGACCTGGTGGGGCCTCGCGCCGCGGCTTCAGCGGGGCGGTCAGCCGTCACGCCGAGCCCATCGTCGCCAGCAGCGCGAGCACCGCGTCGGCGGTCTCGACTGGTTTTTCCATCGGGTAGAGATGGGTGCCTTCCAGCCAGACGAAGCGCTCACCGGCCATCTTGTGCATTGGTCCCAAGCCGCCCAGACGGATCTCCGCGGACTTGGTGCCGGCGACAAAGCCCAGCGGGCAGCGCAGCGGATGGCGCTTGAGCACCGCACCCAAGTGGTGCGGCAAGGTGTTGTAGATGCGGGTCTCGACCTCGCGGTCGAAAGCCAGCACAGTCTTGCCACCGCGCCGCTCGGTGCCGCAGGCGATGTAGTCGGTCAGCACGCCCGGTGCCCAGCGCGCGAACAGCGACTTGGTGCCGTAATGGTCGGTCACAGCCTTGCTCGAAGGCCATTCCTGGCGCCGGCTCTGCGATATCCGGCCTGGCGAGACCTTTTGGATCAGCCGGCTGGCCTTGAACACCCGCACGCTGTGGGCGCGCCAGCCGGTGATCACCGGTGAGTCCAGCAGCACCAAGCCACGCACCAGATCGGGCCGCCGAGATGCCGCCAGCAGGCTGAGCAATCCGCCCAGCGAATGGCCGACCAGGTAAGCCCCTTGGGGCGCTTGGGTGCTGATGAAGTCGATCAGTTGGTCGCGCAGCCGAGGCCAGTTGCTGGTGACCGGGTATTTCGGGTCATGGCCGAACTTGTCTAGCGCCAGCACCTGCCAGCCAGCGGCTTGCCATTGCCTGAACAACTGTGCGTAAGTGCCTGCCGGAAAGCCATTGGCGTGGGAGAAAACAAGAGTGGGCTGCATGGCTCGGTATCAGGGTCAACCCTGTAGTGTGCCTTGCCGCGCCTGGCCCAGGACGATGCAGATGTTTAGACTGTCTGCTGTTGTCCGATTCGACCTCGCCATGCTCAACCCGATCCTCTATGCCGTCCCGGTGTTCTTGCTGCTGATGGCGCTGGAATACGCTGTCGGCCGGCACCGGTCGCAGCCGATTTATCGCGCCGCTGACACCGTGTCTAGCTTGTCGCTGGGCATCATCAGCCAGTTGGTGGCGGTCTTCACCAAGCTGGCCAGCCTGGGCCTGTACACCCTGGTGTTCGACCACGCTGCGGTCTGGCGGCTGCCGGTGGACTCGGTCTGGGTCTGGTTGGGTTCGCTGCTGGCCTACGACTTCTTGTACTACTGGTACCACCGGTCCGGCCACGAGATGAGCTTGCTGTGGGCTGCCCATGGGGTGCACCACTCGAGCGAGGAATACAACCTCAGCACTGCGCTGCGCCAGACCAGCACCGGGTTCCTGTTCGCGTGGATCTTCTACCTCCCACTGGCGCTGGCGGGCGTGCCGCCGCTGGTGTTTGTGGTGGTCGGTCTGATCGATTTGCTCTACCAGTTCTGGGTCCATACCCGGCTGATCGGCAAGCTGGGCTGGTTCGACCTTGTCTTTGTGTCGCCGTCCAACCACCGCGTGCACCATGGCCAGAACGATTACTGCATAGACCGCAACTACGGTGGCATCCTGATCCTGTGGGACCGGATGTTCGGCAGCTTCGTCGAAGAGCGCGACGCTGAGGCCATCGTCTACGGCATCCGCGAGCCGCTGCGCAGCTGGAACCCGCTTCGGGCCAACAGCCAAGGCTATGCCAGCCTGTGGCATGCGTTGCGCCAAAGCCCTGGTGGGGCGGATAGTCTGCGTCTGTTGTTCAAGCCCCCGGGTTGGCGGCCTGTGGGCACGGCGCCGACCTATGAGCTCTCAGGTTTCGAGCGCTTCGGGTCGCCGCTGCCGCCGGCGCTGGCGCTGCACGGGCTGTTGCAACTCGCGTTGCTGATCGCTTTCGGCCTGCATTTTCTGGCCATCGCACCGACGCTAGGCCTGGCGATCGCGCTGGGCTATGCCTTGGTGATCGCGTTGCAGTTGGCAGCGCTGTCTCGTCTGTGCGAACAAGGCCTGGCGGCCCACAGATTCGAGGCCGGGCGCTGGGTCGCCGGTTTGCTGCTGCTGCTGGCTTCACCGCTGCACGGTATCGCCTGGCTGCTGTGGTGGCTGGCGGCCGGGCTGAGCGGGTTGTGGGCCTGGCGTCTGGCCGGCCGCACCGAGCTCAGACCACCCGCTCCTCCGGCCGCGTGATCTTGCGCATCGGTTCGTAGCGGGCCTTGTCGGCCAACAGCGGCTGCGTGCTGGCGCCGCCATCCCACACCGGGTCGGCGATGCCTTCGAACACTTCGCGCAAGCGCTGGCCCCAGGTGCTGTGGATCATCTGGAAATAGGGGTTCTGGTCGTCGATGCAGACGATCTGCTCGGTCGCGAACTGGCCTTCTTGGTAGACCAGCAGGTCCAGCGGCAGTCCCACGCTCAAGTTCGATTTCAGCGTCGAGTCCATCGACACCAGCGCGCATTTGGCGGCCTCTGCCAGCGGCGTGGCGGGGGTGAGCACGCGGTCGAGAATCGGCTTGCCGTACTTGCTCTCGCCGACCTGGAAGAAGCAGGTCTCGCGCGTGGCCTCGATGAAGTTGCCTGCCGAATAGACCATGAACATGCGCATCGCCTCGCCCTTGATCTGGCCGCCGAAGATCATGCTGGCGTTGAAGTCTATGCCGGCGGCCTTGAGCGACGCGCCGTCCTGCTGGTAGACCCGGCGCACCGCCGAGCCCAACACCCGCGCCGCGTCGAACATGCTTTCGGCGTTCCAGATCGTCAGGGCCGGCAGGTCGGGGCCGCGGTCGATCTGCTCGAGCTGCAGTATCTCGCGCACAGACTGGCTGATGCTGAGGTTGCCGGCCGACAGCAGCACCATGAAGCGGTCGTCAGGCTTCTCGTAGACGATCATCTTGCGGAAGGTGCTGATCTGGTCGATGCCGGCGTTGGTACGGCTGTCGGACAGGAAGACGAGGCCGGCGTTGAGGCGGATGCCGATGCAATAGGTCACGGATTGGGCTTGTCTTGAGGTTGAAGTGATTTCAGGCGGTACAGCGCTTCCAGCGCTTCGCGGGCGGTCAGCGCGTCGGGGTCGATCGCGGCCAGTGCCAGCTCGACGGCCGAGGGTTCGATCGCCAGGGCCTGGACCGACGGCGCAGCGAACAGGTCGACTTGCAGGTCGCCTGCGCGGGCCTTGGCCTCCAGCGCTTCCAGTGTGGCCCTGGCTTGACGCAGCAGCCCTGCCGGCATGCCGGCCAAGCGCGCCACCTGCACGCCATAGCTGCGGCTGGCCGGTCCGGGTTCGATCGCATGCAGGAACACGATGTCGTGGCCGGACTCCACCGCCGAGACATGCAGGTTGATCGCGCGGTCGTGCTTGACCGGAAATTCGGTGAGCTCGAAGTAATGCGTCGCGAACAGCGTGAAGGCCCGGTTCTTGTCGTGCAACTGCGAGGCGATCGCGCCGGCCAGTGCCAGGCCGTCGAAGGTGCTGGTGCCGCGGCCGATCTCGTCCATCAGCACCAGCGAGTGCTCGGTGGCCGAATGAACGATCGCTGCGGCTTCGGTCATCTCCAGCATGAAGGTCGACTGTGCGTTGACCAGGTCGTCGGCCGCGCCGATACGGGTGTGGATCGCATCGATCGGCCCCAGCGTGCATTCGGCTGCTGGGACGAAGGACCCCATCGACGCCAGCAGCACGATCAGCGCGACCTGGCGCATGTAAGTCGACTTGCCACCCATGTTGGGCCCGGTGATCACCAGCATGCGGGTGCGGGCGTCGAGCCGGCAGTCGTTGGCGATGAAGTCGGCGCCTTGGCCCATGCCGCCGGTCTCGGCCAGCCTGGCTTGCACCACAGGGTGCCGGCCTTGCGCGATGTCTATGCAGGGCTGGGACACGAAGCGCGGCCGGCACCAGCCCAGCGTCGCGGCGCGCTCGGCCAGGCAGCCCAGCGCGTCCAACCCGGCCAGCGCGCGCGCCAGCGCACCCAGTGTCGGCAGGTAGGTCAGCAGCGCATCGATCAGCTGCTCGAACAACTGCTTCTCGCGCGCCAGCGCCCGGTCCTGGGCTGACAGCGCCTTGTCCTCGAAGGCCTTGAGCTCGGGCGTGATGA
Organism: Bordetella parapertussis; assembly: GCA_945878355.1. GTDB lineage: Bacteria > Pseudomonadota > Gammaproteobacteria > Burkholderiales > Burkholderiaceae_C > Pseudaquabacterium. The sequence goes on along the minus strand of CAMCTC010000037.1, from coordinate 4,417 downwards.
AGCGCTCGGCATTCTTCAAGGTCTGCCGACGCTGGTAGTCGGCGGGCACTTTGTCGGCCTGGCCTGCGCTGACCTCGATGTAGAAGCCGTGCACCCGGTTGAACTGCACCCGCAGGTTGGTGATGCCGCTGCGCGCACGCTCGCGGCCCTCCAGGTCGATCAGAAAAGCGTCGCAGTTCTGGCCGATGCCGCGCAGCTCGTCGAGGTCGGCGTCGTGGCCAACGGCGATCACGCCGCCGTCGCGCAGCAGCACTGCGGGCTCTTCGGCCAGCGCCGAGAGTAGCAGTTCGAGCAAGGCGGGGGGTGGTTGCAGCGCGGCGGCCATGTTGGCCAGCAGCGCTGCGCCGCCTGTTTCGCTGTCGGGCAAGGCCGCGCGCAGCAGCGGCAGCGCCTGCAGTGTCGTGCGCAGGCCGCTGAGCTCGCGCGGCCGCACTTGGCGCAGCGACAGCCTGGCGCTGATGCGCTCGACGTCGCTGATCTGGCGCAGGGCCTGGCGCAGCGGCTCGAAACCCTGGCCGGTCAGCGCGGCGACCGCGTCGTGCCGGCTGATCGCCGCCGAGCGGTCGCGTTGCGGGTGCGTCAGCCAGTGCCGCAGCAGCCGGCTGCCCATGCCGGTCTTGCAGCTGTCGATCAGCGACAGCAGCGTCGGGCTGGGCTCGCCGCGCAGGGTCTGCGTCAGCTCGAGGTTGCGGTGGGTGGCCGGCGGCAGCTCGATCAGCGCGCTGGCGCGCACCACCTCGAGCGTCGCGACATGGGCCAGTGCCTGGCCCTGGGTGTGCTCGGCAAAGCTCAGCAACGCGGCGGCAGCGGCCTGGGCCGCCGGCAGGTCCTGGGCGTTGAAGCCTTGCAGCGAGGCCACTTTGAGCAGCGCGCAGAGCTTGCGCAAGCCCAGCGCGGTGTCGAACTGCCAGTCGGGTCGATGCGTGCGCGCGGCGCGGTGCTGTTGCAGCGCAGCGGGCAGGGTGCTGATCGGATCAGCCTGGCGCAGCAGCAATTCGGCCGGGTCCAGTCTGGCCAGCCAGCCCGCCAATTCTTTTTCGCTGCATTCGGTCAGGCCCAGCTGGCCGCTGGACAGCCCCAGCCAGGCCAGTCCCCAGGTCGCGCGCAGCTTGACGGCAGCGCACAGCAAGGTGTCGACCCGGTCGTCGAGCAGCGCGCTGTCGGTGATCGTGCCGGGCGTGACCACCCGCACCACCTTGCGCTCGACCGGACCCTTGGCGGTGGCCACGTCGCCGACTTGCTCGGCGATCGCCACCGCCTCGCCGAGCTTGATCAGCTTGGCCAAGTAGTTCTCGACCGAATGCACCGGCACACCGGCCATCACCACCGGCTCGCCGGCGCTCTGCCCGCGCGTCGTCAGCGTGATGTCGAGCAGGCGATGGGCTTTGCGGGCGTCGTCGAAAAAAAGCTCGTAGAAGTCGCCCATGCGGTAGAGCACGAGCGTGTCGGGGAAGTCGGCCTTGATGCCCAGATATTGGGCCATCATCGGCGTGTGCCCGGCGAGGTCGGCGTTCTTTGCGATCGGTGGTGAATTGTCTTTTTGCATCAATGACTTGCCAGCATATCGCGGTGGGCTCGAAGAAGTCGGCTGTCGGGTTCCGTGGAATTATCGTTGGGCGACTTCTGCCATCGTGCGTTCTAAGCCCGGGTAGGACGTCAGCCACTGGCGCGGGTTCAGCCTCCAGGCGCGGCTGTGCCGGGCCGCGAGCTGAACTCTGCGGTTGGGCGGCGAGGTCGGCGGCCGCTCGCCGCTTCGCAGTCCTGAAGCCCATGGGCTGTTCGGCAATGGCGAGTGCTATTGCCAAGCCGTTTGGACCGTCAGCTCGACCGTCTGCACAACTTCAGCTCGCACCACCCCATTGACGGCGCTGATCGGCCAGGAAGGGCCTGTCAATCTGGTGAGCCAGCGACTCGACATCAGCAGCCCGCACGCCCACCGAAGCAAAGTGCTTTTTCCAATCCGCCGCCACGGCGACCACTTGGCGGACCTGGGCTTGGGCATCCGCCGCGACGGATCCCAGCCTGCCGCCTCGGGCACCAACCAACACGTCAGATATTTCAAGCCCGACATCGTTGCTTGGCGCAATCGCGGCAAGGTCTCATCGACCATGCAGGCTGCCAAACTCAAAGGCCAAGTCTTCGCCACCATCTTCGACCTGGCTGAGACCCATGCGTTCTACATCGACCCCGCCGATGGCGGCGTCGCGGGCATGGTCGAGCACACGCACATCGAAACGGTCATCGCCCGTCTTGGTTCGTGGGAAATCGTATGGATGCCAGCGACGGAGGCCGCAAGCCAGCGTTGGTCGAATCTGGCAGCCCATCAAGAACTGGCGGGCAAGATTCAATCGGTTCTGAGCAATATGCAGCAAGGCATCGCCGCCGCTCTTGAAGCCTCCGAAGTCAGCGAGTGTGTGCCGCAGCCAACGCCACCCCGGGCTGGCAGGACTCCGGGCGGCCCGCTTTAATTGGCGGAGCAGGCAGACAAGACTCGAGACATATTCCTGATCAAGTAATGAAAAGATACGCAACCATAAAAAAAGGGTCGTCTCTATACGAGGCGGCCTTTTTGCATGTCAACGGCGTGCATATTATTTCAATGCGGAACGGACTAAATAAAGGGATCACCGTCGGTCGTGGTGAGAAAAAGAAAGGACTCGACTTTGATGCGTTGATGAGTATCGCGCAAGGTGCGGATTATTTGAATTTCCAACAAATCGTGGATTACTCCGTCGGGCATATCGTTTGCGATTCAAGCGAGATGTTTAAGTATCTCGAAGATAATTTTGAAACGTTCTTTGCAGCGACAAGCGTCATCATTGTTACGAAGCCACTTGATGAGATTAGAGCCATCGCGAAAGAGCTCCGTTCCGATGTTTCTGTCTCAAAAGCTGCCAAGGCGCCAGCCAAGCCAAAAGCGTCCTATCTAAAAGACCGAAGGGATGTTATTTGATATGAGCCGCCGATTGGAACTCAAAGCGTCGTCGTCAATTGCCGAGGCCGCAGTCAAAAAGCTGTGCGGGCCAGCCTAGCCTTCCGCAGGACAGTGCTGATGGGGCGGGGGCGGTAACCGGATATCAGGCTGGGTTGCGGGGCTGGGCGCGTCTCGTTACAATTGGGACGCGCCACGCAGTTGGCCAGCAAACCCGCATTGTGCGAAGCGTTAGTGTCTGCATCACATCCTTCTCTGGCAATCCTTTTCGGCGCCTCGGGAACTGCGGGTTGGGCTGTTCACTGCGCGCCGTGGAGCATTGCTATGCCAATCACGCACGATGTCGTCATCGAGAAACTCAAACGCGCAGCCAAGAATATTCGGCGCGCCGATCCCACGCAAACTCAGTCCAAGGCTTTGGATCAAGTAGCTGCCATGCTGGGCTACAACAACTGGTCCATGCTTTCAAAGCACGTTCACCAGTTGAAACCGGGGGCTCTTGCCATTTACCTCGACGACCTCTACCAGAATCCCAAGCTGGCGAGTCTTCTGCCACCCAAACAACCTCCTTTCGATCCTGTGGCGGCTACCGAGGAAATGCGGACGTGGGTGGAAGGCAAGTTCACCCGGCTCGTCGAATTTGCATTCCACGACAACGAATCTGAAACGGGCTATGCCTGGCCGGACGAGGACATCAACAATGCCTTGCAAGAGGAGTTCGACCACATCTACCCATTCGAGTTGATCGAAGAGGTCGCTGTGGAGCTGGAACTTGATGGCCCATGGGGCATTGAAGACTACGGGGACGACGAGGGCTAACGGCTATTGTGGTGGTCGGGATGAGTCGGCCTGTGCTCGATTCATCTCACGTATACACCTGACGCACCAAATGGTGGGGCTTTTGTGGCCTCGCCATTTGTGTCACAAATGAGCCACGTCCAGCCGGATGTTAGCGACGGTGCAAATCCGCTTCTAAACGCTGGCGAGGAAGCGGTTTTGCAAGATTGGCGGGAGAAGGGCTGACTGCTGTCTCAACTGACGAAGGGGTCGCCCTGGCCTGACGCAGGCGTGTCCTGGAGCGACGTCGACTGACGAACCCTTGTCGTACCCACGCAGGCATCTCGGCGGCGCAGCTAGGGCAGACCCAAGGCGTTTGGGCGACATCAACCGCAGGCAAACATTCCACGTTGGGTAAAGGACTGCTTGGGAGGACGGGTGCAGCGGTCGGCGCTAGCGGCGAACGCTGATGCGTCACAGGGTTGGTGTCCGTTTCGCCCGTCGCGCAGCGATCCTTTTGCCGCAAACGCCATCGTCGCGTTCGCTCGACATGGTGGATTCGCCCGGCGTCGCCGGACTGATACCGCTCGCCAGCGGCACGCTGAGCTTCAACGCGTGCCGCGATGGAGCAGGTTTGACCGCAATAAATCTGGCCTCGGTCACACCGGCTGCAGAGCACGGTGCGCTCGCTGCACCGGGCACACAGAA
>CAMCTC010000036.1 GCA_945878355.1 Bordetella parapertussis | reverse complement strand
TGGCCGATGTGCAGCGCGTCGCGCAGGCTTACCTGAAAGCCGACAACCGCACGCTGGGCAGCTACCTGCCGACCGATGAACCGCAGCGCGCGCCGGCGCCGGCCTTGGTCGACGTGGCGCCTATGGTGCAGGGCTACCGCGGCGACGCGGCGCTGGCCCAGGCCGAGGTCTTTGATCCGACGCCGGCCAAGCTCGACGCCCGCAGCCAGACCGGCGTTCTGGCGGGCGGCTTGAAGTTCGCGCTGCTGCCCAAGGGCACGCGCGGCAACACGGTGCAAGTCCGGCTGACGCTGCGCTTTGGCGACGAGGCCAGCCTGCGCGGGCAAGCTGGCGCGGTGGCTGCGGTGGGTGGGCTGATCGACAAAGGTGGCGCGGGGCTGACCCGCTCGCAGATCGAAGATGCGTTCGACAAGCTGCGCGCCGACGTTGGTTTCTCGGCCTCGGGCCAGACCCTGGCTGTGGGCATCACGACGGTGCGCGAGCACCTGCCGGCGGTGGTCGCACTGGTCGGCCGATTGCTGCGCGAGCCGACCCTGGCGCCCGACGCGCTCGAAGAGCGCCGTCGCCAGTCGCTGGCAGCGATCGCCGCCCAGCGCAGCGAACCCGGCTCGGTGGCCGGCAACGCGCTCGAGCGTCACGGCAACCCCTATCCGCGCGGTGACCTGCGCTATGTGTCGACCTTCGACGAGATGGTGCAGGACGTCCAGGGCTTGACGATAGACGCGGTGCGCGCGGCACACCGGCGCTTTGTCAGCGCGGCGGTCGGCGAGTTCAGCGCCGTTGGCGACCTCGATGTCGCCGCGCTGCGCCAGGCACTCGACGCCGCTTTCGGCGACTGGCGTGCGCCGGCCGATGGCGCAGCGCCGTTCCTGCGCGTGCCGCAACCGCTGCGCGAGCGCGCGCCGCTGCGCCAGTTGCTCGCCACCCCCGACAAGCCCAACGCCAACCTGTTGCTGTCGCAGTCGATGGCGATCAACGACCGCCACGTCGACTTTCCGGCGCTGCTGGTGGCCAACCACTTGCTGGGCGGCGATGCGATGTCGCGGCTGTGGTCGCGAATCCGCGAAAAAGAGGGCTTGAGCTACGACGTGCGGTCGGGCCTGTCGTGGAACAGCTTCGAGCTGAACTCGACCTGGCGGGCCTCGGCGATCTGCGCGCCGCAGAACCAGCCCAAGGTCGAGGCCGCGCTGAGGCAAGAAGTCGCGCGCGCGCTCCAAGACGGTTTCACCCAGGCCGAACTCGACGCTGGGCGCAACGGCTTGCTCAACCAGCGCCGGCTGGGTCGGGCGCAAGACTCGACCGTGGTCGGCACGCTGGCGGCCAACCTCTACCTGCAGCGCAATTACGCGCTGCAGCAACAGAACGACGACTTGATCGCCGCGCTCAGCCTGGACCAGGTCAACGCCGCGCTGCGTGCCTACATCGACCCATCGCGCTGGGTGATGGTCTGGGCGGGGGACTTCAAGCCCTGACAGCGCGCGAGCCGACACCAGGGTTATTGGGCACTGCCCTGGGTGCGGGCGCTGGCTAAGATCGGCGACACCTTGTCTGCACCTGCCTGGAGCGCCAACATGACCCATCCTGCCCAACTCGCCGAATGCACGGCCACCGAGCTGCTCGCGCTGTACCGCGCCAAAGCCGCGTCGCCGCTCGAGGCCACCCGCGAGGTGTTGGCCCGCATCGACCGCCTCAACCCGCAGCTCAAGGCTTTTTGCCTGGTCGACGCCGATTCGGCGCTGCGCTCGGCCACTGAGAGTCAAGCGCGCTGGCAGCGCGGCGCGCCCATCGGGCCGCTCGACGGCGTGCCGGCATCGATCAAGGACTTGATCCTGACCCGCGGCTGGCCCACGCTGCGCGGCTCGCGCACCGTCGACCCGACCCAGCCCTGGGAGGTCGACGCGCCCGTGACCGCCAGGCTGCGCGAGGCCGGCGCGGTGCTGCTGGGCAAGACCGCGACACCCGAGTTCGGCTGCAAGGGCGAGACCAATTCACCGCTGACCGGCATCACCCGCAACCCCTGGGACTTGAGCCGCAGCCCGGGCGGCTCGTCGGGCGGCACGGCCGCCGCGGTGGCTGCGGGTTTGGGGCCGCTGAGCGTGGGCACCGACGGCGCGGGCTCGGTGCGTATCCCGGCGGCGTTCTGCGGCAACTTCGGTCTCAAACCCAGTTTCGGCCGGGTGCCGGCCTACCCGCTGTCGCCTTTCGGCAGTGTTGCCCACCTCGGCCCGCACACGATGAGCGTGAGCGACGCCGCGCTGATCATGAACGTGCTGAGCCAGCCCGATGCGCGCGACTGGACCTCGCTGCCCAGTGACGGCCGTGACTACCGGGTCGGGCTGAACGACGGCGTTCGCGGCCTGCGCATCGCCTACTCGCCGACGCTGGGTTATGCGAAGAACGTGCACCCCGAGGTGGCGGCTGCGGTGGCGCGCGCGGTGGCCGAGCTCGAATCGCTGGGCGCGGTCGTCGAGGCGGTGGACCCGGGCATCGAGGATCCGCTGGACATCTGCACCGGGCTGTGGTTTCTGGGCGCGCTGACAGTCTGGAGCGGCATGACGCCGGCGCAGCAGGCGCTGTGCGACCCCGACTTCATCGCCGAGGCCGAGCTCGGCAAGCAGTTCAGCGCCGTGCAGATCCAGCAGCTCAACCTGCGCCGCGGCGCGCTCGGCGCGCATCTGCGCCAGTTCATGCAGGGCTATGACCTGATCGCCACGCCGGCGGTGGCTGTGCCGGCCTTTCCTGCGCTGCCTGCAGGCCACGGCAAGATCGACCCGGTCAGCATGCTGGGCTGGACGCCTTTCTCCTACCCCTTCAACCTCAGCCAGCAGCCGGCGGCCACCATCCCCTGCGGCCTGACCAGTGACGGCTTGCCGATCGGCCTGCAGTTGGTGGGTCCGATGTTCGGCGACGCGCTGGTGCTGCAGGCCTGCCGCGCTTACGAGACCCTGCGGCCGATCGCGCGGCCGTCACTGGCTTGGGCGGGCTGAGCGCTTGAGCCGTCCTGACCCCCTCGCCGTTGGGCGCAGGGGGTCGGGTGGCGACAGGGGTTTGGTCCGGTGTCGGCCAGCGCGGCCTCAGACCGGTCTCAAAAAACACTTCATTTGGTCGGCGACCTGCCGATCTTGGTCGCAGGGCGTGAAGTTTTTCTTGGCGCCCAGTCCCAAGATCCGACCTGCTGCTGCCAATGAAAAAATCCCTGGGCTCTGTGGCCCGCAAGCTCGGCCACCAGGCCGTCCGTGCGGCTTTGGCGCTGTTGCCCCGCGCGCTTCGTTTTGCCGCTTACCGCGCGATGGTCGACTGCGACCCGCAACCCGACCCCCGCTTGACGCTCAAGATTGCCGACACCCAGGACGAGCTGGAGGCTTGTTTCCGGCTGCTGCACGACGCCTATGTCGGCGCCGGCTTCATGGCGCCGCAGCCCTCGGGCCTGCGCGTGACGATCTACCACGCACTCCCGACGACGACCACGCTGTGCGCCAAATGGGACGGCCAGGTGGTGGGCACGATCTCGATGATCCGCGAAGGTGTGTTCGGCTTCCCGCTGCAGTCGGTCTTCAACCTGGCGGGCCTGCGCTCGCGCCCGGGCAAGATTGCCGAGATATCGGCGTTGGCGGTCGCGCCAGCTTTTCGCAAGACGGGCGGCAAGATCCTGTTTCCGTTGATGAAGTTCATGAACGAGTACTGTCTCGAATACTTCGACACCCGGCACATCGTGATTGCCGTCAACCCGAACAAGATCGAGATGTACGAATCGCTGTTGTTCTTCGAGCGCTTGCAGGCCGCTGCTGTTGACAATTATGATTTCGCCAATGGCGCACCGGCAGTCGGTGCCAGCCTAGACCTGGTCGAGGCCGCCACGGTGTTCAAGCGTGTCTACGGCCACAAGCGCGAGCGCAAGAACCTGTGGCGCTATTTCAAGCAGCACCGCCTGCCCAATATCCAGACCCCACAGCGGCGATTTTTCACCACCAACGACCCGGTGCTGACGCCGGCGATGATGGACCACTTCTTCAACCAGCGAAGCGATGTCTTCGCCACGCTCGACGACCGCCAGCGCTTGCTGTTGCGATCGATCTACGACCACCAGGCCTATGACGCCGTCCTGCCCTTGCCCGCGCCAGGTGCGCGCATCGGGCTGGCGCTGCGCCGGCATCAGCGTTTCTCGATCCGTTGCCCGGCGCGGCTGGTCGTGTCGTCCTACGGCAGCGGACTGCGCTATCCCTTGCAGGTGATCGAGATGTCGCTGCACGGGTTTCAGGCCGAATGCGCGATGCTGCTGCCCGAGGGCACCTGGGGCCGTGTCGAGATCGACTTGGGTGTTAATGAATCCGCCTGCGTGCAGGCCAGGGCGGTGCGCCGCCAGGAGGTCTCGGGCGCGGTCTGTTACGGCTTCGAGGTGCCCGACCCCGACCCGGCTTGGCGGCGCTGCGTCCAGGCGCTGCAGAACGGCCGCACCCGTGCTGACCTGGTGTTGCCCGAGCCCGATCGCTGGACTAGCCTGACGGCGCAGGCCGCCTGAAAACGCAGGCCCGCGTGACATCGGTCGCAGCGGTCCCCGCAGCACCGGCTTGCGGCGATGCCCTGCGCCTGCGCCAATCGCATGTCAGGGATGCCAGGCGCTGTCGCCCGGACAGCTGGCCCCGGGGGGTTCGCGATGATCAAGCTGTTCGACCACTATTTCCACGCCTGGACGCTGGGCCGAATCGGGTTAGATTTCGGGTTGTCGTTGCTGGCCCTGTTGGCCATCGTGCTGGTCCAGGCAGACAGCTTGTGGCAAGCGCTGCCGCTGGCCAGCGGGCCGGTGATGAGTCTGGCGGCCGGCTTGTTGGTGATCAACAGCGCTTCTGGCCTTTACCGTCGATCGATGGACTGGTCGGTGGTGGCGTCGGCATGGCGCGCCGTGCTGGCCGTCGCGCTGAGCGCCATGCTCGCGCACCAGATCCTGGGCTTGTTGCCGGCCGGCTATGCCAACCTCGAAGCCGTCCGCCTGTCGTCCACGGTGGTCATCATCGCGTTGATCCTGCGTCGGGTCGCGCTCGGCTACTGGGCCACCCGGTCGCGGGTCGGCACGCGGGTGCTGGTGTTTGGCGCCGGTTCGGCGGCCCAACTGGTGGGCAGCAGCTTGCGGGCGTTCGACCCCTCGAGCAATATCGTCGGCTATTTTCCTGGCCCGAACGAAGGCCAGGCCGCGGTGCCGCTGGCCGAGCGCCTGTCGACCGGTTTGTCACTGACCCGGACCGCGAGGGGACTGGGTGCAGACGAGATCGTCGTCGCGTTGGCCGAGCGCCGCGGCGGCAGCATGCCCTTGCGCGAGTTGCTCGACTGCAAGCTTGCAGGCATCCGCGTGCTCGACATCAGCACCTACTTCGAACGCACGCTGGGCCAGATCCGGATTGACTTCGTCAATGCCGGTTGGTTGATCTTCGGCGACGGTTTCAGCCAAGGCTGGTTGCGCAGCATCGTCAAGCGGATATTCGACCTGCTGTGCTCGTCTTTGCTGATCGTGCTGGCTTCGCCGCTGATGCTTGTTGCGGCGATCGCGATCAAGCTCGACAGCGCAGGCCCGGTGTTCTACCGCCAGCAGCGGGTAGGCGCCCACAACAAGGTTTTCCAGGTCACCAAGTTTCGCAGCATGCGAACCGACGCCGAGAAAGACGGCAAGCCGCGCTGGGCTGCTGCCCAGGACGACCGTGTCACGCGGGTTGGTCAGCTGATCCGCCGGCTCCGCATCGACGAGTTGCCCCAGCTCTTCAACGTGTTGGCCGGCAGCATGAGCCTGGTCGGTCCGCGGCCTGAAAGACCGTTCTTCGTTGAACAGCTGGTCGTTGAAATTCCCTATTACGCCGTGCGACACAGCATCAAGCCCGGTGTCACCGGCTGGGCCCAGGTCCGTTACCAGTACGGATCAACGGTCGAGGACTCGCAGGAGAAGCTGCAGTACGACCTGTATTACGTGAAGAACCACAGCCTGCTGCTCGACGTGCTGATCCTGTTCCAGACTGTCGGTGTGGTCTTGACCGGCAAGGGCGCGCGCTGAGCGCCGCGCGGAGTGCACTGAGCCTGCCGCTGGCCGGCTTCACGCTGGTGGCCATGGTCTATGGCGGCCATGCAGCGCATTTGCTCCAAACCGGTTTGCTGAGGCGGCCGGCCGAACCGCGCGCCAAGCTGTACCTGCTGGCCTTGCTCGCGACGCTGGGTTGGGCCGCGGCTGCGGCGCTCGACCTGGGATCGACCAAGCGCTTGCCCTGGCATCTCGCGCTGCTGCTAGACCAACTGCGTTACATCGCCTGGGCTGCGTTCATGCTGGCGCTGTTGCGACCGGGGGCGGGCTGGCTGGCGCCGGGACGAGGGCTGGTGGCGCTGTGCATTGGCCTGGCGCTGACCAGCCTGAGCGCCAACCTCGGCCTGGGTTTTTGGCCCGAGCGGGCGAGTCCGCTGCAGGGCCTGCTGGTGGCCAGCCAGCTGGCCTGGGCGGTGCTGGGCCTGCTGCTGGTCGAGCAGGTCTTTCGCAACCAACTCGAGCCCTCACGCTGGGGTGCCAAGCCCTTGTGCCTTGGGCTGGGCTGTCTGTTCGGCTTCGACCTGTACCTGTTTTCGCAGGCCTTGATGTTCGGTGGCTTCGACCATGACGCCTTGGGCGCCCGGGGATTGGTGCATGCAGCGGTGTTGCCTTTGCTGCTGCTGGCGTCGAGCCGCGATGCCAGCTGGCTGGCGCGGATTCAGGTGTCGCGCACGGCGGTCTTCTACTCTGCGTCTCTGCTGCTGATTGGCGTCTACATGTTGTTCATGTCGGTTGTGGGTTACTACATTCGGTTTTTCGGTGGCAGCTGGGGGGGTGCTTTGCAGGTGGCCTCGCTGTTCATCGCAGGATTGCTGCTGATGGCGTTGATGCTGTCGGGTGCTTTGCGAGCGCGGTTGAGGGTGCTTCTGGGAAAACATCTCTTTCGCTACCGCTACGACTACAGGCAAGAGTGGTTGCGCTTCACCGAGGTGCTGTCCACCCGCAGTGCGCCGCAGGAGGTGGGTGGCCTGGTGGTTCGCGCACTGGCTGACTTGGTGGAATGCCCGGCCGGTGCGCTGTGGTTAAAGGACATTTCAGAGGAATGTTATGTTCAGTCAGCGCGATGGAACATGCCCCAGCTCACCATCGGCGAACCGATCGATTCAGCGTTCTGTCGCCAGATGTGCGATGACGAATGGATCATAGAACTCGACCCAACCCAACCGCAGTCGGTCGACGCTGGTTTTGCGTGGCCGGATTGGTTGACGGACTTGCCCTCGGCCTGGTTGGTGGTGCCGCTGCTGGTGGCCGACGGGATGATCGGCTTTGTCTTGTTGGCCAGGCCGCGCACTGAGCTCAGTTTGAACTGGGAAGTGCGCGACCTTCTCAAGACTGCCGCACGCCAGGCCGCCGGTTTTTTGGCGCAGATGCACGCCACCGAAGCCTTGCTCGAAGCACGCAAGTTCGACGCCTTCAACCGCATGTCGGCTTTTGTGGTGCACGACCTCAAGAACATCATCACCCAACTCTCGCTGATGCTCAAGAACGCCGAGCGCCACCGCGGCAACGCGCAGTTCCAGCAAGACATGCTCGAGACGGTCGAGAGCTCGCTCGACAAGCTGCGTCAGATGATGCTGCAACTGCGCGAAGGCGAGCGGCCTGCGGGCGCCGCAGCGGGCGTGGAGCTCGCGCCTATCCTGCAGCGAATCCACCAAGCCACAAGACTGCATGGAAGGCAATTCGAGCTCGACATCACGGAGCGCGTTGCCACCCGCGGCCATGCCCAAAGGCTAGAGCGTGTGATCGGCCATGTTGTGCAGAATGCACTCGACGCCACGCCAGCCTCGGGTACCGTGTCGGTACGGCTGGCTCAATCGGTCGGTCGGGCGATGGTGGTTGTCGGTGACAGCGGTGCAGGCATGAGCCCTGAGTTCATACAGTCACGCTTGTTCCGCCCCTTCAACTCGACCAAGCGCAGCGGCATGGGCATTGGCTCTTACGAGAGCTTTCAATACGTCAAGGAACTCGGCGGGAGCATCGAGGTGAAAAGTGAACTGGGCCAGGGCTCGGTGGTGACGCTGTTGCTGCCATTGTTCGATTTGCGAACCGGCTCCGACCTGAGGACGGCAGCATGAGTGTTGCACAGGCACCGCTGCTGATCGTCGAGGACGACCTCGCGCTGCAAAAACAGATCAAATGGTCGCTCGACCGTTTCGAGACCGTCACGGCCTGCGACCGCGAGTCGGCGCTGGTGCAGGCGCGTCGCCACCAGCCTGCGGTGGTGACGATGGACCTGGGATTGCCGCCAGACCCCGATTCGGTCATCGAGGGCTTCAGGCTGCTCGAGCAACTGCTGCAGATCGACCCCAACACCAAGGTGATCGTGCTGACCGGGCAGAACGACCAGGCCAACGCGCTGCGAGCTGTTGCGCTCGGCGCTTACGATTTCTTTGCCAAGCCCTTCGAGCCCGAGCTGCTCGGGCTGACGATAGACCGGGCTTTCAGGCTGTTCGAGTTGCAGGCCGAGAACCGGCGCCTGCAGACCCTGCACCAACCCGATGCGCTGACCGGCTTGCTGACCCGCGACCCCGAGATGCTGCGCCTGTGTCGGATGATCGAGCGCGTGGCCAGCAGCGACGCGACCGTGATGTTGCTGGGTGAGAGTGGCACCGGCAAGGAAGTGTTTGCGCAGGGCTTGCACCAAGCGTCCAAACGAAGCGGCAGATTCATCGCGATCAACTGCGCGGCGATTCCCGAGGCCTTGCTCGAGAGCGAGCTCTTTGGCCATGAAAAAGGCTCATTCACCGGCGCGACCAAGACCACCGTGGGCAAGATCGAGACTGCCCACGGCGGCACGCTGATGCTCGACGAGATCGGCGACTTGCCGCAGCCTTTGCAGGCCAAGCTGCTGCGATTCCTGCAAGAGCGCAAGATCGAGCGCATCGGCGGCAGGCAGGAGATCGCGGTCGATGTTCGGGTGGTCTGCGCGACGCACCAGAACCTGCTGGCGCAAATCGAGGCCGGGCGGTTTCGCGAGGATCTCTATTACCGCCTGGCCGAGATCGTGGTTGAGATCCCGGCGCTCAGGGACCGTCAGGGCGACGCTGTGTTGCTGGCGCAGGCCTTTTTGCGTCGCTTTGCACAGGAGTCACGCCGCTCGGCGATGGCCTTCGGCGAGGAAGCGCTGCTTGCCATCGCGCGCCACCGCTGGCCCGGCAACGTCAGGGAGTTGCTCAACAAGGTCAAGCGCGCCTCGATCATGGCCGAAGGCGGACGCGTTGGCTGCGCTGATCTGGGATTGGGCACTGAGGGCCCCTCACTGATTGGCAGTGAAGCAGAACTCGACCTTCGGGCCGTGCGCGAGACCGCCGAGCGGCGGGCGGTGATCGCTGCGCTCGCACGGGCGAACGACAACATGGTGCGTGCCGCCGAACTGCTGGGCGTCAGCCGGCCGACGCTCTACGACCTGCTCAAGCGACTGGCGATCCGGCAGCGCGTTGAGATGTGAGTTCAAGCGATCAAAGCCGGCCCAGCAGCGCAGTGACTTCAGACTGACGGTTGAATTTGTTGCCCAACTGGGTCAGCCGGTCGAGTTCGGTCTTGGCCTTGGCCTTGTCGCCCGAGTCGAGCAAGACCTTGGCCAGTTGAAGCCGGTACGGCGCCGTGTCGGACGCCAGAGACAAGGCCTTGTTCGCTGCCTCGAGCGCTCTGGCCCACTGCTTGTCGGCCGCCAAGGTGCTGGCCAATGTGTCGAATGCGGGCGCGCTGTTGGGCGCCAATGCGACCGCGCGTTCGCCCATTGCCACGGCGCCAGGTGTCTTGCTCAGCGCCATCAGCCAGGCCACGTTGTTGGTGGCTGCGGCGTTGTCGGCATCGATGGCAAGCACCTGCCGGTAGCGCTTTTCAGCGCTCACCCAATCCCTTGCTGACAATGAAAGATCACCCAGGTAGAACAGAAAGCCAGCATCGCTGGGGTGTTTCTTGAGCCAGTCTTGTTCGAAGCGGTTTGCATCTGCCGCCTTGTTGCCAGCCAGCAGCGCGTAGTGCAGCCGTGACGGCAGTTCGCGCAGGTCTTTCTTGTCCAGACCCAAGCGAAACGCGAGCGCTGCCGCGTCCCAATTCTTGCGCTGGGCCTCGACATCGCCCGCCAGCATGAATCCCACCGCATCTTGAGGGCGTTGCTTCTGAACAGTTCTGGCCACTTCGATCGCCCGTTCCGGGCGCTTGGCGATCAGCTCCATCGTGATGAGTTCACGCTGTGCGGGCAGCAGGTCTGGCGTGATCGCGAGCGCCTGTTGCAGGCTGCTGATGGCCGATTCGGTGTTTTTCGCTGCCTTGTAGGCTGCCGCCAAGCCCAGATGAGGTTGAGCTGCATTTGGCTGCATCTTGACCAGCTTGTTGTAGCTGGTGATGGCCTGGTTGGGCTCACCCGAGGCCAGCTGTGCGTTGCCCAGCAGCAGCAGCATGTCAGGTGAGTTGGGCGAGGCCGCGAGCCCGGCCTGTGCGGCGTCAAGCCCTGGCTTGGCCTGGCCGCTGGCCAGCAGGTAGTTCACCAGCGCGGCCCTTGGGCCGGTCTCGCCCGGGCTGGCCTTGATGGCTTGATCGATCAAGGCTGTGACCTCCGCCGGTTTGCTGCCGCTGGTCTTGGCCTTCAGCTCGGCCAGCGCGAGCAAGGCCTGTACGTTCCTTGGTTGCACCGTGATCACCGCTTCGAGCCGCTTTTGCGCAAGTTCTGGCTTGCGCTCGAGCAGGTCGATGCTGGCCAGGCTGGCGATGGACGGGAAGTACACCGCGTCCTTGGTCAATGCCAGGTCGAAGCTCTTCTTGGCGCCCGCCAAGTCCTGGCGCAGCAGCAGGACCCGCCCCCGCAGGTGTGGCGGCAGTGGTTTGTCAGGCTGTTTTTTCTCCAGCACCGCGATGGCTTCGAGCGCCTGGTCCCATTGGCCGCGCTGGGTGTGCGCGCTGATGAGCGCGAGATCGGTGACCGATCCTGTGCTGGTGCTGGCAAGAGATCGCAGTTCGCCGAAAGCGGCGTCATCATGGCCTTTGCTCAGCTCGTTGAGTGCGAGTGCGGTGCGTATCTGAGTGTCGTTCGGTTTGGCCTGGTCGGCGCGTTTGAAAAAGGCTTCAGAAGCTTTTGTGTCGCCGCTTTGCAAGTGGGCCTCGGCCGCCAGCACCAGCGTGTCGGCGGCGGGGGCCTGTGCATCGAGCATGGGCGCCAGCACGCTCAAGGCTTTGGCGGGCTGGCCTGACCGCAGGTAGGTGCGTGCCAGCATCTTGCGCGGCGGCATGAACTTCGGTGCCAGCGTCACGGCCTTGTTCAGGTGGGTTTCGGCTTGCACCAGCGCGTTCAGCTCGAACTCCACTGCGCCGGCGATGTACAGGAGCCGAAGGTTGTCGGGCATGAATCGCAGCAACTGCTGTGCAAGTTCACGCGCCTGAGGGTATTGACCGTTCAGGTAGGCCATCTGCAGTTCAAACAAGCGTGCCTGCGCGCTCTGCGGCGCTGCCAGCTTCATCGCGGCAGCCTGGCGTGTGGCGGCTGCGGTGTCGCGGCGGTACAGCTGCAGCGCGATCAAGGCCTCGTGTGCGGGCAGGTAGTCTGGCCGCAACACGAGTGCCTGTTCGAAGGCCTTGGTTGCAGCGTCGACGTCGCGCTTGCCATCGAGCAGCAGCTTGCCTTCCAGGTAGGCCGCATCGGCGCTGCGGGCCAAGGCCGGCCCGCCGGCCTTGAGTTCCTGCAGTGCAGCGTCGACCCCGCTCTCGCCTTGGCTGGCGACGATGCGGGCCCGCAGCAAGCGTGCCGCCGCAAAATCAGGTTGAGCCTGTAGCACCTCGGCCAGCAATGTCTCGGCGCGTTCGCGTCCACCGGTCCGAAGATAAGCCTCGGCCAAGCTGGTGTGCAGGTCGGCTGATGCGGCGGGATCGGTGGTCTTGGTGTTGCCAAACTCCTCGATCAGTTTGGCGTGCTTGCCACGAGCCAGCATTGCTTTGGCCAAGGCCGCCACCAGCGCGTCGCTGCGGTAAGTCGATTCAATGGCCTTTCGGAACTCGACTTCCGCTGCCGCCGCGTCGCCGCTTTCGAACAGCGTCTTGCCCAGCAGGTAGCGGGCTTCGCCCGACGACGGGCTTTGCTGCAGCACGCTTTTCAACTCGATGGTGGCGGCGTTGAACTCGCGCTTGTCGATCTGCTGGCGTGCCGCTTGCAGCGACTGCTCTTGCGTTCTGCCGCCGCAAGCGGTCAATAAAGCGGCGATGGCCGCTGCTGCGACGGCGCCAAGCCGGCCTGGTCGATGCATTTCCGTTCTCCCTGAACTGCTTTGAGGAATTGTCATCGGCGCGAAGCGGCTTTCAGCCATCATCGGATTGGCGCGAGGCGCTCGAATTCACGTTTGTCTGCAACGCGACGTTTGTGCGGTCTGATTCGGCGCTGTCGAGATTTTTGACAGGCCACGCTTCGAGACGCACCCTGGCTTCAGATGAATTCTCTCAAGACATTGATTTTCAATGAGTTTTCTTGTTGGGCTGGAATTGGCACGGGAGTTGCTCAAGCTTGTGGGCAAGTCCCTCAACCTCTTCTGGAGATCTCCATGAACACCCGGTTCAAATTGAAAGTCATTGCCGCTGTCGCTGCTGCTGCAGTCATCACCCTGCCAGGCCTGGCAAGGGCCGACGCGATTGCGCAGTCGATCCTGGATATCAGCAGTTTCAAATTCATGATTGGCAATGACGCCGCAGGCGGCGGCACGTCATTGGTCGGGTCTGGCATCAGCATCACCTCGGCCAACACCGTCGACTCTTTCGCCAAGCTCAATGGTGGCATCGACAACGGCAGCCCCATTCCTGGACTTCTGAGTGGCGAGGTGGGCTCGAAGTCTTGCGTCGGCGCTGGCTGCCCCGGGGTCTATGTGGCGGGCACCAAGCTGCTGCAGTCGAGTGCCGCGCCCTTCGCAACCTATACCGGTTCGACCGGCGTGGTGACCGGGAACGCGATCAGCGATAGCGCGCACGCGCTCACCGACAACACTGTGTCGCTCAAGCCCACGGGTGACGGCAGCACTCAAAGCAACGTCAACTTGAACGCCACTTTCACGATCGTCGTAGGAACAGCGGGTAATAGGCTTCAAACAAGCTTCGACGCTTCGCAGTTCCTTCGCGCCAACATCAGTGACCCCGGGCTCGCTTCCGCGTCTGACAGCTGGGTGATGACGCTGACTGGCCCAGGCTCGGTGTTCGTCTGGGTGCCTACGGGCGCGGCGCCAGGTGCGATCACGGGAGGAAAGTCATTCGCCGAGGCTTTCAGTTTGACGAATACCGTGACTGACCTGACACCTGGCTTGATGAACGACCCGTTGGAGATCAACCAGTCCGTCTCGGCGGGGGGCTACGGGTTTGAGGCCGAAACGGGCGTCCTCGGTGTGGGCACTTACACGCTGTCGATCCGCCACACGGGTGCGGCCGATGCCAGCTTGGTTCCCGAGCCGGGCAGCCTGGCGATGCTTGGCACCGGGCTGCTGGTCGCGGCGCTGTCGACCCGTCGCCGCAAGCCGAAAGCGTAAAGCTTTGCAGCGAAGGCTTGTGCCACGATTGCCAAGCCAACAGCGGGTGCGCTGGTGAACGCCGCGATGGGTGGGGCTGGTCCAAGCGGCCGCCGCGACCTGCAGCCCCGTTCGGTCGCCGAGGTGGTGGCGATGGTTCGCGCAGCGCGGGCGCGGCGCGAACCGCTCTACCCGACCTCGACCGGCATGAATTGGGGTTACGGTTCGGCGCAGGCGCCGGTGGCTGGCTGCACCCGGATCGACCTGTCGGCGATGCGCGCGATTCGCAACGCCGCCGAGATCTCGCTGGCCAACCCGGTGGCGGTGATTGAGCCCGGTGTCACGCAAGGCCAGCTGCACGATTTTCTGCAACAGCACTGCCCTGCGCTGACCTTCAACGTCACCGGCTCGGCGGTCGAGACCAGTGTTCTTGGCAATGCGCTGGACCGTGGTGTCGGCTACCACGGGCCGCGCCACCAGGACATCTTCGGTCTGGAGGTGGTGACTGGCCAGGGTGAGGTGTTGCGCACCGGGTTTCGCCGGCTCGGTGAGTCGTCGCCGCTGGCCCACACCCATCCCTGCGGTCTGGGGCCGATGCTCGACGGCTTGTTCTCGCAGGGCAACTTTGGCATCGTCACCAGCGCTTGTTTCCGCCTGGTGCCGCGCCGCCCGCGCGAGGTGGCGGTGTCGATGGCCTTGCGCGATGCACAGCGGTTGCCTGAGTTCATCGACTTGCTGGCGCAGTTCAAGCGCGAGGGTTTGATCCAATCGGTCAACCACATCGGCAACCGGGCGCGGACCCGGTCGACGCTGATGCACGGCGTGGTGCGCTATCTGGTCGAGCATTGCGCGATGTCCGATGCCCAGGCCCGCTTGGAGGCACAGGCTGCGCTGGCGCTGGCAGCGCCGCAGGAGTGGACCAGCCTGGGGGCCGTCACTGGCAATGCCGGCCAGGTCCGCGCTGCGGTGGGCGAGATGCGGCGGCGCGTCCGTGGGCTGGCCAGGCTCAACGTCGTGACCGAGCGTCGCCTGGATTGGGCGTTCAAGCTGATCGACTGCTTGCGCAGCTTGCCGCTGGCCAGGCGGATGGCGGCGGTGTTGTCGGCGATCAGGCCGCTGCACGGGCTTTGTCTGGGGCGCCCGACCGATGTGGCGGTCGACAACCTGCTGTGGCAGTTCGGCGCGCCACAGCTGTCGGCTGCCGAATTCGAACGATCCGACTGCGGACTGCTCTACATCAGCCCTGCGCTGCCGATGGATGGCGAGTTCGTTGCGCGCATGCTGGACCAGTTGCAGCGCCTGGCCCAGGGCCATGGCCATTCGCTCTACATCACGGTCAACATCGAGACGCCGACCTCGATGGTGGCTGTGATCAACCTGCTGTTCGACCGCCGCGATGCCGAGCAACAGGCGCGGGCGCAACGTTGTGCCGACGAAATGAACGAGCACTTGCGACGCGCAGGTCTGGAGGTCTACCGAGCGCATGTGGACATGATGGCCGGCATCGTGGCGCGCGACCCAGAGCATTGGCGAATCGTCCACAGCTTGAAGCTCGGGCTGGACCCCGACAACATCATCGCGCCCGGCCGCTACAACCTGCCGGGTTAGCACGACGGCAGCGTCGTCGCCCAGCCGCTATGCTCGTTCTCAATCCCCGGCTTCGGGGCTTGCAGACGCGGTGAAGGGCTTGGGCGGTATGTGGTGGTTGAAATCAGCAGGCAGGGTCTGGGCAGACCTGTCGGTCTCGGCCTTGGTCGCCGGCTTTGTCGCGGTGCTGGTGGGCTACACCAGTTCGGTGGCGATCGTGTTCCAGGCTGCGCAGGCGCTGGGTGCGACGCCGGCGCAGACGGCGTCCTGGATGTGGGCGCTGGGCCTGGCGATGGGCATCAGCTGCATAGGCCTGTCGCTGCACTACCGGCTGCCGGTGCTCACGGCCTGGTGCACGCCGGGTGCGGCGCTGCTGGCCGCCACCCAAGGTGTCAGCCTGGCCGAGGCCACCGGGGCTTTCGTCGTCTGTGCGCTGTTGATCATCACGGCCGGTGCGACCCGATGGTTCGAGCGCTTGATGGACCGGCTGCCGATGGCGGTGGCTGCGGCGCTGCTGGCCGGGGTGTTGACGCGTTTTGGCCTGGATGCGGTGCTGTCGGTGCGCAGCGCGCCCGCTCTGGTGCTCGTGATGACGGCGGCCTATCTGGCGGGCCGGCGTTGGTGGCCGCGCTACGCTGTGCCAGGCGTGCTGCTGGCGGGCGTCGCGGTGGCTGCGCTGCAAGGCCGGCTGCAGACTGGCGCGCTGCTGGGCCTGGGATCGGCGGTCTGGGCCAGCCCGGTGTTCGTGATGCCGCAGTTCAGCCTGGCCGCGTTGGTGGGGGTCGCGCTGCCCTTGTTCATCGTCACGATGGCGTCGCAAAACCTGCCTGGTGTGTCGGCGCAGCGTGCGGCAGGCTTCGCGGTGCCGGTCTCGCCGGTGATCACCGCGACCGGCTTGGTGACGCTGGTGCTGGCGCCTTTTGGGGCCTTCGCGATCAACCTGGCCGCGATCACCGCGTCGATCTGCATGAGCCCGCAAGCCCATGCAGACCCGGCTCGGCGCTACACCGCGCCGGTGATGGCCGGCGTCTTCTATTGCCTGCTCGGGCTGGCTGGTGGCGCGGTGGCGGGATTGCTGGCGGCCTTTCCGCGCGAGCTGGTCGCAGCGGTGGCGGGCTTGGCGCTGTTGGGGACGATCGCCAGCGCGCTGAGCCTGGCGCTGAAGGACGAGCGGCACCGCGACGCGGCGGCCCTCACCTTCCTGGTCGCGCTGTCGGGCGTGACGATTGGCGGCATCGGGGCGGCGTTCTGGGGTGTGCTCGCCGGCACGGCAGCGCTTGCTGTGCAACACTGGCGGCCCCAACGCTAGAGCCCGCCCACCATGAAGCTGTTGTTCGTCGCTGACCCGCTGGAATCCTTCAAGACCTACAAGGACACCTCCTTCTCGATGATGCGCGAGGCAGCGCGCCGTGGCCACCAACTCTGGGCTTGCGAACCTGCCGACCTGGTCTGGGTGCGCGGGGCGCGGGTGGTGGCCCGCGCTGCGCGGGCGATCAGGCTGACCGGTGACGAGCACGCCTGGTTCGAAGTGCTGACCCAGGCCGAGCTCGCGCTGGCCGATACCGACGCCATCGTGATGCGCAAGGACCCGCCGTTTGATGCCGAGTTCTTCTACGCGACCCACTTGCTGGGCCAGGCCGAGCGTGAAGGCGCCAAGGTCTTCAACAAGCCGGCCGCGCTGCGCGACCACCCCGAGAAGCTCGCGATCATGGAGTTTGCGCAGTTCATCGCGCCCACGCTGGTCACGCGCAGTGCTGACGCGGTCCGCGCCTTC
Organism: Bordetella parapertussis; assembly: GCA_945878355.1. GTDB lineage: Bacteria > Pseudomonadota > Gammaproteobacteria > Burkholderiales > Burkholderiaceae_C > Pseudaquabacterium. The sequence continues at coordinate 26,923 of CAMCTC010000036.1, read as the reverse complement.
CACACCGAGCACCAGGACATCATCCTGAAGCCGCTCGACGGCATGGGCGGCATGGGCATCTTCCGCGTCGGCCCCGACGGGCTCAACCTGGGCTCGATCACCGAGACGCTGAACCAAGGCGGCGCACAGACTGTGATGGTGCAGAAGTACCTGAGCGAGATCGTCAAAGGCGACAAGCGCGTGCTGGTGATCGGTGGCGTGCCGGTGCCGTTCACGTTGGCGCGCATCCCGCAGGGCAGCGAGATCCGCGGCAACCTGGCCGTGGGCGGCAAGGGCGTGGCGATGCCGATCACCGATCGCGAGCGCGAGATCGCCAGCGCGCTGGGACCAGTGCTGGCCGGCCGTGGCCTGCTGCTGGTGGGCTTGGACGTGATCGGCGACTGCCTGACCGAGATCAACGTCACCAGCCCGACCTGTTTCCAGGAGATCACCGAGCAGACCGGTTTCAATGTGCCGGCGATGTTCATCGACGCGCTGGAGTCGGCGCTGCGATGACCTTGGCAGCGCTTCTGACGGCCGGGGCGCGGTTCGCGCCACAGGGCCGGGACGGTCTGAGCAACCAGCTGCCCATCGCCTTGCTGTCACTGAGCAGCCTGGGTGCCGACGAGGCCAGGCTGGGCGAGTTTGCCGCCGGCCACGCGGTCCGTCTGGCGCCTGCGCCTGCGCCGCAGGTCTGGCCGGCGGGTGACCCCTGGCGCGGCCGCTTCGGTGAGCCCGAGGCTTGGCCGGCCTATCGTGCACTGTTTGCCGAGTGGACCGACGCCGAAGACGCGGCATCGGTGCTGTCCCAGGCCCTGCCGGCCTTGATGCCGGGCTGCGGGGGCGCTGAATTCAACGGTCTGGTCCGTTTGGCCTGCGCGATTCGCTCGCGCCACCTCGGTGAATTGGTCGACGCGCTGGCCTACTGGGCTTGCAGCTACCTGGGGCTGGGCGCTTTGGCCGATACGTCGGGCCGCATCACCGACCCCGAGCGACTGATGCGCCGCCTGCAGGCCGGGCGATCACGCCAGCCGCTGATGTCGCAGCGCATGGTTCACGCGGCGCGCAGCCCTGCGCTGCGCAGCGAGATCGCTGCGTTGTCTATCGATGCGAGCAGCCTCGAGCGTTTGTCTCGTCTGTCGGCCAAGGCTTACGCGGGCACCGGCAACCCCAGCGCGCTGCAACTGATCACCGCTTGCCATGCGATGCGTGTCGTGCAGGGTTTCATCGACGAGCCCTTGCCAGCGCTGCGCTGGTTCTGGCAGGCCTGGGCCACGGCCGTGGTGGCGGCGGGACTCAAGCGCCTGCCGCCGATGCCGGCGCAGGACTGGGACCGGATCGTTGCCGCTGCGCTGGCGTCGGATGACGAACACCTGATCAAGCTGGTCGACAGTTGCCGCGGCGAGGAACTCGCCTATGGCGGCGACGATTGGCGCCGGGCGGCCAGCCGCCCATCCATTTCCAACAGGACGATGCCATGAAGACCCAAGCTGCTGTTGCGTGGCAAGCCGGCGCCCCGCTGACGATCGAGGAAGTCGACCTGGCCGGCCCGCGCGACGGCGAGGTGCTGGTCGAGGTCAAGGCCACCGGCATCTGCCACACCGATTACTACACGCTGTCGGGCGCTGACCCCGAAGGGCTGTTCCCTGCCATCCTGGGCCACGAGGGCGCAGGCGTGGTGCTCGAAGTCGGCGCCGGCGTGCCTTGGTTGAAGCCCGGCGACCATGTGATCCCGCTGTACACGCCCGAGTGTCGCAACTGCAAGTTCTGCCTGTCGCGCAAGACCAATCTGTGCCAGGCCATCCGCAGCACGCAAGGCAAGGGCTTGATGCCCGACGGCAGTTCGCGCTTTTCCATTGGCGGCAAGCCCATCCTGCATTACATGGGTACCAGCACTTTTTCCAATCACATCGTCGTGCCCGGCATCGCGCTGGCCAAGATCCGCAGTGACGCGCCGTTTGATGCGGTCTGTTACATCGGCTGCGGTGTCACCACCGGCGTCGGTGCGGTGTTGTTCACGGCAAAAGTCGAGGCCGGCGCCAATGTGGTCGTGTTCGGCCTGGGCGGCATCGGGCTGAACGTGATCCAAGGCGCCAAGATGGTAGGCGCCGACAAGATCATCGGCGTCGACCTGAACCCGGCGCGCGAGGCGATGGCGCGCAAGTTCGGCATGACGCATTTCATCAACCCGAAGGACACGCCCAACGTGGTGGACGCGGTGCAGCAGCTGACCGACGGTGGCGCTGACTACAGCTTCGAGTGCATAGGCAACACCCAGGTGATGCGCGACGCGCTGGAATGCACGCACAAGGGCTGGGGCCGCAGCATCATCATCGGCGTGGCCGAGGCCGGTGCCGAGATCTCGACCCGGCCGTTCCAGCTCGTCACCGGTCGCAAATGGGAGGGCTCGGCTTTCGGTGGCGCGCGCGGCCGCACCGATGTGCCCAGGATCGTCGACTGGTACATGGACGGCAAGCTCAACATCGACGACTTGATCACCCACAAGCTCAAGCTCGAAGACATCAATGAGGGCTTTGCGCTGATGAAGCGTGGCGAGTCGATCCGATCGGTCGTGATGTTTTGACGCCTCTCGACCTGCGGGCTCGCGGCATAGTCGCTGAGCCGCCGGTGGCCGCCGCAGCGGACAATCGGGGGCTATGGCCATACTTTCTCTTTCCAACGCACACTTGGCCTACGGCCATGTGGCCCTGCTCGACGCGACAGGTTTTTCTCTAGACACCGGCGAGCGCCTGGGCCTGATCGGCCGCAACGGCGCCGGCAAGTCCTCGATGCTCAAGGTGATCGCCGGGCTCGAAAAGCTCGACGACGGCTTGCTGCAGCTGACCCAGGGGCTGCGCATTTGCTATGTGCCCCAGGAGCCCTCGTTCGAGCCCGGACACACGGTGTTCGAGGCCGTCAGCGAGGGCATTGCCGAGGCGCGGGCGGTGCGTCAGGCTTACGAGGAGCATGCCGACGGCGTCGACCTCGACGCGCTGCAGACCCGGATCGAGGCGCTCGACGCCTGGAACTGGGAGCAGCGCGTCGACAGCACGATCGCTCAGTTGAACCTGGACGGCGCGCGCGACATCGGCGAGCTCTCGGGCGGGATGAAAAAGCGTGTTGCGCTGGCGCAGGCCCTGGTCGCGGTGCCCGACGTGCTGCTGCTCGACGAGCCGACCAACCACCTCGACCTCGACTCGATCGCCTGGCTCGAAGACCTGCTGCGTGGCTTCAAGGGCGCGGTGATGCTGATCACCCACGACCGCGCGTTTCTCGACGCGGTGGCCACGCGGATTCTCGAGCTCGACCGCGGCCAGCTGCGCAGCTACCCAGGCAACTTCGGTGCTTACGAGGCGACCAAGGCGCGCGAGATGGAGGACGAGGCGCTGGCCAGCGCCCGCGCCGACAAGCTGCTGGCGCAGGAAGAGGTCTGGATCCGCAAGGGCGTCGAAGCCCGCCGCACCCGCAGCGTCGCGCGCATCCAGCGCCTGGACCTGCTGCGCGACCAGCGTCAGGCCCGACGCGACTCGCTCGGACAGGTCAAGCTGGAGATCGACGCCGGCGCGCCCAGCGGCAAGATCGTCGCCGAGCTCAAGGACGTCTGCATGAGCTTCCCGACCCCTTCGGGCGACAAGCTGATCGTCAAGGACTTCAGCGCCACGATCCTGCGTGGTGACAAGGTCGGTCTGATCGGCCCGAACGGCGCCGGCAAGACCACCTTGCTCAAGCTGATCTTGGGCGAGTTGCAGCCGAGCTCGGGCCGGATCCGCCAGGGCAGCAAGCTCGAGGTGGCATATTTCGACCAGATGCGCGCCGGGCTGGACCTGGACGCGACGCTGGTCGACACCATCAGCCCGGGCAGCGAGTGGATCGAGTTTGGTGGCCAGCGCAAGCATGTGATGAGCTACCTGAACGACTTCCTGTTCTCGCCGGCGCGTGCGAACTCGCCGGTGCGAACGCTGTCGGGTGGCGAGCGCAACCGGGTGCTGCTGGCAAGGTTGTTCGCGTTGCCTGCCAATGTGCTGGTGCTCGACGAGCCAACCAACGACCTCGACATCGACACATTGGAACTGCTCGAAGAGCTGCTGCAGGGCTACGCCGGCACGGTGTTTCTGGTCAGCCACGACCGACGCTTTCTCGACAACGTGGTCACCAGCACGATCGCTTGGGAGGGCGACCTGCAGCCCGGCCATTGGCGCGAGTACGAAGGCGGCATCGCCGATTGGCAGGTGCAGCGCGCGCGCATGCTCGCAGCGCGCGCCACCGCGCCGGCGGCCAAGGTGGTGGCCGCAGCGCCTACACCGGCCGCGACGCCGACGGTCGCGACCAAGGCGCGCAAGCTCAGCTACAAGGAAAAGCGCGAGTTCGACGAGTTGCCGGCACGCATCGCCGCGCTCGAGGCCGAGCAGGCCTCGATCAGCGAGCGCTTGGCCGACACCGCGCTGTATGCGGCCGATCCGGCCCAACTGCCGCCGCTGCACGCGCGCTACGCGCAGATCGACGACGAATTGCTGGCAGCGATGGAGCGTTGGGAGCTGTTGGGCGGCGCTTAGACTGCGACCCATGTCCTATCACCCTGAACCTTCGCCCTCGGGCGGCCAGGCCGCGCGCCTATCGCCGCAAACCCTGGGCTGGCTGCTGGGCGTGGTGGGCGTGATGATTTTCGCGCTGTCGATCCCGATGACCCGGCTGGCCTCGGGCAGCCTGGACGCGCCGCAGTTGCCGGCGGTCTTCGTCGCGATCGGCCGCGCCGCGCTGGCAGGGCTGCTGGCGGCGGTCTGGCTGCTCGTCACGCGTGCGCCTCGCCCACGGCCTGCGCAGTGGCGCGGCCTGCTGCTCAGTGCGCTGGGCGTGGTGTTTGGCTGGCCCTTGTTTCTGGGTTTCGCGGTGCAGCGCGTCGACGCCGCGCATGCGGCGGTGGTCTCGGGCCTGTTGCCGATTGCCACCGCAGTGATCGCAGCCTTGCTGCTGCGCCAGCGGCCTAGCCGGGGTTTCTGGGCCTGCGCGTTGCTGGGCACGGCGCTGGTGCTGGGATTCGCGTTTTGGAAGGGTGGCGCTGCGCTGCAGGCAGCCGATGGCTTGCTGGTGGTCGCGATCCTGTTCTCGTCTTTCGGCTATGTCCACGGCGCCGGCCTGTCCACACCGCAGGGCGATGGTTCGGCGCCGATGCCCGCCGAGCAGGTGATCAGCTGGCTGCTGGTCGCGAGCCTGCCGATCACGCTGCCGGTGGCGCTGGCCACCTGGCCTACCGGGCCGGTGCGGCTGCAAGCCTGGGGCGGCTTTGTCTATGTCTCGGTGTTCTCGATGTGGCTGGGTTTCTTCGCCTGGTACCGAGGTCTGGCGCTGGGCGGCATGATGCGCGTGAGTCAGGTGCAACTGCTGCAGCCTTTTTTGTCGATGTGGCTGGCGGTGCCCTTGCTGGGCGAGTCTGTCGATGCCGCCACCTTGGGCTTCTCGCTCGCGGTGATGGCCACGGTGTTCCTGTCGCGGCGCATGGCGGTGTCTGCGCCGGCCACGCCGCTTGCCAAGGCCTGAGCCAGCGCCGAGGCCAAGCTTGTTCCTCTGACCCACCCCCACGATGACTTACAGCCTCGCCACACTTGAAGCTGCCGCACGAACCGTCCACGCGCTGATGCCGGCCACGCCGCAATACCGCTGGCCGCTGCTCGAGGCGGCTTTTGCGGCGCGGCCGGGCGACGGCACGCAGATCTGGCTCAAGCACGAGAACCACACGCCGGTGGGCGCTTTCAAGATCCGCGGCGGGCTGGTGTATTTCGACCGCTTGATGGCCACTGGCGCCAAGCCGGCCGGCGTGGTCAGCGCCACCCGAGGCAACCACGGTCAGTCGATCGCTTTTGCGGCAGCGCGCCACAGCGTGCCGGTGCTGATCGTCGTGCCCAAGGGCAACAGCCGCGAGAAGAACGCTGCGATGCGCGCGCTCGGGGCTGAGCTGGTCGAGCATGGCGATGATTTTCAGGCCGCGCGCGAACAGGCTCAAGCGCTGGCGGGGCAGCGCGGTTGGCTGATGGTGTCCTCGTTTCATCCCGATTTGGTCGCCGGCGTTGCGAGTTATGCGATCGAGCTGTTTGCCGCCGCACCGGCGCTGGCGGTGGTCTATGTGCCGATAGGCCTGGGCTCGGGCGCCTGCGGCCTGATCGCTGCGCGAGACGCGCTGGGCTTGGCGACCGAGATCGTCGGCGTGGTCTCGACTGGCGCACCGGCTTATGCGCTGTCGCTGGCGCGCGGCGAAGCGGTGTCGCATCCAGTGACCACCTTGCTGGCCGACGGCATGGCTTGCCGCACGCCCGAGACCGACGCGCTGGCGATGATGCAGCGTGGGCTGGCGCGGGTGGTCAGCGTCAGCGATGCCGAGGTCGCGGCAGCGATGTGCCGCTTGTTTGAAGCGACCCACCAAGTGGCCGAGGGTGCGGGTGCCGCCGCGCTGGCAGCAGCCTGGTCCGAGCGGGCGCAGCTCGCCGGCAGCCGTGCGGCGCTGGTGCTCAGCGGCGGCAATGTCGACCGCGAGGTGTTCGCCGGCGTGCTGGCAGGCACCGTTTTTCAGGCGTCCGCGGCATGATCGCCCGCCGCTTCTCGCAGCTCGATGTCTTCACCGACCAGCCGCTGCGTGGCAACCCGCTGGCCGTTGTCCACGACGCGCAGGGCTTGAGCGACGGCCAGATGGCCGACTTCGCGCGCTGGACGAATCTGTCGGAAACCACTTTCTTGCTGCCGCCCGACGATGCCGGCGCCGACTACCGGGTTCGCATCTTCACCCCAGGCGGCGAGCTGCCTTTCGCGGGCCATCCGACGCTGGGCAGCTGCCACGCCTGGCTCAGTGCCGGCGGCGTGCCGCGCGACGCCGATGTCGTGGTCCAGCAGTGCGGTGTCGGCCTGGTGCGTGTCAGGCGCGACCGGCATGGAGACAGCGAACGCCTGGCTTTCGCCGCGCCAGCGCTGCGCCGCACCGGCCCAGTCGACGCTGGCCTGCGGGCCCAGGCGGTGGCCGCGCTGGGTCTGGACGACGCCGAGCTGCTGCAACTGCAGTGGATAGACAACGGCCCGGGCTGGATGGCCGGGCTGCTCAAGGACGCCGCGGCAGTGCTGGCGTTGCGGCCTGACTTCGCGGCGATGCGGGGCCTGAACCTGGGCGTTGTTGGCGCCTACCCTGTGGGCAGCGAATGTCAGTTCGAGGTCCGCGCCTTTGTGCCCGGCCTGGGTGTGCCGGAAGACCCGGTCACCGGCAGCCTGAACGCTGGCCTGGCGCAGTGGTTGATTGCGGCTGGTTTGGCGCCTGCGCGCTATGTCGCTGCCCAGGGCACGGCACTCGGCCGCGCCGGGCGGGTGTTCGTGACGCAGCAGGGCGCTGACATCTGGATCGGCGGCGCCGTCTGCTCGGTACTCACCGGCGCCGTGACACTGTGATCACGGTGCGATGAGCCTGAGACGGGCCTGCGCCGTCAGGGGTTGCGGAAGTGGTCGTGGCAGCTCTTGCACGAGGCAGCAGCGCTGCCGAAAGCGGCTTTGACCTGGTCCAGATTGCCGCCTTTGGCGACGACCGCGAGCTTGGCCACTTCGTCCTGCATCTTCTTGGCGTCTTCGTCGAACTTGGCACGCTCGGTCCAGACGTTTGCCTTGGGCGTGCCTTTGTCGGTGCCGGATGTGCCCTCGACAAAACCGGCGTACGGCAGCTTGGACATAGCCGCGACGATCTCGGCGTTGGCCGCGGCAGCGGCTGCGTCGAAGGGCGCACGACCAGACGCCATCGCGCCTATACGTCCGAAGTGCGCAGACATCACCGTGAACGCAGCTTTGCGGTATTTGACCGCGTCTTCGGGTTTCTGGAACTGTGCAACCGCTGACAGGCTGGTCAACGAAACCAGGGTGGCGATAGACGCCAGCAGCAAACGTTTCATGCGGGTCTCCAACAAAAGAAGGGCGGGGGTGAATCGAGGCCCGGCGAGGCCATCGGGCGGGCGCCAGTTTACGGCTTGCACACCGGATTTAGGCCATTCGATCTGACGCCTTGATCGCACCATGGGCATTACGACCGATGGCTTGGCTTGGACGTGACAACTTGGGCTATCGTTGCTGGCATACCGACTTTGCTGCCCTGCTCACCGCACCATGAGCACCATGAGCACCATGACGCCTGCCACCCCGGCCGAAACCAGCCCCGAAACCCGCCCAGTAAGGGTGTGGGATTTACCAACCCGCACTTTCCACTGGCTGCTCGCGTTGGCTGTTGTCGGTATGGTGGTCACCGGTCATGTCGGCGGCAATGCGCTGGTCTGGCACATGAGGCTGGGCCTGGTGGTGTTGACGCTGCTGTCGTTCAGGGTGCTTTGGGGGCTGGTAGGTGGGCGCTGGTCACGGTTCACCAGCTTTGTGAGATGGCCTGTCGCCTTTCTGCGCTACCTGCGAGGTCAGGCTCGCGACGGCGACTTCTTCGAGGTCGGTCACAACCCGCTGGGTGGTATGTCGGTGTTGGCGATGATCGCCTTGCTGGCATTGCAAGTGGCCACGGGCCTGGTGGCCGACGACGAGATCGCCACCACCGGTCCGCTCAACAAGTTCGTCAGCAACGCCACCGCGTTGGCTGCGATGTCCTGGCACAAGGACTGGGGCCAGTGGATTCTGGTCGCACTGGTGGGCCTGCACCTGGCAGCGATTGCCTTCTATCGCTGGCGCGGCACCGATCTGGTCCGGCCGATGCTCACCGGCGACAAGCACTTGCCGGCTGGCGTGCCGCCGTCCGCCGACAGTTGGCAGACCCGCATGCTGGCCTTGCTGCTGCTGGCGTTTTGCGCCGCCGGCGCCATGTGGATTGCGTGGCTGGGCGCATGAACCGCAAGCCTTGCCTGCTAGACTGAGTGCAGACTGCCTCTGCCCTGATGCCGCCCCCTGCGATCCGCCTGCAAACGCCCGACACGCCGGAACAGTTTGACGCTGCGCGCGGCCTGTTCCGCGAATACGCCCAGGATCTGGGCATCGACCTGTGCTTTCAGAATTTTGACGCCGAACTGGCGACTCTGCCTGGCGACTACGCCGAGCCGCAAGGCGCGTTGTTGCTGGCATTCGTCGATGGCGGGCTGGCGGGTTGCGGCGCATTCCGCCCCCTGCACGACGTCGACTATGCCAATGCCTGCGAGATGAAGCGTCTCTACGTCAGGCCAGCATTTCGCCGCTTCGGCCTGGGTCGCATGCTGGCCGAAGCCTTGATCGACCGCGCCGTCCAGGCCGGCTACTCGGCGATGTTGCTCGACACGCTCGATGACATGGAGTCCGCGCGAGGGCTTTACGCGACGCTGGGCTTTGTCGAGGTTCCACCGTATTACTTCAATCCGATCGCTGGCGCACATTACCTCAAGGTCGACCTGGGTTGATCCGCCAGCGCCGCCCCATCAAGACCGGTCGCTCAGCGCGACATCTCAAGCCAGGCGACATGAAATGCGACGGATCAACCGACAAGAGTTGCGCCGCAACCAGCTTGCGCGACCCTGGTGACAGGCGGTGAGCTCGATCAGCGCCTTGCCATTGCCGCCCGCGCTGCTCGGCGAGTCGCCACTGTGGCATCCGGTCGAGCAAGTCCTGTACTGGTGCGACATCCCAGGCCACCAACTCCATCGCTACCGGCCTGAGACCGGCGAGCACAGGCAATGGGGCTTTCCGTCCGAACCGAGCTGCTGTGTGCCGCTGGCGGGCGGGGGCTTGTTGTTGGCGATGCGCGATGGCATCTGGCGCTTCGATGCCGATAGCGGCGAGCGCAGCCTGGTTGCCGCGCCGCCTTACGACCCAGCCGGCGAGCGCTTCAACGACGGCAAGGTCGATGCGCAAGGCCGCTTCTGGGTCGGCACGATCGACGACCAGCGCCAGCCCCGGGCTGCGCTTTACCGCTTGGCTAGCGGCAGCGTTGAGCGCATGGCCGACGGCATCACGGCGAGCAATGGCCTGGCTTTCAGCCCGGATGGCGCGACGATGTACTGGGCTGACACCAAGGCCCACGCCGTTTACGCATTCGACCTCGAAAGCCGTGAGGGCAGTTTGTCGCGACGCCGAATCTTCCAGCAGTTCGCGCCGCCCATCGCGGGCCAGGCGCTGGCAGCCTACGGTGGGCGGCCCGATGGCGCGACGGTGGACGCTGAAGGTGCGTACTGGGTCGCGATGTTCGAAGGCCAGCGTTTGCTGCGGTTTTCTCCGCGTGGTGAGTTGCTGACCGAACTGCCGCTGCCTGTGCGCTGCCCGACCATGCCCTGCTTTGGCGGGCTGGACTTGAAGACGCTCTACATCACCACAGCACGCGACAAACGCACTGCCGAAGAACTGGCGGCGCAGTCGCTGGCTGGCTGCGTGTTGCAACTGCGGGTCGATGTGCCAGGCCTGCCAGCGCATCTGGCCCAGCTTTGACACGTTGCAGCGTTGTGCCGGGTGCCGGCATCTTGTCGGCGTCTGTCCCTGTTCGGTGCACCAGTGCGTCGCGACCAGCGGGGTTCCACGTATACTTCCACGGTTTGCCGCCACTCTCTGCAACTTTGACATGACTGATCTGACCCCTGCGCGACCGATGCCGCACCCTGGTCGCCGCGCAGTCTGGGATGACAGCGCAGATGAGGCGGTCGACAAACGCTTCAAGAGGCTGAGCCGCGAAGAGGCGGCAGTCTTGAAGGCCCAGGATCCTCCAGTGTCACCCTGGCGGGTCATTGCCGTGCAGGCGGCAGTGGGGGGATTGGTGGCACTGATCGGTGGTCTGATCACCGGCAGGATTGAGGTGATGTGGTCGTTGCTGTATGGCGCGGCCACGGTGGTGGTGCCGGGGGCCTTGATGGCTCGCGGCATGACGAGTCGGCTCTCCAGCATGTCGCCCGGCGCATCCGCTGTCAGCTTCATGCTGTGGGAGTTTGTCAAAATTGGTGTCTCGCTGGCGATGTTGGTCGTCGCCGGCAAGATCGTGCAGCCGCTGGTCTGGCCCGCTTTGCTGGTCGGGGTGGTGGTGTGCATCAAGGTGTATTGGGTCGCGCTGCTGTGGCGCGGCCGCAAAAAGAGTGAGTCGACCGAGCAACATGGACGAGACGAATAACCATGGCAGTTGAAGCCCACGCCGCAGAACACGGCGCCGCCGCAGGCCCCACCGCAGGCGAGTACATCGTTCACCACCTGACGCACGCCAGCAACAAGGCGATGTCGGGTCCTTTCGACCTGTCGGTCGTCCATTGGGACTCGATGTTCTTCACGATCGTGATCGGTGTGATCGGTTGTCTGACGCTGTGGCTGGCCGCACGCAAGGCCACCGCCGGTGTGCCGGGGCGGTTTCAGGCCGCGGTCGAGATCTTGGTCGAGATGGTCGAGAGCCAGGCCAAGGGCATCGTGCACAACGCCAATAGCCGCAAACTGGTTGCACCGCTGGCACTGACGGTGTTCGTCTGGATCTTCCTGCTCAATGCGATGGACTTGTTGCCGGTCGATCTGCTGCCCTTCTTGTGGGAAAAGATCGTCGCCGCGCGCGGCGGTGATCCGCGCCATGCTTACCTTCGCGTTGTGCCCACCGCCGACCTGTCGGTGACAATGGGTTTGTCCTTGGGCGTGCTGATCACCTGCTTGGTCTACAACGTCAAGATCAAGGGTTTGGGCGGTTGGATTCACGAGTTGTTCGCCGCACCGTTTGGCGACCATTGGTTGCTCTACCCCTTCAACTTCATGATGCAGATCATCGAGTTCGTCGCCAAGACCGTGTCTCACGGCATGCGGTTGTTTGGCAACATGTATGCCGGCGAGTTGATCTTCCTGCTGATTGCGTTGATGGGTGGCGCCTGGTCGTTCTCGGCTCTTGGCATCGGTTTGGCCATCGGCCACATCATTGCCGGATCGGCCTGGGCCATCTTCCACCTGATCATCATCACCTTGCAGGCTTTCGTGTTCATGATGCTGACCCTGGTCTACATCGGCCAGGCGCACGACCAACACTGAAGTCAAGTGTTTCCAGCGGTCGCTTGAAGGTCTGGCGTCGCACCGTTTTTTCTCCCGCGTTTTCCTTTTTACAACATCACTTTTCTCTAGGAGTCACACCATGGAAGTCATCAGCTTTGTTGCCCTCGCCACCGGCTTGATCATCGGCCTGGGCGCCCTTGGCGCTTGTATCGGCATCGGCATCATGGGCAGCAAGTACCTCGAAGCCGCTGCTCGCCAGCCCGAACTGATGGGCGAGCTGCAGACCAAGATGTTCCTGCTGGCCGGCCTGATCGATGCGGCCTTCATCATCGGCACCGGTATCGCGCTGTGGTTCGCCACTGCCAACCCGTTCCTGGGCCAGATCGCTGCCGCTGTGGCCGCTGCTGGTGGCGCCAAGTAACTGGCCGGCACATCTGCCCTGCCTAGCAGGCGCCGCAGGACCGGCTTGCCCGGACTGCTGGCGTCGCCCCCTTGAGGGGGAGCGGCGAAGCCGCTGCGGGGGTGGTCCGATTCACACCGTGATTGAGGCATAAACGTGAGCATCACCGGTACCCTCATCGTCCAGATGATCGTGTTCCTGATCCTGGTCTGGTTCACGATGAAGTTTGTCTGGCCACCGATCACTGCCGCGCTCGACGAGCGCGCCAGGAAGATCGCCGACGGCCTGTCGGCTGCCGACAAAGCCAAGTCCGAACTCGCCGTTGCGAATCAGCGCGTGGAGGAGCAACTCTCCGGCGCCCGCACCGACGCCGCCAAGCGTCTGGCCGACGCCGAGCGTCTGGGCCTGCAACTGGTTGAAGAAGCCAAGCTGCGCGCCAATGACGAAGGCGTCAAGATCATCGCCGCCGCCCGTGCCGAGGCCGAGCAGGAGTCGGTCAAGGCCCGCGAGGCCCTGCGCGAGCAGGTCGCTGGTCTGGCTGTCAAGGGCGCCGAGGCGATTCTGCGCCGCGAGGTCAATGCTGGCGTTCACGCCGAGTTGTTGGGCCGCCTGAAAGCGGAACTCTGACCATGGCCGAGCTTGCAACGATCGCCCGTCCGTACGCCGAGGCCTTGTTCAAGGCCGCCGGCAGCGGTAGCGCAGGTCTGGTCGACCAGCTGACCGCGGTGGGGGCAGTGGCCGCCAACGAGCAGCTACGCCAGTTTGCCGACAGCCCGAAGACGCTGGGCAGCCAGGTCTTCGAGGTGCTCGCCGGTGCTGTGAACTCGGCGCTCGACCCGAAGATCACCAACCTGCTCGGGGCTGTGATCGACAACGGCCGGCTTGCCGCGCTGCCGGAGATCGCGGGCCAGTTCAAGGCCCTGGTCAATGCGCAGTCGGGCACGTCGGACGCCATCGTCTACAGCGCGTTTGCGATAGCCGATGGCACGCTGGCTGAAGTGATGGTCGCGCTGGAAAAGCGCTTTGCGCGCAAGCTCAACGCCCGGGTCGTGCTCGACGCCGACCTGATCGGTGGCATACGCGTGGTGGTCGGCGACGAAGTGCTTGACACCTCGGTCAAGGCCCGTCTTGAACAAATGAAGGTCGCCCTGACGGCCTGATCACCGTGGGCCGCCGGCCCGACGTGATCAGCCGCCACGATGAACCCCTGGAGAAAGCAATGCAACTGAATCCCGCAGAGATTTCCGAACTGATCAAGAGCCGCATCGAGGGTCTTGGCGCGTCGGTCGATATCAAGAACCAAGGCACCGTGGTGTCTGTGACCGACGGCATCGTGCGTGTGCACGGCCTGTCTGACGTGATGGCCGGTGAGATGCTGGAGTTTCCAGCCACCGCCAGCGGTGCGGCCACCTACGGCTTGGCGCTGAACCTTGAGCGCGACTCGGTCGGCGCCGTGATCCTGGGTGAGTACGAGCACATCTCCGAAGGCGATGTGGTCAAGTGCACCGGCCGCATCCTGGAAGTGCCCGTCGGCCCTGAGCTGATCGGCCGCGTCGTCAACGCGCTGGGTGCGCCCATCGACGGCAAGGGTCCGATCAACGCCAAGATGACCGACGTGATCGAGAAGGTCGCTCCGGGCGTGATCGCGCGCCAGTCGGTGAGCCAACCGGTGCAGACCGGCTTGAAGTCGATCGACTCGATGGTGCCGATCGGCCGCGGCCAGCGCGAGCTGATCATCGGCGACCGCCAGACCGGCAAGACTGCGGTGGCGATCGACGCGATCATCAACCAAAAGGGTCAGAACATGACCTGCGTCTACGTCGCGATCGGGCAGAAAGCCTCGTCGGTCAAGAACGTGGTGCGCGCACTGGAAGCCAATGGCGCGATGGAGTACACCATCGTGGTGGCCGCCACGGCCAGCGAATCGGCGGCGATGCAATACGTGTCGGCCTACTCGGGCTGCACCATGGGCGAGTACTTCCGTGACCGCGGGCAAGACGCGCTGATCGTCTATGACGACCTGTCCAAGCAGGCCGTGGCCTACCGCCAGGTCTCGTTGTTGCTGCGCCGCCCGCCGGGCCGCGAAGCCTTCCCAGGCGACGTGTTCTATCTCCACAGCCGCTTGCTCGAGCGTGCCGCTCGCGTGAACGTCGACTATGTCGAGAAGTTCACCAAGGGTGAAGTCAAGGGCAAGACCGGTTCGCTGACCGCGCTGCCCATCATCGAGACGCAAGCCGGTGACGTCTCGGCCTTCGTGCCGACCAACGTGATCTCGATCACCGACGGACAGATCTTCCTGGAAACCTCGCTGTTCAACAGCGGCATCCGTCCCGCCATCAACGCCGGCATCTCGGTGTCGCGGGTCGGTGGCGCGGCGCAGACCAAGCTGATCAAGGGTCTGTCCGGCGGTATCCGTACCGACTTGGCGCAGTACCGTGAGTTGGCTGCGTTCGCGCAGTTTGCGTCCGACCTCGACGAAGCCACCCGCAAGCAGCTCGACCGCGGCGCCCGGGTGACCGAGTTGCTCAAGCAGGCCCAGTACTCGCCGCAGCCGATCAGCCTGATGGGTGCGACGCTGTTCGCGGTCAACAAAGGCTTCATGGACGACGTCGACGTCAAGAAGATACTGGCTTTCGAGCACGGTCTGCACCAGCACCTGAAGAGCAGCCACGCTGCACTGCTGGCCAAGCTGGAAAACGACAAGGCCATGGACAAGGCTGCGGAAGAGGAAATGACTGCCGCGGTCACCGCGTTCAAGAAGTCCTTCGCCTGACCATGGCCCACCCCCGAAGCGCCTCCGGCGCCTCCCCCTCAAGGGGGCGACGCCAGCGGACCGGCCGAGCCGGTTCCGCGGCGTCTGCTTGATAGGAGTGCCATATGGCAGTCGGTAAAGAAATTCGAGGCAAGATCAAGAGCTTCGAGAACACGAAGAAGATCACCAAGGCCATGGAAATGGTCTCGGCGGCCAAGATGCGTCGGGCGCAGGAACGCATGCGTGCGGCCCGGCCCTACGCGGACAAGATCCGCAACATCGCGGCCAACCTGTCACAGGCCAATCCCGAGTACCAGAGTCCTTACATGCGCAAGGATTCGACATCCAAGGTGTCAGGCTTCATCGTCGTCACTGCCGACAAGGGCTTGTGCGGCGGTTTGAACACCAATGTGTTGCGGGCATTCACCACCAAGCTGCGCGAGCTGCAAGCTGCCGGCGGCACAGCGCAGGCGGTGGCGATTGGCAACAAAGGCAATGGCTTCATGAACCGCATTGGGGTCAAGGTGGTGAGCCATGCTACCCAGCTGGGCAATACGCCCACGCTCGAGATGTTGATCGGCCCAGTCAAGGTGATGCTCGACGATTTTGTCGCCGGCAAAGTGGATGTGGTGCATCTGTGCTACACCCGTTTCATCAACACGATGACGCAGGAACCGGTGATCGAGCAACTGCTGCCCTTGGCATCCAGCCGGCTCGATCAGACCGCATCCGAGAAGGCGCAGTACGGCTGGGATTACCTGTACGAGCCAGATGCGGCCACGGTGATCGACGAGTTGCTGACGCGCTATGTCGAGGCGCTGGTGTTCACGGCCGTGGCCGAGAACATGGCGTCTGAGCAGTCCGCACGCATGGTGGCGATGAAGGCGGCCACCGAGAACGCCGGCAGCCTGATCGGCGAGCTCAAGCTGGTCTACAACAAGACCCGCCAGGCGGCGATCACTACCGAGCTGTCCGAGATCGTCAGCGGCGCGGCCGCCATCAGCGGCTGATCCGGCCGCACCCCTCACCGAATTTCGATTTAAGGAACTACAAAATGGCGAACACTCAAGCCCTGGGCAAGATCGTTCAGTGCATCGGCGCCGTGGTCGACGTGGAGTTTCCGCGTGATCACATGCCCCGCGTTTATGACGCGCTCAAGCTCGACGGCTTGGCGCTGACGCTAGAAGTCCAGCAGCAACTGGGTGACGGCGTGGTACGCACCATTGCGCTGGGATCCAGCGACGGCCTGCGCCGCGGCCTGATGGTCAGCAACACTGGCGCGGCCATCACCGTGCCGGTCGGCAAGGCCACGCTCGGCCGCATCATGGACGTGCTGGGCTCGCCGATCGACGAGCGCGGCCCGGTCGACCAGACGCTGACAGCGTCGATTCACCGCAAGGCCCCGAGCTACGACGAGCTGAGCCCGTCGCAAGAACTGCTCGAGACTGGCATCAAGGTGATTGACCTGATCTGCCCGTTTGCCAAGGGCGGCAAGGTCGGCCTGTTCGGCGGCGCCGGCGTCGGCAAGACCGTGAACATGATGGAGCTGATCAACAACATCGCCAAGGCGCACAGCGGCTTGTCGGTGTTCGCCGGTGTGGGCGAGCGTACCCGCGAGGGCAACGACTTCTACCACGAGATGGCCGAGTCGGGCGTCGTGAACCTCGAGAACCTGGGCGAGTCCAAGGTCGCGATGGTCTACGGCCAGATGAACGAGCCCCCGGGCAACCGTCTTCGCGTCGCGCTGACCGGCCTGACCATCGCCGAGTCGTTCCGCGACGAAGGCAAGGACGTGCTGTTCTTCGTCGACAACATCTACCGTTACACGCTGGCCGGCACCGAAGTCTCGGCCTTGCTGGGTCGTATGCCTTCAGCCGTGGGCTATCAGCCGACGCTGGCCGAGGAGATGGGCCGTCTGCAAGAGCGCATCACCTCGACCAAGGTTGGCTCGATCACGTCGATCCAGGCCGTCTATGTGCCGGCCGATGACTTGACCGACCCGTCGCCTGCGACCACCTTCGCCCACTTGGACGCGACGGTCGTGTTGTCGCGTGACATCGCCTCGCTGGGCATCTACCCGGCGGTCGACCCGCTCGACAGCAACAGCCGCCAGGTCGACCCCAACGTGGTCGGTGAAGAGCACTACTCCACCACCCGTGCGGTGCAGCAGACGCTGCAGCGCTACAAGGAATTGCGCGACATCATCGCGATCCTGGGCATGGACGAGTTGAGCCCTGAAGACAAGCTGGCCGTGGCCCGCGCGCGCAAGATTCAGCGTTTCCTGTCGCAGCCATTCCATGTCGCCGAGGTCTTCACAGGCTCGCCCGGCAAGTACGTGCCGCTGAAGGAAACCATCCGCGGCTTCAAGATGATCGTCGCCGGCGAGTGCGATCACCTGCCCGAGCAGGCCTTCTACATGGTCGGGACGATCGACGAAGCCTTTGAGAAGGCGAAGAAGATCCAGTGATCGGCGCATTCGGGCCGGGGCCGTCGTTGCCCTGCTCGCCGCAGGGGAGTGCGGCTGTGCGGGGCGCCTAGGCCGCGACCCGACTGCTTGATCACTGAACCTTCTTCTTCACTTTTAAGGACCACAGAACATGGCAACGATTCAAGTCGACGTTGTTTCCGCCGAGGAAAACATCTTCTCCGGTGAGGCCAAGTTCGTCGCACTGCCGGGCGAGAGCGGTGAGCTGGGCATCCTGCCGCGCCACACGCCCTTGATCACCCGTATCAAGGCGGGCGCGGTCCGGATCCAGCGCGCCGACAATGGCGAAGAAGAGTTTGTCTTCGTCGCCGGCGGCATTCTGGAAGTGCAGCCGGGCAAGGTCACCGTGCTGGCAGACACCGCCATCCGCGGTCGCGACATGGACGAAGCCAAGGCGCTCGAAGCCCGAAAGCGGGCCGAGCAGGCGATGAAGAACGCCAAGACCGACGTCGATTTCGCGAAGGCGCAAGGCGAGTTCGCGACAATGGCCGCGCAGATCGCGGCGATTGCCAAGCTGCGCAAGCGCTGAGTCGACGCACCAATCCCTGACAGTTGGCGAACGGCGGACTCAGTTCCTGGCTGTTGGCTCCGGAGCCATCAACCGACGGTTGCGCCTACTGGATCAGGAATTTTCGGCCTGCCGGGTGACCGCCCCGCAGGCCATTTTTCTGCTCAGCGAATATCGGGCCGATTGGGCAGTTCGTCGGCGTTGTTGTCACTGGGATTGATGGCGAAGTTTCGACGCAGCAAGCCATCGATTGCGGCGATGGCCTGGTCCAAGCCCTCCTCGAAGCGGGCATCGCGAAAAGCCTGCCGCATCGGATCGATCAGCGCTTGCCATTGATCGGGCGTCACATGCCGGTTGATGCCACGGTCAGCAACGATCTCGATCGCTCGCTCCGCCAACAGCAGGTAGATCAACACTCCGTTGTTGTGCTCGGTGTCCCACACCCGCAATTCGCCGAACAGCGAGACTGCCCGGTCGCGCGCACTCAGGCCTCGCCACAGCCAGCCCAGCGGCAGACTGGCTTCAACGCAGACACGAATTTCACCGCTGTGCCCGTGCTCACTGCCGGCAACGCGGGCTTCGATGCGAGCCATCGCGCTTGCAGGCAAGGCGCGCCGGACATCGCTCTCGTCATAGCAGCGATGTTTCACCAAACGCATCAAGCTGTGTCTCACCATTTGCCTCCAGCGCCGCCACCACCAAAGTCGCCGCCGCCGCCGGATGAAAATCCTCCACCTCCGGACGAGAAACCACCGCCACCCCGGCCACCCCAGATAACCGGCGGCCCGCCACGACCGCCGCGACCGCCGGATGATCCGATGCCCAGCAGTCCGACCATCACCAGCGCGATCAAACCGGCCAGCCCGCCAAGGAGCACATTGGCGCTGAGCCAGCCCGCCAGGGCGCCCGTGGCACCAGCGGTGGCCAAGGAGCCGAGCTTGCGGCCCAGCACGCCGGTGAGCAAGCCGCCTACGACCGGAACGCCGACAAAGAAGAACAGCGACAAGTTTTCCCAGCTGATAGCGCTGCTGTCAAGAGTGCGCGGCGCGGGCAGGTCCTCGCCGCGTATCCTGGCGATCAAACCATCGACGCCAGCGCCCAGTCCGGCGGCATAGTCACCCTTCTTGAAGGCTGGTGTGATGGACCGGTCGATGATCTTCTTGGCGGCCAGATCCGGCACGGCACCCTCCAGCGCCTTGGCCGGCGCGATCCACACCCGACGATCGTCCTTGGCCACGACGATCAACAAGCCGTCGCCGACGTTGCGGCGGCCGATCTTCCAGGCATCGCCGACCCGCTGGGCATAGCTGGCGATGTCCTCAGGTGCGGTGGACCGCAGCGTCAGCACCACGATCTGCGAGCCGGACTGAGACTCAAAGTCAGCGAGCTTTTTCTCCAGACCTGCTCGCTCGGCGCTGGTCAGCAAGCCGGCCAAGTCGACCACCCGGCCGTTGAGTGCGGGCACAGGCTGGATGTCCTGTGCCCAAGCGGGGCTGCCCAGCAGCAAGACAAGCATCAAACATGGCAAAAGTCGGACCCAGCGCATGGTCATTGACCTAGCGTCACTTGCTCGCCGGCTTGTCGAAGCTGACCGCCGGCGGCGCGCTGATGGCCGCTTCGTTGGCCACCGTGAAACTGGGCTTGGTGGCGTAACTGAACACCATGGCCGTCAGGTTGGTCGGAAAGCTGCGTGTCAGCACGTTGTACTGTTGCACCGTCTTGATGTAGCGATTGCGCGCGACCGTGATGCGGTTCTCTGTGCCTTCGAGCTGCACCCGCAGGTCCTGAAAAGCCGCGTTGGCTTTCAGGTTAGGGTATTGCTCGCTGACCACCATCAACCGGCTCAGTGCGCCGGTCAGTTGGCTCTGTGCGGCCTGGAATTTCTGGAACGCCGCAGGATCGTTGACCAACTCAGGCGTGGCCCGGATGCCGGTCGCGCTGGCGCGCGCCTCGACAACTTTGGTCAAAGTCTCTTGCTCGAAACCAGCTTCGCCCTTGACGGTGGCCACGATGTTGGGAATCAGGTCACTGCGGCGCTGGTACTGGTTGAGCACCTCGCTCCAGCCGCCCTTGACTTCCTCATCGAGTCGCTGGAAATCGTTGTAACCGCAGCCCGACAGCAGCGCAGCGGAACTCAGGGCGCCCACAGTCAGCATGGAACGGGTTCGGGACATGAAATTTTCCTGCTCGTAAAAAGTATGGGTACAAGCATAGTTGAAGTTGCCTGCTTTGGATTAAGGCTTCGATGCAGCCTCAGAGCTCGCATTGGCGGAAGGCGACGCGATAATCGAAAAATGACTGAACTGCAAAACGATAGCTTCCTGCGCGCCTGCCTGCGCCAGCCCACGGACTACACGCCGCTGTGGCTGATGCGTCAAGCAGGACGCTACTTGCCGGAATACCGTGCCACGCGGGTCAAGGCAGGCAACAGTTTCATGGGCTTGGCGACCAACCCCGACCTTGCCACCGAAGTCACGCTGCAGCCGCTCGACCGCTATCCCTTGGATGCTGCGATCTTGTTTTCCGACATCCTCACCGTGCCCGATGCCATGGGCTTGGGCTTGAGTTTTGGCGCCGGCGAGGGCCCGCGATTCGCCCACCCGGTGCGTGACGAAGCGGCAGTCGCTGCGCTGGCCGTGCCCGACATGGCCAAGTTGCGCTATGTCTTCGATGCAGTGGCGTCGATCCGGCGCGCGCTCAAGGGACGGGTGCCTCTGATCGGATTTTCCGGCAGCCCCTGGACGCTGGCCTGTTACATGGTTGAGGGCGCAGGCTCTGACGACTACCGCCAGATCAAGACCATGCTTTATGCGCGGCCCGACCTGCTGCACCGCACCCTGGCGATCAACGCCGATGCGGTGGCGACATACCTCAACACCCAGATCGAAGCCGGCGCGCAAGCCGTGATGATTTTCGACTCCTGGGGCGGGGTGCTTGAGCATCGGGCGTTCCATGAGTTCAGCCTGGCTTATACCCAGCGCGTGATGTCGAAACTCAAGCGCGAGCACGAAGGTCAGCGTGTTCCGGCGATCGTCTTCACCAAAGGTGGTGGCCTGTGGCTCGAGCAGATTGCAGCCACCGGCGCCGACGTGGTTGGCCTGGACTGGACATGCGATCTGGGCGCAGCGCGCCGCCGGGTCGACGATCAGGTGGCGCTGCAAGGCAACATTGACCCGATGGTGTTGTTTGCCACGCCCGAGGCGGTCGCTGCCGAAGCGCGTGCCGTGCTCGACAGTTTCGGTGCGCCACAGCGTGCCGATGGCCGCTGGGGTGGCCATGTCTTCAACCTGGGTCATGGCATCAACCAGCACACCCCGCCCGACAACGTCCTCGCGTTGGTTGAGGCGGTGCACAGCCATTCCCGTGCCATGCGCCGCGCCAGCGCTGCACGCTGAGCCGGAACTCAAGTTTTCGGCTCAAAGCCCATCGAGGGCTTGACTTATCCCCAATTCTTGACTTGACGCCGGGCGCATGGAAGTTTCATCGGCCGCGCGTGATGTGTGCCCTGGAATTGTGCTAAGCCGTTGATTCAAAATAAATTTCCTCGACGGTTTCCGGTTCAGGTCTTGCCGTGAGAAGCCTGCAAGATCAAGCACTTAGCGCAACTGCCCGGCGGTTTCCCACAAAGTTATCCACAGAATCACGCCGATGGCGCGAAACGGCAGGCCTACCGCCACCGAGACTCTGAGCAGCTTTGCGGATCGGGTGACACGAAGCGCGCCAGGCTTGCCATGCAAAGACCCTGACCCCCATCAAGAGCGTTCTGCCATGCTTTCATGACGGGGCCGGTGACTGCCGTCGCATCGTCTCTCAAGCAAACCTGGCTTTGCCACTTTGCTTGACTCTCTTGGGAGATGCGGCCGGCTTGGGCGCGCCCAATCGCTCGCTCGACTGCAGTCTAGACGCTCAATGAGCCCGCCTGAGATGCCCGGTCCCAGAGAAGCGCAGATGACGAGATGAGGCCGACACTTCCGCGCTTCGTCGGCGCGTTGTGCAGAACGGCCACGACCAAGATGATCTTCCCATGGCATGTCAGCTTCTTTTTTGATACCGCAACAGATACGCGACAACTGAAAACCCGATGTTGGTCGGCGACGAACCTGATGGCCGTGAACATCGTCACCATTCACGTCCCGAACGGCATGAACGGCATGGCGTGAAAGAGCCACAGGTCCAAAGAAACCACCAAGCTTGTGAACTTCTTTGGCTGCACGCCACCTCAAAAAAGCGGCGCAATGACGAAACCCATCGACAGCATGACAACATGCATCCCATAGAGACGGTGTGCAGTACGGCCTTTCAGTCAAGCCCTATCTGCTGGGGAAAAGACCTCGCCATCGCGCTCCGGTCAAGCCCATCCGCCAAAACCTTCAGGACGCGCCACGTGAAAAAAATATCCCTCCAAACTGCGAACTCTGCACTGGTAAAAATAATCGCAATTTCGGCGTTGGCCTTGATGGCAGGCTGTGCCAATCGATTCGATTTTCCATTGGCACCGGAATCAGTTCCGATCGACGATTACACCTACAAGATAGGCGCTGGCGACTCGCTCAATGTCATCGTCTGGCGAAATCCAGAACTTTCGATGACCGTCCCGGTACGACCAGATGGCAAGGTGGCCGCGCCACTGGTAGAGGAGATATTGGCACAGGGCAAGACGTCGATCGAGTTGGCCCGTGATGTCGAAAAAGAGCTCGGAAAGTACGTTCGAGATCCTGTCGTGACGGTGCTGGTGACAGCATTCGTTGGACCATACTCCCAACAAATTAGAGTCGTGGGTGAGGCGGCGCGCCCTCAATTCCTGAATTACAAGACCAAGATGACCCTGCTCGACGTGATGATTACCGTCGGCGGACTGACCGACTTCGCCGCTGGGAATCGAGCCACGATTCTCCGCACCGCTGATGGCAGCAAGCAGTACGCAGTCCGACTGAGGGATCTGATCAAGCGCGGTGACCTGTCGGCCAACATCGAAATGATGCCAGGCGACATCCTGGTGATTCCACAGAGCTTGTTCTGATCTGTGCGTTTGAAATTACTTTTAAGTCATCACATAGCGAATCAAGATGGAAGAACTGATCAGCCAACTGTCCGCAATCCTGAGAGGGATGTGGAAGTTCCGATGGCTAGGACTGATCGTGGCCTGGGTGATCGGTGGGGCGGGCGCGATGGTGGCATTCAAGATTCCTGACCGCTACGAAGCCATGGCCAGGATATTTGTCGACACCCAGTCGATCCTCAAACCTTTGATGTCCGGCTTGGCGGTTCAACCCAACGTTGATCAGCAAGTCAACATGCTCAGCCGCACCTTGATCAGTCGGCCCAATATCGAAAAGCTGGTTCGGATGGCTGATCTGGATCTCAAGAGCGAGTCGAAGAGTCAGCAGGAGAGCCTGATCGAAGGCTTGATGAAGACGGTAGAAATCAGGAGTGCTGGACGGGACAATTTGTACTCCTTGACCTATGTCGATGCAGACAAAGAAAAGGCCAAGCGTGTCATTCAGTCGATGGTTTCTATCTTCGTTGAGTCCAGCCTTGGCGCCAGCCGAAAGGACACCGATTCGGCCAAAGTATTTCTGGATGAGCAGATCAAGACATACGAATCCAAGCTGCAGGCAGCAGAGGCCAGACTGAAAGAATTTCGGCTTCGCAACATCGACTTGCAATTCACGGATGGAAATGACTCCACCGCCAGGTTGAGCGACAGCAGCAAGCAACTCGAAGCAGCCAGGCTGGAACTCCGTGAGGCCCAAAACTCCCTCGAGGCAGCGAAGAAGCAGATGGAGATTGAGCTCTCCTCGCCAACCAGCCAGGTTGCGCCGAGTCTTCTCGCGGGCGGGTCGATGTCGGTGGTGACTTCCGAGATCGATTCGCGCATCAGTGCGCAGCAGCGCTCGCTCGACAGCTTGCTTCAGCGCTATACCGATCAGCACCCCGACATCGTCAGCTCAAAGCGTTTGATCAGAGATTTGGAGGATCAAAAGAGCCGCGAAGCGGCGGAGTTGCGCAAAGCTGCGGCCTCCGCACCGGCCCAGCCACAGCTCAGCAGTGTCAATCCCGTGAGCCAGGAAATGGGCAGATTGTTGGCCACCGCAGAACTTCAGGTGGCGGGCTTGAAGGCTCGCGTCAAAGAATATCAGTCAAGGTACGCGAATGCCAAAGAGCAGCTCAAGACAGCACCGCGTTTGGAGGCTGAAGCGACGCAACTCAACCGCGATTACGGCATCGTCAAGAAGAGCTACGAGGACCTGGTGGCGCGACGACAGTCTGCGGTGATGTCAGGCGATCTCGACATGGCCTCTGGCATGGTGGATTTCCGTCTGGTGGATCCTCCTCGGGTTTCACCGCGCCCTGTATCGCCGAACCGTCTGGTGCTGTTGTCAGTGGCCTTGGGTTTTGCGGTCGCCGCGGGACTTTCCTGCTCGCTGTTTGCCAGCCGGCTGCGGCCAGTTTTCGACGACGCGCAGGTCCTGGGGGTGAAATCTGGCATGCCAGTGTTGGGCGTCGTTTCCTTGCTGCTCAGCGACGAGAAGCGCCGGACCGAGCGCGTGGATCGCATGCGATTTTTCGGGGCCACAGGCGGGTTCCTGGCGTTGTTTCTGGTTGCTCTGGTGACCGTCTCAATCTTGGCGACAAAACAACTGGACTGAATTCGATGACTAGCTTGATCGAACAAGCGGCCGAGCGACTGGCTCAAATCCGCGCTGCGGGCATCGCGGCCCCGGACATGGCACCGGTGCCCCCAAGAGGTGGGCGTGTCGAAGCCACCATCAGAGTGCTTGCAGAGCCTTCGTCCAAAGCGGTGGATCTGGATCTTCTTGCCCTGGCCGCCGCCGGGTATCTGGTGCCCTCGGCGCCGAGCTCTCACATGGCAGATCAGTACCGTGTCCTCAAGCGGCCTTTGATTGCCAACGCCATTGGAAACCGCGGAGCCAGAGTCAACCATGGCAACCTGATCATGGTGACCAGCGCGTTGCCCGGCGAAGGCAAGAGCTTCACCGCGATCAATCTGGCGATGAGCATTGCTGCCGAACTCGACCACAGCGTGTTGTTGGTGGATGCCGATGTTGCGCGGCCGTCGGTGTTGAAAAAACTCGGCCTCGAGGAGATGCCGGGTCTGCTGGACCTGCTCGAAGGCAAAGCTCAGCTGAGCGAGGTGTTGATGCGAACCAGCATCGACAAGCTCAGCGTCATGTCCAGCGGCCGCCCGCACCCCAAGGCGAACGAATTGCTGGCCAGCGAGGCGATGCGCCAGTTGCTGAGCGACTTGGCATCACGCTATGCCGATCGAATCATGATTTTCGATTCCCCGCCGTTGCTGTTGACCACAGAAGCCCGGGTGCTGGCCACGCAGATGGGTCAGGTCGTGATGGTCGTCCACGCGGGAAAAACTCTGCAAGCAGATGTCGTTCACGCCTTGTCGACGATCGAGGCCTGTCCGATTCGGCTGATGCTTCTCAACAACGCGCGCACCGATTCGCAAGGTGCTTACGGCTACGGCTACGGCTACGGCTACGGCTACGGCTACGGCGATGACACGGCGGGCGACGAAAAGTTTGGCGCGGGTTCCCTGGATGCCAGCAAGAGGTACGCCGATGCGCTGTCGCACACCTGAGCCCGCGGATGTGCTGCGCGATGGGGGATCAAGCTTGAGGACCGACCGCAGCCGCGGCTTGGCTGCAGCAGTCTTGCCCTCAGCATTGGGTTGGCTCTTGGCGGCGGCAGCGCTGTCTCCTTCGATCGCCAGGGCTGCGTCTTGGGCGGTTGACACCAATGCGTCTCTGGGGCAGACCTGGACCGACAATGTCGCTCGCACGGCGTTCGACCGTGAGTCCGACACGGTCAGCCGTGTGACGGCCGGTGTCGGCTTGCGCAGCCAGTCAGGCTTGGTCAGTGGTCATCTCGACTACTCGCTTTCCAATCAGTTTCATGCCCGCGACCGCGAAAGCAGTCAGTTTCAGAATGCACTGATCGCCAGCTTCAACATCAATCTGGTGGAGAGCCGGGCTTCGGTGGCCGTCGAAGCCTCTATTGCACAGTCGGCGGTGTCTGCCTTCGGTGTTCAACCCGATACCTTGGGGCTGATCGGTGCCAATTCGACTGAGCTGCGAACGCTGTCGGTATCGCCGAAGTTCCAGGGGGCACTGGGCCCGACACTGCAATACAGCGCAAGCCTCGGCTACACCACCAGTGATGCTGCCAACACCCGTCTCGGCGACGCAAGCACGTCGACCCTGGCGCTGCATCTGGGACCGGCTGCGGCGGGCATGATTTCATGGTCTTTAGATGGATCACATGCAAGCTCTACCTTCAAGCAAGGGCGCGCGACGGACAGCGAGCGGATTTCGGCGGGATTGAACCTGGCGCTCGAAGATCTGGATTTGAGATTCAATGCCAACACGGGCATTGAGCTGAGCGACCTGGGTCCGTCGCAGCGCCGGCGCGCACAGACCTGGCGCCTCGCTGCAACCTGGGCACCTTCGCCGCGTACCCAGGTGTCCGCGCAATGGGACGATCGCCCGTTTGGCAGCACCCACAGCCTGAGCCTCGACTACCGGACGGCTCTTGCCTCGTGGCATCTGAGCGACAGCCGCAGCCTGTCCACCGAGGTCAGCCGCGCCGGCACGAGTGGCCGAGGTCCGGTCTTTGATTCATTTTTTTCGCTGTTCGGCGCTCTCGTCCCAGACCCTGCCGAGCGCGAGCTGTTCGTCAACAACTTCCTGCATTCGCAAGGCATCAGCGCTGCGCTCGTGCCTGGGTTTCTCGGCGCTGCGGTCTCGCTGCAAGATCAGCAAGCGCTGTCGGTCGCTTGGCGTGGCGTTCGAGGCGCCGCAGCGCTGTCGATCACGCGCTCGACCAGCTGGCGCGTGGATTCTG
>CAMCTC010000035.1 GCA_945878355.1 Bordetella parapertussis | reverse complement strand
TGGGCGTCAAACAACGCGGGCGTGACGCCGAAGTCGTTGTCGTTGATCAACGCAATCGTGTCGCCATTCACCACCGTGAGGCCTTCAGCCTTCTCGGCAAGCCAACCCGCATCGTTGAGCTGCAGCAGCAGCGTGCGCTTGAGCGGCACGACCTTGGTCCAGTCAACACCCTTGACCGGCTTGGCGGTGGCGCTGCTGGCTTCCAGCTCGGCACCCATGGCATTGATGTCTGTCGCATCGACAGGGATTTCCACCAGCATGATCTTGTTGACCAGCACGCCCGCTGCGTTCAGGCCCTGCTCAATAGCCAGAAACTTGCCAGGCGCAACATAGGCTATGTCGCCCATCTTGGTCTGTCCGGTGTCGGACTTGGACCAGTCGGTCTTGCTCAACGGAAAGGCATAAGTCTTGGTCGCGCCGGTGGCCGGATTCAACACCAGCCAGCGCAGGAACAGCGCGGTCTTGCTGACCGAAACCGATGTGCCGTCGTCCGCCGTCACCTTGGCGTCCAGCGGGCTTTGAACCAGGCCGTGCAGTTCGCCTGCAGCGTCCATGGCCAAGCCTTCCATGCCACGGTTGGCGCGGCGCAGGTTCAATACTGCGGGCAACACCGGCTTGCTGGCGGTGCTGCCGGCGATGGCCGGGGCAAAACGGTCCTCTATCTTGCCCGTGGCCACGTCCACCTTGACGATGAACGGACCATATTCGTCGGAGATGTAGAGCTTGCCGCTGGCCTTGTCGAACACAATGCCTTCAGGGTCCAGGCCCATGGGGTCGCCGGTCAATGCCTGAAGCGCTTCGTTCAAAGCCACTTCAGCCGACGAACCCGGGGTTCCAACAGGCAGTGGCAGGCCGGTTAGCTTGCCACCTTTTTCGTTGAGCATGGGCGTGATGCTGGTCACTGTGGCCACGCCATTGGCCAGACGCAGCACACCAAAAGTGGGGGTGAAACCCGGGGCTGGAAACACCTTGGTGCCGTACGTGCTGGTACCCACCACGATATTGGGGCCGTCGGCATTGGAGCCGCGGTCTGTCAGCACGTAAAAGTCGATGCTGCCATCGCTGTTGACCGACTTGAGCGTCATCGCCGAGCCCACAGCCAGAGGGAATCCCTTGGGGAACGCGGCCTTCAATTCGGTATTGTTTCCCTCGTAGGGCACATACATGCTGGTGGGCACGTTGACGCGGTGCTTGCTCACCACCACATCGCCGCCACTGATCGCTTCTTTCGCGGTCGTGACGCTGCGGCCCATGGCGGCCAGGCTGCTCTCAAAGCTCTCGCGTGCCAGACCGCGCGCCACGGGTGTGGTGCCCAGCGCGGCTTTCAAAGCGGCTTCGAACTTGGTGCCATCGGTCTCGTCGGGTTTGACCGTGTCGTTGAGTTTGGCGGCCAGAGCGGTGTCTATCACGATGCCGTTGTCCACGTCTTTGTCGCTGTCCAAGGACTGCAACAACTGCAGGCGGTTGAGCACGCGTGCATCGCTCACCGTGGCACCGGCCACGAGGTCCAACGGTGTGATCACACTGGCCCCAGCGGCAGTTCCCAAAGCGAGCCCGCCAAGCTTGAAGCTCACCTTGTCTGCAGGCGTGCCGCCCCCGTAGCTGAAGGTTCCATTCGCATCGGTGGTGCCAGTGATGCCAGCAGATGTGCTGTAACCAAGCCCGGCGACCGGTCCATCAACAAATCGTCCTTGCGCGGTCGGCTCATCGCTACCGCCACCGCAAGCTGCCAACAGCAAACCGGCCATTACAGGGTTCAAAGCAAGCACAATCGCACGTGCATTCATCTTCATTTTGAGTCCAGGTTTTTGAAAAGGACTCATTACGCCTTTGGCATGTGACGAATTGATGAAATGGGTGGCGCCAGCGTCACGGCGGTGTCTTGCTGGGCGGAGTGGGTCTGACCGCTTGCGGTGGCAGTGATATCGCTGAAACCCCCGCCGTCACGAAGGCGATGGCACTGGGATTCACCGCGGCCAAGAACCTGAACGACCTTGAGGCCGTGCCAGAAGGCCACCAAGTGTGCTGATCGGCGAGTTGATCGGCGAGTTGCAAGCTCGCCTGCCCGGCGCAAAGCATTCACTGCCTCAGGCCGCACAGCGGCCTTGATCCGTCACGCCACCCTTCAAGCATCATGAGCAGTTCCATCGACCACAAGATCGCCATGTCCTCCGAAAATTCGACGAATTCAGGGTTGGCCGCAGCAGACCTGCCCTCGCGCCGCTTGGCGCGCGAACCCTTGCTGCATTTCCTGCTGCTGGGCGCGCTGGTGTTCGGTGCCGACCAGGTCATCACCGCGCAACACGGTGACCCGCAGACCATCGTCATCAGCGCTGATGTCAAGAAGGAATCGACCGAGATTTTCAAGACCGGCATGAAGCGCGATCCCAGCGCAGCCGACCTGAAGATCTTGCTCGAGCGTTGGGTTGACAACGAAGTGCTGTACCGCGAAGGCCTGGCGCTGGGTCTGGACCGGGGCGACAGCAGCATCCGCGAGCGGGTGATCTTCAAGGCCTTGAGCCTGACCCAGTCCGGACTGAGTCTGCCCAAGATCGACCGGGAAGGCCTGCGCCAGTGGTTCGAAGCCCGCCATGCGCGCTATGACGCGCCGTCGCGGGTCGACTTCCTGGAAGCGGTCGTCAGCATCGACCGCACGCCAGAGGCCCTGAAACCTTTTGTCGAAGCGCTCAATAGCCGCGGCAAGAGCGATGTCGACAGCAGCCTTCGGGTGTTCAAGGACAGGCCGCGCAGCAAGCTGGTGCAGGGCTATGGCGAGGGCTTCGCTGCCGCGTTGGAAAAAGCCGTTCCTGGCCGATGGCAGGCGCTTCCCAGCGCAGACGGTCTGCGTGTGGTGCGGCTGGAGCAGGTGGTTCCTGGCGTGCCGGCCCAGTTCGAGGCGATCGAAGAAGCCGTCTACCGTGACTGGAAAGACGGCACGATGGCCGAGCTGACGACCCACGCGGTGCGCGAGATGGGCAAGAAATACCGGGTTCGCGAAGCCGAGGTCGCCAAGTGAGCGGGTGTGTCGGGCGCACGTTGCGCCGCCTGTGCTGGGTCATGCTGGCATTGCTGACGGGTGTTTCGCTGCAGGCTTCAGCGCATGAGATGAGCCTGGCCGACCTGACGCTGCGCGAGACAGCAGCCGGAGAGTTCGTCTGGGGCTGGGGCGTGTCGGGCAAGAACAAGCCGGTGGCCGAGGACCTGACACCGATTTGGCCCGAGGGATGCGTCGGCGATGCCCAAGCCTTGCGTTGCAGCCAGGGTCTGGTCGGCAACTTGTCCGTGCAAGGCGTGGGCCAGGCCTGTTCGGCAGTCATCGTGCGCATCCACTGGCGCGATGGTGCGAACAGCGTCTACACGCTGACCAGCGGCCAGCCTCGGGTGCAGTTGTTCGGCGCCGCGAGCGACGGCCGTGGCGCTGGCGAAGTGGCGCGCGCCTATGGCTTGCTCGGCGTTGAGCACATCCTGTCCGGCGTCGACCATCTGTTGTTCGTGATCAGCCTGTTGCTGCTGGTGGGTTTCAGGCGCCGACTGGTCGGCACGATCACCGCGTTCACGCTGGCCCACAGCCTGACGCTGGCGTCCAGCGCGCTGGGCTGGCTGGTGTTGCGATCGCCGCCGGTGGAGGCTTGCATTGCCTTGTCCATCGTGCTGGTGGCTGCCGAAGCGCTGCATGACCGCGACACCCTGACCCGGCGCTGGCCGGCGCTGGTGGCGTTTTTGTTCGGGCTGGTGCATGGGCTGGGATTTGCCGGTGCGCTCAAGGACATCGGCCTGCCCGAGCAGCATGTCTCGATCGCACTGCTGAGCTTCAACCTCGGCGTCGAAGCCGGTCAGCTGGGCGTGGTGGCCGCGGCCTGGGGCTTGAGCGCGGTGCTGGCACGCCATGCCTCGCGCCTGCCGTGGCGGGCTGTGGCGCTGTACGTGATCGGCACGGTGGCGGCTTTCTGGTCGATCACCCGTGTGGTGGCGATTGCCGCTTGACGAAGGGATGGCAGCACGCCCATGGCCCAGGTCTTCGAACTCTTCCCGACGCCGCTGACGGAATGCCCCAAGCGGGTCGACGCCGCGCAAGCCCAGAGCCTGCGCGAGCGTTTCATCCGCGAGGCCTCACTGCCCAAGCACCGCGACAGCGCGCTGGCGCACAGCCAGATCATCGACCCGTGACCCGGCGCTGGCCGCGTTGGCCCGGCGCCTTCAACGCCGGCAAGTGGATCGCGCCGGTGCCAAAGCGCCAGCGCTCGCTGTCATCGAGATCGTGCCGGCCGAGCGGCTGCTGTTTGAGCCCGGTCATCCGCACCTGTTGCTGCGTGGACTGGTCACGCCCTTGCAGTGGGGCCGCAGCGACGGCATGCGGGTGGTCTTCGAGAAGGCAGGCGCGGTCGACGTGCAGATCTCGATCGGCGCGCACTGAACGGCGCTGTTTCGAATCGCTTTCAGCCCAACTCAGGCCGCAGCGAGCCTGGGATTGTCCGGGCCTGAGTCGTGTTTTCGCCGCCCGCCGCCGTCTTGCTCAGGACAGTTGTCGGTAGCTGCCAACCACCGAATACGCGGTGTGCTGCTCCAGCGTCAATTCGAAAGTCTGGCCCAGCGCCATCAAGTCCAGCCCTGCACCCTTGGTGCATCGGGTCACCGCCCAGCTCCGACCCTGGTTGTCCTCCAGGTAGGCCAGACCGAACTTTGGCAGCACTTCAGTCACGACTGCGCGCACCAGATTGGCTGGCATGTCACAGGAAACCATGGAAATCCCCTATTGAGTACTAGACAGATGATACGCCCTGATCTCTTTTCGGCGACCGCGGTCCGGTTTGGCAAGCCGCTTGGACGCGCGGGTCACAGGAGCGTCACGCGCTGCAGCGACCATGGGCAGGTGCAGCCACTCACCACCCTAGACCTGATCTACTTCAACGCTGGCGGCGGCCACCGGGCCGCAGCGACCGCCTTGCAGGCGGTGATCGTGCAGCAGCAGCGTCCCTGGCAACTTCGCTGCATCAACCTGGTCGACCTGCTGGACCCGCAAGCGAGGTTTCGTCGCCTCACCGGCATCGCACCCGAAGACCTCTACAACCTGCGGCTGGCGCGCGGCTGGACGCTGGGGCTGGCGCAAGAGCTCAAGCTGTTGCAAGCCATGATCGCGCTCGGCCACGCCACGTTGGTACGGCGGCTGCAGCGCCATTGGTCGCGCAGCGCGCCCGATCTGGTCGTCTCACTGATCCCCAACTTCAACCGCGCGATGTTCAGCGCGCTGGCCGCCGCCAGGCCGGGTGCGCCCTTCGTGACCCTGCTCACCGACCTGGCCGACCATCCGCCCAACTTCTGGATCGAGCCGGGCCAGGCCCAGCACTTCATCTGCGGCAGTGCCAAGGCCGAGGCGCAGGCCTTGGCGCTAGGCCACGATGCGTCGCGAGTGCACCGCAGTTCGGGCATGGTCATTCGGCCTGATTTCTACCAGCCCTTGGCGTTGGACCGTCGGGCCGATCGGGTCCGGCTCGGTCTGGACCCCGACCGGCCCACCGGTGTGGTGATGTTCGGCGGCCAGGGCTCGATGGCGATGCTGGCGATTGCGCGTGACCTTGCCGACGTGCAACTCGTGCTGATGTGCGGACACCACCGCGAGTTGGCGCGCCGGTTGCGCGCGCTGCGGCCGACCGCAGCGCATTTGGTGGTGGAGTTCACACCAGAGGTGCGGCGTCACTTGGCCTTGGGTGACTTCCTGATCGGCAAACCCGGCCCGGGCAGCTTGAGCGAGGCCGTGCAACAAGGACTACCGGTGCTGACGGTTCGCAACACCTGGACCATGCCTCAGGAGCGCTACAACACCGACTGGGTGCAGCACAACGGCCTGGGCCTGGTGGTGCGCTCGATGCGCAAGCTTCGCCCGGCCGTGCTCGAGATGCTGCGCCGGCTGGACGAGTTCAAGCAGCGTGTTGCCCAGATCGAGAACCGGGCTGTTTTCGAGGTGCCCGACATCCTGGCTGGCATCCTCGACCGCCGTGCTGATGCCGCCGCTGTTTAGGCGCTTCGCGGCCAGCGCGGAGGCGGCAGATTCAGTCGCTTTTCTTCGGACGACCGGCCTTGATGGCCGTCAGCTTGTCGAGCATGGCTTGGAGCGCCCGGTCCTCTAGTGACGAGAGGGCTTGCAGTCCGGCGCGCAGCAACTCGCTTTTCTTGATTGCGCGCCTGAAGCCGAGGGCGCGTTCCTTGAGTTGGTGGATCAACGCGAAATCGGCTCGCGGCATCGTGAAGCTGTCGCGAACCAGTTTTTCCTTGATGCGCTGCGGCTTGGCAGTGGGCGCAGCCGCTGTCGCGGCGCCGGCCTTGGCGGCTTTTGGCGCGGCCTTGGGTTTGCCTACAGGTTTGACGACAGCTTTGGCGGCGGGCTTGCTGGCGACCTTGACGGACTTGGCCGCAGGCTTGGCTGCAGGTGCGGCAACCACCTTCGCGGCAGCGGTCTTGCGCGCTGGCTTCGCCGGGATGGCTTGCTTTGCGGCGGCAGCCTGTCGCGGCGCTGCGGGCTTGGCGGTGCTGCGTGGGCGCTTGGCCGCAGCGGCTTTGACCGGGGCTGTGACTTGGGCTGTAGAAGGGGCGGGGGCTGGCGAAGGTGCCGCAGACGGGCTGGTCGGCAATTCGCTCGGGAGGGTTGACGAGGGCATGGCAGGATCCTTTCAAGAACGAGGTAAATGGTTTATACAATATACATCAATTCTCCGTTCCGGAATCGATCAACGCATCGCAGCAGCCTTGCATCCGGCATCCTTGTCGCAGCTGCTTGCGTTGGCTCAAAGATGAGAACACCACGACGCTGCTGTCGGCGTCGATGGGTTCCGCTGCCGACGTCATGTTTTTGACACGCCGACTTCATCCAAGCGTCATGAACGGACGCGACGATAGCGGCATGAACCCTTCGCAAAATCTGCGTCAGGCCGGGGATTTCGGCGCTGGCGGATCCTTCTCGCAAGGTCTTGTCCATACCGCACCCGTGCCGCGGCTGGAGGCCGTCTGGGCCGTGCACGAGGACGAGGTCCGCGAAGCCCAGCGACTGCGCTTCCGGGTCTTCGCCGACGAGATGGGTGCGCGCCTGACGCCGCCCGCGGGCACTGCCGCCGGTCTTGATGTCGACGCCTTCGACGCCTGTTGCGAACATCTGCTGGTGCGCACTGTCGAGACAGCCGATGCGCCGGCACAGGTTGTGGCCACCTACCGCGTTCTGACGCCGGCGTCGGCACGCCGGATCGGCGGCCTGTACATCGACAGCGAGTTCGACCTGTCGCGGCTGGACGCGCTGCGGCCTCGGATGGTCGAGATGGGCCGCACCTGCATCGCCGCTGACTGGCGTTCCGGTGGTCTGGTGTTGATGCTGTGGTCGGCGCTGGCCGAGTTCATGCTGCGCAACCGGCTCGACATCACGCTGGGCTGCGCCAGTGTGCCGATGCGCGACGGCGGACACCATGCCGCCAGTGTCTGGCACGGCCTGCGCCAGAGCTATCTGGTCGCGCCCGAGTTGCAGGTGCAGCCGCGTCTGGCTTTGCCGGTGGACGACTTGGGCGGCGATCTGCAGGCTGAACCCCCTGCGCTGATCAAGGGTTATCTGAAATGCGGCGGCAAATTGCTTGGCGCCCCGGCCTGGGACCCCGACTTCGGCACCGCCGACCTGCCGATGATGCTGGACCTGGCCGACCTGCCCGCGTCTTACCGTCGGCGCTTCATCCGCGCCTGAGACCAGCCCGCCGGTTATCGCCGCAACAACAGCGCCGGCAAGCCGGTGGCCAACAGCGGCAGCGCGGCGATCAGCAGCGTGCCGATGAAGATGGCCAGCAGCGCCGGCAGCACCGACCGGGCGACATAGCCTATCGACTTGCCGAACATCGCCGACGCGAAGTACAGGTTCATGCCGGCCGGCGGGCAGAGGAAGCCCAGCTCCATCGCGGCCAGGAAGACGATGCCGAAATGCAGCGGGTCCATGCCGTAGCTGCGGGCCAGCGGCAGCAGCAGCGGCACCAGCACGACGATGGCCGCGAAGATCTCCATCAGCGCGGCCGCCGCGCACAGGAACAGGCACAGCCCAAGCAGGAAGACGAACTTGTTCGGCACGGCCGAGCGCACCGCATCGATCGCGGCATCCGGAATGCCGGCGTCGACCAGAAAGTTGGTCAGTGCCAGCGCCATGCCCAGGATCAGCATCACGCCGCCTATCAGCCGCGCGCAGTCGCCCAGGCATTTGCCCAGCAGGCGCCAGCCCAGCTCGCGGTGGGCCCCGGCCTGGGTGGCCACCGCATAGGCAGCGGTCAGCGCCGCGCTCTCGGTGGGCGTGGCCAGGCCGCTGACCAGCGCGCCCACGGCCAGCACGGGCGCCAGGATTTCCCACTTGGCCCGCCATGCCGCCGCGCCCACCCCGGCCAGCGCGCGCCCGGCCTGCGGTGTGGCTGGCGCGGCGTTGGCCGGAACGATGTCGGCGCGCTTCAGAAAGCCGCCGAAGACCAGCAGGCAGACCACCATCACGCCGGCCGGCAGCAAGCCGGCCAGCAACATGTCCTGGATGGGCACGCGGGCGATCACCGCGACCATGATCAGCGGCACCGATGGCGCCAGCAGCACGCCCAGCGCGCTGGCGCTGGTCACCAGGCCGATGCCGCGCTGCTCGGGGTAACCCGCCCGGCCCAGCATCGGCAGCAGCAGGCCGCCCAGCGCCAGGATGGTCACGCCACTGCCGCCGGTCAGCGCCGTGAAGGCCGAGCACAGCAGCGCGGTGGCCAGCACCGTGCCGCGCACCGCGCCGCCGAACAAGGCCAGCAAGAGCAGGCTCAGCCGTTGCGCGGCGCCGGTGCGGGCGAAGACCAGGCCGGCCAGCGTGAACAGCGGCAAGGCCGGCAGCGACGGGTTGACGGTGATCGAGTAGTGCGACAGCGCCACCGACGCCAGCGGCAGCGCGTCCTGCCAGAACAGCGCCAGCGCCAGCCCGCCCAGCACGGCAAAGACCGGTGAACCAGCCAGCAGCGCGGCCAGCAGCACCGGCAGCAGCAGCCCCAGCGGCACGGCCTGGCCGTCGAAGACCGACCCCAGCATCCAGCCGGCCAGCGGCAGCGCGATGGCGCAAGCCGCCCGCGCCCAGGGCTGGGCGGCGCAGCGCGCGCCCAGCTTGACGCCCAGCAGCCCGAAACCCAGCGGCATCACCGCCTGCACCCACCAGACCGGCACGCCGTAGGCCAGCGGTTGCGCGGCGCTGATCTCGCTGGCCACGAAACGCCAGCTGGCCAGCGCGAGCAGGCCGCAGACCAGCGCGGCGCTGCCCTTGGCGAAAGCCTGCACAGCGGCCTGGACGCGCGCACCACCCAACCGCCCCAGGCTGCTGCCCAGCGTCGAGAGCTCGCCGCTGCGCTCGGCCGCCAGCGCGCCGGCCATCGCCAACACCAGGCCGAGGTGTTGCACCAGCACCGACGCGTTGTCCACGCCCCGGCCCAGCAGCGGTCGCAGCGCCACCTCGAGCAGCGGGATCAGCACCATCAGCGCCAGCGCCAGGCCGCCCAGCCCCGAGTCCAGCTGGCCCAGGGTTTTCAGCCTCGTGGTCAGGCGCATCGCCATCGCCTACAAGCCCTTGCTGGCGCGGTAGGCCTTGAGGTGGCTGAACACCTCGTCGAAGGTCTCGGCCGGCACCATCGTGCCGCGGATGCGCGGGTAGAGCTTGT
The DNA here is from genome assembly GCA_945878355.1 of Bordetella parapertussis. Taxonomy (GTDB): domain Bacteria; phylum Pseudomonadota; class Gammaproteobacteria; order Burkholderiales; family Burkholderiaceae_C; genus Pseudaquabacterium. The sequence continues at coordinate 35,701 of CAMCTC010000035.1, read as the reverse complement.
CGGCCAGGTCTTGCCACTCGCGCAGCTGCTCGGGCGTGGGGCGGTTGACGACCAGGCCGCGCTTTTTCATCGCCGCCACCGCTTCGTCCACTTCCTTGCGGGCCTGGCCGCGCATCGCGGTGCCGGCCTTCTCGCCGGCCGCGCGCAGCGTGGTCTGTGCCGCCGGCGCCATCTCGTCCCAGGCCTTGCGGGTGACGACCAGCGCGCCGACGATGGGCGCCCAGTTGATCTCCAGCATGTGGGGCGCGGTCTCGTAGATCTGGCTGGCCAGCGCGAAGTAAGGCGTCGACGGCACCACGCTGATCATGCCGGTCTGGATCGCCGGCAGGATGTCGGCTGTCTCCAGCGGCACTGGGGTGTAGCCCAGGCTCTTCATGATGGCTTGCTGCTCCGGCTCCGAGCCCCAGGCGAAGAACTTCTTGCCCTTGAAGTCGTCGGGCCTGAAGGCGGCCGTCTTCGAGAAGAAGCGCACCCAGCCGGCGTCGCCCCAGCCGAGCACGACGAAGCCCTTGTCGAGAAACTTCTTCTCCATCGCCGGGCGCATCTTCTCGCGCACATAGTCCACTTCGTCCCAGCTCTTGAACAGCAACGGCAGGCTTTGCAGCGCGCTGATCGACGGCTCGATCTCGCGCAGCCCGACCACTGACAACAGCGCGCCCTGCAACTGGCCGATGCGCATTCGGCGCGCCAGTTCCGCCTCGCCGCCCTGGCTGCCATCGGTGAAGACGACGAACTTGGCGCCCCCGCCCTGGGCGGTGCGCCAGGCCTCGCCCAGTTCCAGCAGTTGCTGGTGGTAGAGCGAGTTCTTGGGCACCAGGCTGGCGATCCTGAGGGCGCCGGTGGCGGCATGGCTGGCCAGCGGCAGCGCGAGCGCGAGGCAGAGCAAGGTGGCAAATAGTCTCAAGCGGTTCATGGGGGCAGGGTCAAGTCGTTGGAATTCAGAACCGGTCGTCGGCGCTGTCCAGCAGCCATTGCGCGCGCTCGCGCATCAGCGCGTTGGCCAAGCTTGGGTGGCCGGTGGCGATGCTGATCGCTTGACGCAACATCGCTTCGAAGCCGACGCGGTCGCCCGCAGCCAAGGCCAGCGTCTCGGCCTTGGCGACCCAGGGCCCAGCGCTGCGGCCTGCGCCGGCAGCGATCGCGCGGTTGAAGTAGGTCTCGGCTTGGCGCATCGATCCGCCCGGTCGCGCCGCCTCGAAGCTGCCCATCAAGCTGGCCAGCGCGCCGTCGCCATGGTCGGGGTCGCGCGCCCAAGCCAGCCGCGCGAGCGCGATCGCCTGCGGCAGATCGGCCACGGCGTCGGGCTGGTCCTTGGACAGCGAGATGTGAGCGCCCCAGGCCGCCGCCGCCCAATAAGCCACCGCCACCTGGTCGGCTGGCAATTGCAGCGCCGTGGCCTTGCCAGCCAAGGCCTCGGCGAATCCCGGCCGGTGCTGCTCGAGCGCGGCCATCGCATGGCGCTTTGCGCGCGCATACAGACGGGCCGCACGCTCGCGCATGCGCCGGGCCGCCTTGGCATCGGTCGATTCAATGCGATCAGCTTCTAACGCTATGAAAGCGTAGGCGTACTGCGTGAAGCCACCGGCAACGGCCTCGGCCAGCGGCAGGTGGCCCGGTGTCTGGCGCAGCACCGATTCGGACAGCTTGAGGTAGAAAGCACTGGCGTCACGCGCCAGTAAGAGGTCTTCTTCGTCGGCCTGGCCCTGGCCGGCCAACTGGTCGGCTGCTGCGCGCAACAGCAGCGACTGCGGCGAACAAGCGCACAGCCCGGTGATTGCGGTCACTGCGGCCGTCCGCCAAATCGATGGCCAGATCGATGACCATGCCGATGACCAGGATCTGCGGGCGCGGTTGCCAAGCCCGAGTCTCATCATGGGGTTCGCGGCGTCAAACCAGGCTGGCCGGGCGCTCGATCGCGCTGTTTCCCCGCATCGCAGCGCCCAGCTCTGGGGTGGCTGCTGGCCGCAGGCCTTTGGCCGGCGCGCGAGCGCCCAAGGCTGCCAGCGAGCGGTGTGCCGACCAGTCCGCGATCTCCAGCCTGCCGTCGGCGTGTTCGACCAGCGCGGTCAGGCTCTCGACCCAGTCGCCGTCGTTGCAGTACAGCACACCGTCGATCTCGCGCATCTCGGCGTGATGGATGTGGCCGCAAACAACGCCTTGCATGCCGCGCTTGCGCGCTTCGCGGGCGACGGCGACCTCGAAGTCGCTGACATAACTCACCGCGCGTTTGACCTTGAGCTTGAGGTAGCTCGACAAGCTCCAGTACGGCAGGCCGAGTCGCGCCCGCGCGCTGTTGAACCACTGGTTGAGCTTGAGCGTCACGCCGTAGGCCGAGTCGCCGAGGTAGGCCAGCCATTTGGCGCACTGGATCACGCCGTCGAACAAGTCGCCGTGGGTGATCCACAGCTTGCGGCCGTCGGCGGTGACATGCACCGCGTCTTCGACGACCTCGACCCCGCCGAAAACATGCTCGACATAGCGGCGTGCGAACTCGTCGTGGTTGCCGGGCACGAACACCACGCGGGTGCCTTTGCGGGCTTTGCGCAGAATTTTCTGCAGCACGTCGTTGTGGGCCTGCGGCCAGTACCAGGTACGGCGCAGTTGCCAGCCGTCGATGATGTCGCCGACCAGGTACAGCGTGTCGCACTCGACTCGTTTGAGAAAGTCGAGCAACGCTCTTGCCTGGCAGCCCGGTGTGCCCAGGTGAAGGTCGGAGATCCAGACGGTGCGAAATCGCATCGTGTCGTCCAGTTCGGCCTGGTCATCGCTCATGTCGTCGTTCGGCATGGGCGTTGATCGTCGCCTGGGGCTGTGACAGCAGCGTGAAAACTGCTATTTGCGACGTGCCGTCACCAAACCGTTGCACAAGCCTGCGAGCATCGCTGGCAATGTCCAAAGCGCCCGCTCCCACCGCCACCGTCGGGCCGATGCCGCGCGGTTTTTACCGCTTGATCGCCGCGCAGTTCTGCTCGGCATTGGCCGACAACGCCTTGCTGATCGTGACCATCGCGCTGCTGCAGGCCCGTGGCTTGCCAGGCTGGCTCGCGCCGATGCTCAAGTTCTCGTCGACGCTGTCCTATGTGCTGCTCGCGCCCTGGGTCGGGCCGCTGGCCGACGCGGTGCCCAAGGCCAGGCTGATGGCCTGGACCAATGGCTTGAAAGCGATCGCGCTGCTGGGGCTGATGGCCGGGCTGAATCCCTTGCTGTGCTTCGGCCTGTTGGGCTGCGGTGCTGCGGCCTATGCGCCGGCGAAGTACGGCCTGGTCACCGAACTGGTGCCTGCGCAGCGCCTGGTCGCGGCCAACGGCTGGATCGAGGTCTCGGTGGTTGGCGCGGTGCTGCTGGGCACGGTGCTGGGCGGCTTGCTGGTCAGCGACGCGGCGCAGTTGTTCGCGGCCTCGGCGATGGCTTGGCTCGCACCGCCGCACGCGCTGTGGCCGGCGCTGGCCTTGCTGTTGACGGTGTACGCGCTGTCGGGACTGCTCAACCTCGGTCTGCCCGACAGCGGCGCACGCTACCCGGCCGCCAGCCGGCGTCCGACCCAGTTGCTCAAGGAGTTTGGCGCTGCGAACCGCTTGTTGTGGCGCGACCCGCTGGGCGGGTTGTCGCTGGCGGTGACAACCTTGTTTTGGGGCGTGGGCGCGACGTTGCAGTTTGCGGTGCTGCGTTGGGCGGTCGATGCGCTCGGGCTGTCGCTGTCGCAAGCGGCCACGCTGCAGGCGGCCGTGGCGGTGGGCGTGGTGTTCGGCGCTGCCACGGCAGGGCGCTTCATCGCGTTGGCCCAGGCGCGCCGGGTCTTGCCGGCGGGTATCGTGCTGGGTCTGGGCATCGCGCTGGCGGCGAGCCTGCCCAGCCGAGCCGCCGCCTTGCCGATGCTCGCGCTGATCGGCGCGGTCGGTGGCTTGCTGGTGGTGCCGATGAACGCGTTGTTGCAGCACCGCGGTCAGCTGCTGCTGAGCGCTGGGCGTTCGATCGCGGTGCAAAACTTCAACGAGAACCTCAGCATCCTGCTGATGCTGGCGGGCTATGCCTTGCTGCTGGCGCTAGATTTGCCGATCGTGCCGCTGATGCGCTTGCTGGGTTGGGTCACGGCCACGCTGGTGTTGTTGCTGGTGCTGCGACAACGGTTGATGCCAAGGCCGGTGCCAGCGGCTGCGCCAGAGCCTGACGCAGCAAGGCCTCAACCTGCCCGATGATGCGGTCCCAACCCTGGGCATGCATGGATTCGCGCGCCCGCTGACCCATGGCGGCCAGGCCCGCCGGGTCGCAGGCCATTGTTGCGGCGCGGGCGATGAACGACTCGGTCTGATCGAACGATGCCAGCATCCCGTTGTCGCCCGAACGGATCAGCTGTGCTGCCGCCGCGTAGTCGTAGGCCAGCACCGGCAGGGCGCTGGCCATGGCTTCGGGGGTGACATTGCCGAAGGTTTCGGTGGTGCTGGGAAACAGCAGCATGTCGGCCGAGGCGTAGTGCGCTGACAGGTCCAGGCCGCTGCGCAGGCCGGCGAATGAGGCGTCCGGGCAGGCTGCCTGCAGCTCGCGCCGCGACGGGCCGTCACCGACCAGCAGCAGCAGGCTGTCCGGTCGGCGGGCCCGGATCGCCGCGAAAGCCTGTAGCAGGCAGCCCAGGTTCTTCTCTGGCGCGAGCCGGCCCACGCAGGCGACGACCAGGGTTTGCGGCCCGGCCCCCCAGCTCTCGCGCAAGGCCTGGCTGCGGTGGATCGGCGAAAAGCGGTCGGTGTCGACGCCGCGCCCGACCACCTGCACGTGACGAAAACCGCTGGCGACGAGCTTGGCGCACAGGTCTTCGGTGGGCACCATGGTCGCGAGGGTGCGGTTGTGGAACTTGCGCAGGTAGGCCATGATCGGCTTGCGCAGCCAGCCCACGCCGTAGTGCCGGCTGTAGGCATCGAAGTTGGTGCGAAAGTCCGAGGTCACCGGCAGCTTCAGCTTGTGCGCGGCCTGCAGCGCCGACCAGCCCAGCGGACCCTCGGTGGCGATGTGCACGACGTCGGGTCGGCGCAGCGACCACAGCCTGGTCAGCGTCGGTTTGGCCGGCAAGCCCATCTTCAGGTGCGGGTAACGCGGGATCGGCAGGCCGCGCAGCAGCATTTCGTGGAAGCGCTCGCCGCTGTCGGCTTGGTCATCGGCTTGCTGGCGCGGGCGGATCAGCTGCAAGTCGTGGCCCCGGTCGCGCAAGCCTTCGACGACGCGAGCGATCGTCAGCGACACGCCGTTGACTTCGGGTGGGTAGGTCTCGGTGACGACGGCGATGCGGAGCGCGCGTTGCGCAGCTTGCAATTCGTCGACCACGACATCGGAAGCGATATTCGACATGGCATCTGCGTCCATTGGGAATCGCACATCGTCGTTCGCGACTGCAACAACTTGATGACGGACCGACTGTCTCGGCAAAGACACGAATCCGTCACCCCATCGTCACGGCTTGCCATCACCATGGCGGCCGGCAGCGCGGTCTTGACGACGGGTCCGCGTACGAGCCCCGCTCTTTCAGACCAAGGAAGCGAATATGAATGAATTTCTGCGGGCCCTCGCGGTCCAGCGCTGGGACGACCACCGCTACTACCACCACAGCCGCATCAACCAGGCACTGCACCTGCTGTCGGCGCTGAGCTTCATCGTCGCCTATGCGATGCTGTTCATCGACCCGGCCGTGGCCGGTCTGCTGGCCTGGCTGGTGTCGATGAGCAGCCGCCAGATCGGTCATTTCTTTTTTGAGCCCGACGGTTACGACCATGTCAACCGAGCCAGCCACGAACACAAGGAAGCCATCAAGGTCGGCTACAACCTGCGCCGCAAGATCGTGTTGATCGCGATCTGGGCCGCGTCACCGGTGCTGGTCGCGCTGCAGCCTGGGCTTTGGGGCCTGGTCGCGCCGCACAGCTCGTTCTCGGGCTATGCGCACCAGGTCGGTTGGCTGTGGCTGCTGATCGGCGCGGGCGGCTTGTTGTTCCGCACCGTGCACCTGTTCTTTCTGTACAACGTTCAAACCGGCCTGGTCTGGGCGACCAAGATCCTGACCGACCCTTTCCACGATGTCTGGCTCTACCACAAGGCGCCGGGCGCCTTGCTGCGCGGCGAGCTGATCGACCCGATGGGGCATGTGGCGCACGAAGCGCCTCAAGCCTGAGTGCGACGCCCCGGCGCGATGGCCGCGGCGCCGCACGCGGCGTCAGAACCGGTGCGCCAGCAACTCGCGCAGGATGCCGCGCTTGATCGATTTGTCGGTCAGCGTGGCGTCCTGCCACCACCAGCCGTCGGCCTTCATCGCGCAGCCGGCGGCTACGAAGCGCTGCAGCGCGGTCTCGAAATCGGCGTCGCTGTAGTTCAGGCTGAAGATCAGCCGGCCTGTGCCTATCCAGCTCAGCGCCAGGCCTTGGGCCCGCAGGTAGTACTGCAGCAGCCAGTGGTAGCGCCCGGGCTGGGTGTAGCAGACCGTCCACACCGATTGCAGGTGCGCCACCCGCACCGGCAGGCCGGCGTCGGCCAGGCGCTGGTTGAAGCGCGCGGCGCGGGCGTCCCAGCGCGCATCCTGGCCGTCGTAGATCGCGCGCACCTCGGCGCTGTCCAGGCGCTCGAGAAAGACCTGCATCGCCGCCATCACATAGGGGTGGGCGTTGAAGGTGCCGCGGGCAAAGCAGAGGTCGGCCGGGCGGTCTTCGCGGAAGCGCTTCATCAAGTCCTTGCGGCCGCAGACCACGCCGACCGGCAGGCCGCCGCCCAGTGTCTTGCCATAGGTCACCAGGTCGGCCTTGACGCCGAAGAATTCCTGCGCGCCGCCGGGCGCCAGGCGGAAACCCATGAACACCTCGTCGAAGATCAGCACGATGCCGCGCTCGGTGCAGACCTGGCGCAGTTGCTGCAGCCAGGCGGTGTAGGCGGCGCGGTCGAAGCCCGCGCCCTGGCGGCTGGTCATCAGCGACGAATCGCCAGGCGCGCCCTGGTTGGGGTGCAGCGACTGCAGCGGGTTGACCAGCACGCAGGCGATGTCCTTGCGGCTGCGCAGCACGCGCAGCGTGGCCTCATCCATCTCTTTGAGCGTGTAGGTGGCCTCGGGTCGGGCCGGATTGCCCGGGCCGGGCTGAACGTCGTCCCACCAGCCGTGGTAAGCGCCGCAGAAGCGCACCAGGTGGCTGCGTCGGGTGTGGTATCGCGACAGCCGCACCGCCTGCATCACGGCCTCGGTGCCGCTCATGTGGAAAGACACCTCGTCCAGCCCGGAGATCGCGCGCAAGCGCTTCACGTTGTCGGCCACGCAGGGCAGGTAAGCGCCCAGCACCGGGCCGAGCGCGGCGGCGCGCGCGCTGCCCTCGGCGATGCACTGCTTGTAGAAGTCGACGCCGAACACGTTGACGCCGTACGAGCCGGTGAGGTCGAGGAAGTCGTTGCCGTCGAGGTCGGTCATTTGCACGCCGCTGGAACCGGCGACGAAGGCCGGCATCCGGATCTGCTCGCGCAGGTAGCGGCTGTACTGGAAGGGCACGCGGTAGCTGGCGGTGAACTGCAGGTCCGACAGGCCGTCGGCGGTCTCAGCGGTGAGCGCGGTCGAGCGCGGGAAGCGCTCGCGGAACAGTTCAGCCAGCTGCTGCAAGCCGACGCGGCGCTGCGCCACGACATCGGCCGGCGCGCCGTCCGAGTTGAAGAAACGGGTCTCGTCGTAGCTGTAGCCCGGCACCTGCGCGGCCACGCGCTTGGCCATCCGCGAATGGCCGGTCAGCGAAGGGTGCTTGGCAGCAGAGAGTTGCAGCCGGCGCCTTGCGGCCGGCAAGACCACGGCCAACGCGGCCAGCGCCAGGGCAGACAGGGCAAATGTGGGGTTCATCGCGTCGCGCGCTGCGCGTCTCAAGTTTCGATGCCGTAGGTTTATCAGAGCACTTTGACAACACCATGAAAATCAAGCACGCCTTGCGCCAATTTCGGGACCTGCTGCTGCAGCAGGAGGACCTGAACTTTCTGCTGACCAACCGCCTGCCGCGCACAGCCGTCACCCGCTTCATGGGTTGGTTCAGCCAGATCCGCCAACCGCTGGTGCGCCGGGCTTCGATCGCGGCCTGGAAGCTGTTCGCCGACCTCGACCTGTCAGACGCCAAGAAGCAACAGTTCGACAGCCTGCACGACTGCTTCATCCGCGAGTTGAAGCCTGGCGCCCGGCCGATCGATGCCGACCCGACGCGCTTGACCAGCCCCTGCGATGCGATCGTCGGTGCCTGCGGCGCGGTCGATGGTGACCAGGTGTTCCAGGCCAAGGGCTTCCCATACACGCTGACCGACCTGTTCGGTGCGGGGGCGGCCGAGGCCGCCGAGGTCTACCGCGACGGCTGCTACGCCACGCTGCGGCTGACCTCGAGCATGTACCACCGCTTCCACGCGCCGCAGGACTGCAGCGTGCAGCATGTCACGTACCACTCGGGCGACACCTGGAACGTCAACCCGATCGCGCTGGCCCGCGTCGAACGGCTGTTCTGCAAGAACGAGCGCGCGGTGATCCACACCACGCTGGAGCGCGGTGGCCACCCCGTTGCGCTGGTGCCGGTGGCGGCGATCCTGGTGGCCTGCATCCGGCTGCACTGGCTAGACACCTTGCTGCACCTGCGTTACCGCGGGCCGAACGAGTTGCCTGGCGGCGCCCGCTTCGCCAAGGGCCAGGAGATGGGCTGGTTCCAGCATGGCTCGACCATCCTGGTGTTCGCGCCGCGCGGCTTCAGCCTGGCTGCCGGCATCGCCCCGGGGGTGGCGATCCGCATGGGGCAGGCCTTGATGACGCTGCCCGAAGCGCGCTGACCCGCTGGGCGCGTCGCCGGCGAGTTACTTCACGCCGCCCAACAGCACCTGCCCGAGCTTGAAGAACACGTCGGTGTTGTCGTAGAGGCCGGTGAACAGCATCGCGCCGCGGCCGAAGGCCGACAGCGGCACATCGGTGGCCGTGTGCGCTGCTTGCGAGCCGGGCACCTGGCCGGTGACCAGGTAGCCGGTGGTGTTGTTGCGCTGGGCCGGGCTGGCCGGGTAGCTGTTGAGCGGCGCCTGGTTGGCGAAGGGCTGCTGCTCATCGCGGGTGGGTAAAGGATTGGACACCCAGGCCTCGTAGCGGTCGGCATTGGCGCCATAGCCGATCAGCATCTTGCGGTCGATGTCGGTGCTGGCGGGGTAACCGTCGGCCAGGATCGAGTACTCGGGAAAGCGCGCGGCTCCGTAGACGCCGACCACCTTGTCGCGCATCTCGGCGGTGGTGGCGGTGCGGCTGCGCAGCACCGCCTCGGACACCGTGGCCGCGCCGATGATCGCAGCACCCGCGCATTCATGGTCGGCGGTGACGATCACCAGCGTGTCGGGATGGGTTGTCGCGAAGTCTCTGGCCAGTTCCACCGCGCGGTCGAATTCCAGCGTTTCGAGCAGCCAGCGGTCGGTGTCCATCAGGTGCGACTGCTTGTCGATCGACGCGCCTTCGACCATCAGCACGAAGCCCTTGGCGTTGTCCTTGGCCAGCACCTTCAGCGCTGACGCGGTCATCTCGTCGAGCATGGGCTGGTCGGGGAAACCGTAGTCGGCCACCACGCTGGAGGTGCCGCGCCGGCCGTTGATCTTGTCGAATGCCACGTTCATGTTGGAGTAGGCAAACAAGCCCAGCAGTTTGTCGGGTGTGCCGATGCGATCGAGCACGCCGCGGTCGCTGGCGTAGGCGAAACCGGCAGACTGAAAGTCCGCGATCAGGTCGCGACCGCTGTCGAGCTTGCCGGGGCTGGCCTTCCAGCCCGCCACCAAATCGGGCGGCAGGATGTAGTCGCTGGCGTCGCGCCGCTGCGAACCATTGACCGCCTGGCGCTTGTCGGCGCTGCCTGGGTTGGGCAGAAACCACTTGCGCCCGCCGCCCATCAACACCTTCAGCCCGGTCAGGTGGCGATCGTCCAGGTACTGGTCGACGATGCCGGTGCCCATGCCGCGCGACGCGGTGTGCACCGCGTTGGCCGCCGGCGTGGCGTCAAACACGTCGGATGTGGTCACCAGGCCCAGCGCGCTGCCGCGCAGCCGGTGCAGGTACTCGGACAGGTACTCGATGCGCGGGTTGTCGAAGGCCGAGACGGTGTCGTCCGGGAACACGCCTTCCTGGTTGTTGGCGGCCTTGTTGCCGTTGACATAGTTGGCCATGCCGGGGGCCGAATCCGTGACGATCGAGTCCAGCGAGGAGGTCATCACCATGCCGGTGACCGGGAACTTGTCCATCGCCAACCGGTCCTGCGCCATGCCTTGCAGATAGCCCTTGGCCATGATGCGCGCGGCGGTGCGGTGCGATGCGCCCATGCCATCGCCCAGCAGGATGATGATGTTCTTGGCGACCTGACCCTGGCCGGTCAGAATCGGCACCACCTCGAAACTGCCCTGGCGGGTGCTGGTGTCGCCACGGCTGTCGGTGGCTGTGACGCTGAGCCAGTGCAGCCCCGGCTGGCTGTTGGCATAGGCCCGCAGCGAGGCCACGACCGTGCCCTCGGCCAGGTTCTTGACCAGGCCGTTCTTGACCAGGCTGGTCTCGCCGCCGAACTGGTCGGCGCCGCCGCCATCGTGCTGCAGATCGGCCACCGGTTGGTCGTCGACCGCGAAGCGCACGCGCGTGATGCGGGTGCCCGCGCTCGGCTGCACGGTAGCCTGCAGGTCGAACTTCTGACCCGGCAGGAAGCGCGCCAGCGTCGTGGCGGTGGCCAGTCGCGGGTTGGACGGCGGCGTCAGGCGCGAGATCGTGGGTGCGGCCTGGGCTGCCATGGTGGCGCCCAGCGTCAACGCGAGCAGCAGCGATTTGGCGGCCAGGGCTGACCGATGGTGAAGGTATTCAGATAGCGGTGACATAGCACTCTCCGGCTGGGGATGGATAGGCGGGGCTTGCCGGGTCGGACTGCTCAGGCTCAGCGCAGGCGACGCGGTGCCGCTGGCGGCAGCAACTGCTGCGAAGCCTGTTCGTCGAGCAGCAAGCGCACCGACGACAGGTGGCCGTCGGGCTCGTCGCGGGCGCCGACCGACAGCCGCCCTTGCAACTGGATCAGTCCGCTGTAATTGGGCAGGGTGTGCGCTGCGGCCGGGCCACTGAGGTGGACAAAGATGGCTTGCGCGGGCAGGTCGTCGGCCAGCGGCTCATCCTCGTCGCTCAAGGCGATGGGCAGCGGCGACAGGACCAGCCGTCCGGCCATTGGCAATTCGGCGCTGGCCATGTAACCGACCAGGCGCACCGTCAGGCCATCGAGCGCGAGCAAGCGCGCGCTGGGCTCCAGCCCCTTGGGGCCGACCGGGCGCTGGAACATCTCGCTGAAGCGCAGTTCGGCCACGCCTGCCGGCGGTGCTGGCAGCACGCCCGACACGGCCAGCGCGGGCGGTGCACCCAGCGTGGCCTGCCCGCCATGCGCCAGCACCAGTGGACAGGCCAGCAGCGCTGACATGGCCATCGCGGCCAGCGTGGCCATCGTGGTCAGCCGGCCGAACCGCCCCTCGGCAGGTTTTGGGGGCTTCGGGTCGTACCACGTTGCGGTCATTTCGGCAGTCTGGGCTTGGAAGTCACGAGTTGCGATGCTGAGGCCGGTCCATGACAGCCGCGTGACGCAAGCCTGCCAAGGGCAGCCCGCACCCGCACCCGCACCGGCCAGGCTCTCAAGCAACTGTGGCTTTGCCACTTTGCTTGATCCCCACGGGGGGTGGCCGGCTTCGGCCGGCCTTGGGGCGCTCAGGCGTAGCTGACCGCGCCCGAAGCGGTGACGGTGACCGACTTGCCAACGGCCGCGGTGTAGTGGGTCGACTTGACCGTGCTGACGAAGACAAAGTCGCCCTTGACGGCGGCGGCAGTGACCGTCATCAGCAGATAGCCGCGGCGGATGCTGTCGCTGTAGTTCAGGTCGTCGACCAGGCCCAGGCCCGGTCCGCAGAACGATTCAATACGTCGCGCCGTTCAGCCTGGCTGAGCGCGAGGAAGACTACCGCACTGCCTGGGCGCACTTCCCCAGCCGGGCCGCGCTGCCTACAATCGGACCAGTCTGGTCAGATTTGGAAGATCCCCCATGGAATACTGGCAACTGCAGGAAGCCAAGGCCCGCATGTCCGAGCTCGTCAAGCGCGCGCAAGCGGCGCCGCAGGGCATCACCTTGCACGGCAAGCCGGTGGCGGTGCTGGTGTCGCAAGCCACCTTCGACACGCTGTCGCAGGCCAAGGGCTCGTTGTTGGACTTCATGCAGGTATCGCCACTGGCGGGCAGCGATGAGCCGGCCTTCGAGCGCGAGCGCAGCCGCACGCGCCGGGTGCCTAGGCTGTGAGCTATCTGGTCGACACCAACGTGCTGTCGGAGCTTCGGCGCAAGGCGCCGAATAAGGCGGTGCAGGGCTGGTTTGCTACGCGACCGGTGAGCACCCTCTATCTCAGCGTGCTCACCTTGGGCGAAATCCGCAAAGGCATCGAAGCCGTGGCCGACGCGCAGCGGCGAATGCGGCTGAACGACTGGCTTGAAGCCGACCTGCCGGCCTTCTTCACCGGCCGCATCCTGGGCATCGACATGGCCGTGGCCGACCGCTGGGGCCGCATGGTGGCGGCAGCCGGCCGGCCGCTGCCGGCCATCGACAGCCTGCTGGCCGCCACGGCCGCACAGCATGGTCTGGTGCTGGTGACGCGCAATTTGCGCGACTTCGCGGGTCTGCCGGTGCAACTGCTGGACCCGTGGGCCGTGGCCGAGACATGAGCTGATGTGATGCAAGGCGCATGCAGCTGCTGATCGCTGATGACCCGATAACGTCGAGCGTTCGTTTGGGGAAGATGCACCGTATCAAAGGGCTTCGAGTTTGGGGTGGTGATCATTGCGGCATACAAGGGTGCCGCTAAGTATGCTGAGCTACTTGGTCGCGATGAAGACGCGGGTGTGTCAGACGAAACTGAGACAGCGGAACGTTCGCCAATTCACGTTGCCGCGACGCGAACAAAACGGCACCAGTTTGTGCTCGAAAGGCCGGAAAATTGAAGGACGTAGCGCATTCAACCGATGAGTGATTCTCCGGCTGGTGATGGATAGGCTGGCCTTGGAAGTCAGGAGTCGCGATGCTGAGGCCGTTCCATGGCAGCCGCGTGACGCAAGCCTTCCAAGGGCAACCTGCACCCACCCGCACCGGCCAGGCTCTCAAGCAAATGTGGCTTTGCCACTTTGCTTGATCCCCACGGGGGGCGGCCGGCTTCGGCCGGCCTTGGGGCGCTCAGGCGTAGCTGACCGCGCCCGAAGCCGTGACGGTGACCGACTTGCCCACGGCCGCGGTGTATTGGGTCGACTTGACCGTGCTGACGAAGACAAAGTCGCCCTTGACGGCGGCGGCAGTGACCGTCATCAACAGGTAGCCGCGGCGGATGCTGTCGCTGTAGTTCAGGTCGTCGACCAGGCCCAGGCCCGAGCCCGACACCTTGGCGACCGCGCTGCCGTCCATCGAGCTGGCCAGGCCGCCCAGGCCGGCGCTCTCGAAGCCCGGCGCGGTGACCGATGAGCCGGCGAATTCAACGCCGACTTTCTCGCCGGCCAGCGTGGTCAGGTTGGCGAACCAGGCGTTGTGCGAATCGCCCGACAACGCGACCAGTTTCTTGCCCTGGGCCTTGACGGTTTGCAGCACGGCTTCGCGGCTGCTGGGGTAACCGTCCCAGGAATCCAGGTTGTAAGGCAGTCTGGGGTTGACCGCCGGGTTCAGCAGCGCCGTCTGGGTGGGCGTCAGCGCGCCCGCGCCTGCCGCAGCCCGGGTGGCTTTGGCTGTCAGGTAGTCGGTGACGACCTGGGTTGGATCGCCACCGGTGGCCGCGACTTGCAGCACCGAGGCCGGGAACCACATCTTGGCCATGATGTCCTGGTTGCCCAGGAACTGCCAGACAGCGCCAGACTTCGACAGGCCGTCGGTCAGCCAGGTCTGCTGGGCGCTGCTGATGATCCGGTGGCTCGCGTCGGTGCCCGAGGCCAGCGCGGTGCCGTAGCGCGCCAGGCCCCCATCGGCGTCGCCATAGCTGTCGTACTGGCGGTCGCGCCCCTCGATCCGGGTGTCGAGCATGTGCAGACTGAACAGGCTGCCGAAGTCGAAGCTGCGGTAGATTTTGAGCAGGTTGGCCGCGTCGGGCGTGCGGATCGGCATCCACTCGTGGTAGACCCGGGCAGCGATGTTCTTGCGCGTGATCCAGTCACCTTGGGTCGCCGGGTTGTGGTTCTCGGCGCCGCCGACATAGGCGTTGTTGGCGAATTCATGGTCGTCCCAGACCGTGATCCAGGGCATCTTGGCGTGCAGCGCCTGCAGGCTGGTGTCCGACCGGTAGAGCGCGTAGCGCGTGCGGTAGTCGCTCAGGCTGACCATGTCATGGGCTGGCGCGATGACACGTCCCAGCTTGACCGCGTCGGTGTTGCCGAACTGCTTGGGATCGGCGCCGTATTCGTAGAGGTAGTCGCCCAGGTGGACGGCGAACTGCGCATCGGACTTCGATGCCGCGTCGTAGGTGTTGAAAAATCCTTCCGAGTACAGGCTGCAGGAGAACACCGCAAAGCTCACCGATGCGGTGTTGGCCGCCGGCAACGTGCGGGTGGTGCCGACGGGCGAGACCACGCCGGCGTCGTCGATGAAGCGGTAGAAATACGTCGTGCCCGCGCTCAAGCCGGACGCATCGACCTTGGCCGTGAAACCGGTGGCCTCGGTCGCACCGACCCGGCCCGAACCGACGATGCTTGCAAACGCGTTGTCGCCTGCGACCTGCCAGGTTATGCCCACCGGTTCGATGCTGTCGGCGATCTTGGCGTGGGTCCAGAGAATCACCCGGTTGGCCAGCGGGTCCCCGCTCGCCACGCCGTACTTGAATTCAGCTGGCCGAGCGCTGGCGTCGCTGCAGCCGGCGAGCGTGCTGCCCAGAACCGCCGCGCCGGTGGACGCGGTGACCATGAAATTGCGGCGATTGATTGATGTCGACATGTCTTGACTACTCCCTTGGATGAGCGGATTTCACGGCGGTGATGTGACACGCGTGTGAAGAACCCTTGGCCCCATGTCCAGGAGAGATTGATCAGGCTTTTATAGGGGATGCCTGTCTCGTCCGCGAAAGACTTGAAGTAGGTCACCGCGCCTTGGTCCAGGCGGCTGGCCACCAGCTCTTTCAAAGCGCGGCGTATGGGTTCTTGCGTGCTGCGGTGAGGCCCGCAACCCGGTCCACGTGCACACCATTGGAGTCCTGCTTGTCACTGACCTGTGCGAGGTGGCGCGCGCGGTCTGGCTGTCACTTCTTTCCGTAGCTAGCTTCGTGATCAGCGTTCACGAGCAGGACGCGCAGAAAGTCTCCGTCCCGGTAGCCAACACCTCTGGCTGATCGGCTCAGGCGAAACGTGTAGAGCGCGTCAACACCAGGAGGGGCTGGCAGGCTCTGGACCTTCTCCCAGTGCAGCCCTTTGTCCTTGTAGAGATCGGCCCAGCTCAGCTTCAAGATCTTCTTGAACGCTGACCTTGCGCGCTCGGCCTCATCGGTTTGAAGTTCAACCCAAGTGCGCTGAAACTCCGGATTGTTCAGGTCAAGCTGAACGAATTTTGCGCTTGATGGCATCTCGCTTGCCGGCTGGAAGCTTGTCGGGGTCTGATGCCTGTGCCGGGTGTTTTGCTGCCCAGGTCATTGCCCTCTTGAGACTGTCTTGGGCTTGCGCGGTGTGTAGCCAGGCTTCATTGTCTGGAATGATCGTGGCTGTACGGATGATCCAGACCCCTTTGGCGGGACTCTCGATCAGAACCTGCCGGCCGGCAAACTCTTTTCCCAGCGAGATTTGTCCGCTGGCACCGACTGACTTGACGGTTTGCGTGTCAACCCGAGGAGAGTCCACCTCAAGCTCCTGGTGTCATGGATTCGTTCATGCGGCATGATAATTGACCAATCCCCTCACGGTCAAGGTTTGAGCCCGGCCGCAGTTCGAGGTGCCTCGCACCGTTCAGGGCCCGCAGTGCAAGCGCTGGCCCTCGATATCGCAGCGTTTCAGCGCCTGACCGTCCACGCTCCAGGCGGTCAAGGACCAGCCGGTCGGGCGGCGGTCCAGGCTGGCAAAGCCAAAGCCCGGGTGGGTTGCGAAGGACTGCACGACGGCGCCGGGCGCGGGCTGCGCGCGCAGCGCTGCGGCCTCGGCGACCTCGCAGCTGCGCTGGGCAAACTCGGCGGGCTTGACATCGGCTTGGGCGCCGCCCATCCTGGCCGCGATGACGGCGGGCTGCGATCGCGGGCTCATCGCCACCGAACCGCCGCGCCATTGCAAGCTGGGGCAGCTGGCGGCATCGGTCAGCGCCCGCGCGACCCATTGGCCGTCAGACGCGGCCTGTACCCAGGCCTGGGCCGCCTCGGGCTCTTGCGCGACCGACGTGCAGCCAAGCGCAGCGGCGACGAGCAGCAACGCAGTGCAGCCTCGGTACGCCCTATGCCATTGCGATCTGTCGGCTTGAGAACAGCGCGACAGCGGCGCGCCGCTCGGCGCGATCGCGGCGAATGGCGCAACCGGGTGATCGGGCAGGAGCAGGCTTGGGCGCATGGTCTTGGCGCGCCGGGCTTCCGGTGCGATGTCGTGATCGGACCGCGCAAGCCAGCGGCGCTTCGTGACATCTTGGTGACCTAGTGCGTCTGCCGGCCCGCTGCTGCGGCAAATTGTCACGTCAATGCAAGGTCACGGCCTTGGGTGCGGGCTGACGCCGAATACGGGTTCAAGTTCGGCGACTCGCTCAAGGTCACGCCGGGGCTGAAGTACGCGTCTTAGCAACAGGACTTCGTCCATCTGCAAGACAACGGCGGTGCGGTCGGCGCACTGGGCGGCGTCTGCAACAAGACCACTGACGTGATCACCGGCGGCGCTGCCAGCCTGGCCAATTCGGGCACGAACATCGATGTGCTGCCTTCGCTCGATGTGCATCGCAAGCTCGCGCCGAACTGGGCGGCATACGCTCAATTCGCCACCGGAGACCAGATCCCCAGCACCAGCGTGTTCGACGTCAAGGACGCCAAGGTCTCACCGGCACCCAAAGCCACCAAGTCCAAGACGCTGCAGGTCGGCACGGTCTGGCAGTCTGCGCAGATGTCGTTGGCCGCCGATGTCCACCACACCAAACTCGACGGCGCTTACACGCCCTTGTCGCCTGACACCAATGGCAATGTCGCTTATGTACTCAGCGGCACCCAGGTCACGCAAGACGTCGAGGCCGAAACCAACCTAGCGTTCGGCAAGGGTTTCAGCGCCTATGCCAGCGTCACCCGTGGCAGCCTGACGATGACGGCGACGGTGGACTTCTGAGCGCCCCAAGGCCGGCCGAAGCTGGCCGCCCCCCATCGGGGTCAAGTCGCCAAGCCACATTTGCTTGAGAGCGCTACGCATCGGGCCCGTCGACCGCGCGCAAACGCTCAGACCGCCTGTTCGGTGTCGAACTCCGCCAGGTCGGGCCGCTCGGTCATGCGCCAGTAGTCGACCAGCCGCCAGGGCATCGGCGAGAACACCCGGCCCTGGTCGTTGCGGTACCAGTTGCGCATGCCCGGGTGGGTCCAGACCAGGTCGGCGTGCTCGGCGTCGACGCGATGGTTGTAGTCGTCGTGCACGGGTTGTTTGACCTCGACCGAGCCCAGGCCTTGTTCCAGCATTTCCCTGAGCATCGCGGTGACATAGCGGACCTGGCACTCGGTGACGAAGATCAGGCTGCCGCCGTGCGCCAGCCCGGTGTTGGGCCCGGTCAGCACGAACAGGTTGGGGTAGTCGGGCACGGTGATGCCGAGGTGGGCCTTCGGGTTGTCGGCGCCCCAGACCTGTTTGAGCGGTGTGCCTGATCGTCCGCGTATGTCGATGGGCCACAGCATCTTGCCGGGCTCGAAGCCGGTGGCCAGCAGGATCACGTCGACGCTGTGACGCCCGCCCTTGGCGTCGACGATCTCGGACCCGTCGACATGGGCTACTGCCTCGGTCACCAGCTCGACATGGGGCTGTTTCAAGGTCTGGTACCAGCCGTTGTCGATCAGGATTCGCTTGCCGTAGGGCGGGTAGCTGGGCAGGCATTTGGCCACCAGGTCCGGCCGGTCGGCGAGCTGCTCTTGCAGGTGGGCGCTGAGCTGCCGACGCTGGCTGTCGTTGCGGTGGTTCATCGCGCGTTCGGGGTGCGGCCAGTTCGGGTCGCGCCGCACCGTGGGCAGCAGCCCGTCGCCGAAACGCCACATCAGGCCGAAGCGGTACCAGGCGTAGTAATGCGGCACGTTTTCCAGCAGCCAGCGTGCTTGCACGCTGACGCTGCCGTGGTAGTCCTGCGGCGGCCGCGCCCACTGCGGCGAGCGCTGGAACACGGTGACCTGCTCGGCCTGCGACGCGACGCTTCGCAGGAACTGCATCGCGCTGGCACCGGTGCCGATGATCGCCACTTTCTTGCCGGCCAACGGCACGTCGTGGCGCCACTGCGCTGAGTGCCAGCTCTGGCCCGTGAAGCTCTCCAGCCCCGGGATCGACGCCAGCTTGGGCCGGTTGAGTTGGCCGACCGCGGTGATCACCGCATCGACCCAGCGCTTGCGCAGGCTGCCGTCGGACTGTCGCGTGCTGACCTCCCACTGCTGGCGGTCCTCGTGCCAGGTCATCGCGTCGGCCTCGACGCCGAACTCGATGTGGCGGCGCAGGTCGAGGTCCGACACGACCTGGCGCTGGTAGTCCCAGACCTCGCCGCGCTTGGCGTAGTTGCTGGTCCAGCCCAGGTTGGGCGCGAAGGAGTAGGAGTAGAAGTGGTTCGGCGTGTCGACGCCGGCCTCGGGGTAATCGTTCTCGAGCCAGGTGCCGCCGACATCGGCGTTCTTCTCGACCACCTCGAACGCGATGCCCATCTGCTGCAACCTGAAGGCTGCGCACAAACCCGAAAAGCCCGCGCCGATCACCAGCACCTTGAAGCTGTCCAGTCGCGCCGGCTTGGGATCGGTGCGCCAGCCCAGCCGCCGGTCGCGCAAGCCCATCTCCTCCATCGCCATCGGCACGTACTCGGGTGGCAGCGGCTCACCGAGGCACCAGCTCATCATCGCTGCCATTGCCTCATCCGAGGGCAGCGGCGGCAATTCGCGCGCGCCGCTGGCGAGTTCATCGAGCAGCGTCGAGACCGCTTCGCGCACCGTCTGCTGAGCCTCGGGCGACAGCCCGCCTGAGGACTCCGCAAAGATCGAGACGTCGCGCTTGGGGCGGAACGGGTCCTGCAGCCACTTCGGGTCTTGCGTGATCTGCGCCAGGCACATCAGCAGCGTCGGCACCGAGGCCTCGTTCAGTGCTGCCTCGCGTTGGGGGTCGGTCATGCGGGGAAACTCCAGGGGTTCACATGTTCATAGCCTACATCGGCCGGCAATCGGCAGCGCCGGCGGGGCTGCTCGCCAAGCTGCCAGCACCGCAGCCGTCCCCGGCATGACAAAGCGCCGGCCGGCGCTGGTGCACACTTTGCAATTGGACTGCACCCCCTCAACAGACTTTTGGAGACTTGCCCCATGGGACCCCTGACCGGATTGCGCGTTGTCGAATTGGCCAGCATCGGCCCCGGGCCGCTGTGCGCCATGTTGCTGGCCGACCTGGGCGCCGAGGTGTTGCGGATCGACCGCACCGAGCCTTCTGACCTGGGTATTCCGACCTCCACCCGCTTCGATGTCTCGGGGCGTAACCGCCGCTCGATCGCGCTCGACATCAAGCAGCCTGCGGGCCGCGATGCCGCGCTGCGGCTGATCGACCGCGCCGACGTGATGATCGAGGGCTGGCGCCCTGGCGTGGCCGAGCGCCTGGGCATGGGCCCCGATGTTTGCATGGCGCGCAACCCCGGCCTGGTGTTCGGCCGGATGACCGGTTTCGGCCAGAGCGGGCCGCTGTCGCAGGCCGCCGGCCACGACCTGAACTACATCGCGCTGACCGGCGCGCTGCACGCGATCGGTGGCAAGGACAAGCCGGTGCCGCCGCTCAACCTGATCGGCGACTACGGCGGCGGCGCGCTCTACCTCGCCTTCGGCCTGCTGGCGGCGATCTTCGAGCGCAACCGTTCTGGCCAGGGCCAGGTGGTGGACGCGGCGATGGTCGACGGCGTCTCGTCGCTGATGACGATTTTCCACGGCATGGCGGCGTCGGGCCGTTGGGACGTCGAAAAGCGCAATGCCAACGTGCTCGACGGCGGCGCGCCGTACTACGACACCTATGCGACCTCTGATGGCAAATGGGTGTCGATCGGCGCGATCGAACCCAAGTTCTTTGCCGAGATGGTGCAGCGCACCGGGCTCGACCCAAAGTTCATCGCGTCGCAGAACGACCGCCGCAGCTGGCCCGAACTGCGTGAGGCGATGGTCGCAGCGTTTGCCGGCAAGACCCGCGACGAGTGGTGCACGCTGCTCGAAGCGACCGACGCCTGCTTCGCGCCGGTGCTCACGCTGGCTGAAGCCCCGCACCACCGCCACGCGCTCGACCGCGGTGGCTTTATCCAGATCGACGGCGTGACCCAGGCCGCACCCGCGCCGCGCTTCTCGCGCAGCCAGCCTGCGTTGCCGACCCCGGCGGTCAGGCCAGGGACCCACACCGACGCGATCCTGGCCGATGCCGGTTTCAGCGCTGCCGAGATCGCTGCGCTGCGCGCAGCCGGCGCGGCTTCGGGAGCCTGAGATGAGCGAGCAATCCGACAAGATGGTTCTCCCGCCGGCCACGGCAGTGCCTGCGGTGCCCCGTGCAGCCGCCTCGCTGATCGTGCTGCGCGACGCGCCGCGCGGCATGGAGGTGCTGATGCTGCGCCGCGCCGACCGGCCCGGCGACCAGAACAGCGGTGCCACGGTCTTTCCCGGCGGTCTGCTCGACAAGAGCGACCGCGGCCACTACGAGCGCTGCAGCGGTCTGGACGATGCCGCGGCCAGTGCGAGGCTGGGCTTGCCCAGCGACGGCCTGCACTACTGGGTCGCTGCGGTGCGCGAATGCTTCGAGGAAGCCGGCCTGCTGTTCGCCACCGACGCCAATGGCGCAGTGGTCGATCTGCACGCGCTGCCAGCCGATGAGGTGGTGGCGATGCGTCACGCGCTGCACACCAACGAGATCGGCATGGCCGAAGTTTGCGAGCGCTTCAACGTGCGGCTGGCCGTCGACCGCTTGGCCTACTACGCCCACTGGATCACGCCGCTGGGCATGCCCAAGATCTTCGACACCCGCTTCTTCGTCACCGAGGCGCCCGCCGGCCAGACCGCAGTGCACGACGCCAAGGAGACGGTCGAACAGCTGTGGTTGACCCCCGCCGAGGCCGTCTCGCGAGCGCGCGACCTCAGGCTGATGAACGTCACCGAGCGCGAGCTCAAGCACCTGAGCACCTTCCAGCGCGCCGCCGATGTGGTGGCCTGGGCTCGCGCGCAAGCCACCATCCCGCTGAACCGGCCGCGCGTTGGCCAGTCGGCCAAGGGCCGCACGCCGGTCAACCTGGGCGACTGGGCCTATGCCGAGTTGGGCCGTATCGACCCCGAAGGCCGCGGCCAGGCCAGTGTCGAGCTGACGCCGGGCAAGCCGGTGTGGTTGTCGCCGCGGGTGCTGCGCGTGACGGCCGACAACGGCAGCATGATGACCGGCCCGGGCACCAACGCTTACTTCATCGGCGCGCCGGGCAGCGACGATTGGGCCTTGCTCGACCCGGGCCCGGGCGACGCCGCCCATGTGCAAGCCTTGCTCGCGGCTGCGCCTGGCCGCATCACCCGCATCCTGGTCACCCACACCCACAAAGACCATTCGCCGGCGGCTGTGGCGATGCGCGAGGCCACTGGCGCGCCGACGATGGGCCGTGTCGCTGACTATCCTGAGTGGCAGGACACCGATTTCCAGCCGCAGCAGGTGCTGGCCGACGGCGACCGGCTGCAACTGGGCGAGGGCGTGACCTTGCGCGTGATCCACACCCCAGGCCATGCTAGCAACCACCTGTGCTACCTGCTCGAGGAGGAGAAGCTGCTGTTCACCGGCGACCACCTGATGCAAGGCAGCACCGTGGTGATCAACCCGCCTGACGGCGACATGGCGGTCTACATCGCGTCGCTGCGCCGTCTGCTCGATGAAGACCTGGAATGGCTGGCGCCAGGCCACGGCTTCTTGATCGACCAGCCGCACGCGGTGGTCAACAAGACCATCGCCCACCGGCTGGGCCGCGAAGCCAAGGTGCTGGCCGCGCTGCAAGCTCAGGCCGGCCCGACCAGCGAAGCCGCACTGGTCGCAGCGGTCTACGCCGACACGCCCAAGGCGCTGCACGCGATGGCCTTGCGATCGCTGCGGGCCCACCTGCTCAAGCTGCGAACCGACGGCCGCGCCAGCTGCGACCCCAGCGGCGACTGGCGGGCGTGATCGGCCTCGACTTCAGCGCGGCCCATGCCGTGCTGCAGGCCGAGGTCGACCAGCAGCGGCTGGCCGGCGTGTCGGCTGCGCTGATGCGAGATGGCGAGCTGATCGACAGCTTTTGCACCGGCCTGGCCGATGTCGAGCGCGGCGAGCCGCTGCGCCCCGACCACATCCACCGCGCTTTCTCCAACACCAAGCTCGTCACCTCGGTGCTGGTGCTGCTGTTGGCCGACGAAGGTCGGTTCGCGATCGACGACCCGATCAAGCAGTGGATCCCGGCGCTGGGCGGGTTGCGCGTGCTGCGCCCGGGCGCAGCGTCGATCGACGACACCGAGCCGCTGCACAGCGACATCACGATCCGCCAGCTGCTCAGCCACCAGTCTGGCTTGAGCCACGGTGTTTTCGACCCCGACACGGTGATCTACCAGGCCTACCATGCCTCCGGGGTTCGCAGCGTCGACACCACGCTGGCCGAGGAGATGGACTTGCTCGCCAGGCTGCCGCTGCACTACCAGCCTGGCGAGGGCTGGGATTACGCACTGGGCTGCGACGTGCTGGCTCGGCTGGTCGAGATCGTCACCGGCCAGCGGTTCAGCGACGCGTTGCAGTCTCGGCTGTTCAGCCCGCTGGGCATGCCCGACACCGGTTTTGTGCTGCGCCCCGACCAGTTGCCGCGGCTGACCGCGCTCTACCGCGGCGACCTGGCCGACGCGATGAAGCCCGGCCTGACGCGGCTCGACGACACGCCCTGGCCGCAGGCCTACCGCCAGCCGGTGCCGCGCCAGTCGGGCGCGGGCGGCTTGTTCACGACCCAGGCCGACATGCTCGCGCTGCTGCGCCAGCTGATGCCGGGTCGGCCCAGCGTGCTCAAGCCCGAGACGCTGGCCGCGCTGTTCACCGATCAGCTGAGCGCCGATCGCCACGTTCATTTCGCCCACCTGGGCAAGTTTCCCAGCCTGGGCTTCGGCCTTGGCGGCGCCGTCACCCGCGGCCCGTCGGCGTTGCAAGGCGCGCTGGGCCAAGGCGAGCTGCAATGGGGCGGGCTGGCCGGCACGCATTGGTTTGTCTCGCCCGCCACCGGCCTGGCCGGGGTGGTGATGGCGCAGCGGCACTGGGGTTTCTGGCATCCGTTCTGGTTTCAGTACAAGTCGCGGCTGTACCAGGCCGTGGGCTGAACGCTGCGGCTGGGCGGCGAGGTCGGCAGCTGTTCACCGTGCCCGGTGAGCGGGCACTGTCGGAGCTAGCCTCATGCCCTTGATCGCCAAGTCGAGTGCGCGCGTGTCGCGATGAGGGTGGCGGCCGAATGACTGCATCCGAAAGTCTTGAAGTGGGACTATCGACGCATCGGCGTCATTCGCTGCTCTGATTTTGTCGCCCATAGCGGCTGGTCGGGCCGGTACACAGGCAGCCGAAGTGCCGGGCCGGCTTACGCGCGCCAGTCTTCACCGCGCATGATCCGTCGCATGAACCCATCGAACAGCGGCGCTGTGAATGCGGTGTCGCCGTGGCTAGGGCTCCAGATCATGCCCTTGGCAATCAAGGAGCTGCGCAGCGGGCCCAGCGAGCTGACCTCGCGCTTGAGGCAGTCGGCGATCGCCCCGGATCGGTGGGGGCCGGCCCCGAGCTCGGCCATAGCGCGCAGGTAGCGCTTCTCCTGTGGCGTGAGCCGATCGAATCGAACTCGGAAGAAGCTCTCGTCGAGCGCGGCCACGGCCGTGGTGGCCGCGCGCTCGACGTCGTCGGCCTTGATCGGAGACTCGACAGCCGCTTCCCAGCTCCGTTGGCCCCATTCCTGGAGGAAGTACGGGTAGCAGCGCGTATCAGCCAAGATGCGTTCGACGGCGTCGATGGTGATCGCAGCGCCCTCGGCCTCTATGGGCTTGATGATGGCGCGCACCGCCGCGTCGGCGCTGAGCGGGCCGATCTCGGGAAATTCGAACAGGCGCTCAGCATAGGATTTCGCGTCGCCCATGCGCCCGCGCAACTGAGGCAGACCCGCACCCACGAGCAGCACCGGCACCTGGCGCTGGGCGCAGCGGTGCATCGCGGTGATGAGGGCGGCAAGCTGAGGCTCGGGCAGGTACTGGAGTTCGTCGACGAAGATCACCAATGCCGTGCCGGCCGCCTTGGCCGCCGCGCCGGCGCTCTGCAGCAATTGCTGCAGGTCGTGCTCCAGGTCGCCGTTGTCGGCAAGGCCGGGCTCGCCTTCGTAGTCCAAGCCGACTTCGATGTCACGGTAGATGACCTTCAGGGCCTTGGCGAAACCGGCCAGCGCGCGCAGGCTACGCACGGCCAAGTCCTTGGCATGCTCCAGCTTGCTCAGGCGCAGCAACGCCACGCGCAACTGCGGCGCCAGCATGGCGGGCAGCGAGCGATCCTCGGGGGCTTCGATGCGGATGGTGTGCACGCCCGAGGCTTCTGCGTCGTCGCGCATTCGGTCTAACAGCACCGTCTTGCCGATGCCGCGCAAGCCGACCATCAGCACGCTACGCGCGGACTTCCCAGCTCGAGTGCGCTCTACAGCGATGCGAACCGTTTCTCGCAGTTCATCGCGACCAGCGAGTTCCGGCGGCGGCGAACCGGCGCCAGGGGCAAAAGGGTTTTTGACCGCATCCATGCGCCGAGTGTAGGGATCTTAGTGAAGTTATGCAATTAGCATAAACTTCCTAACTCTCCTATATTTTCGCGTGGTGCAACTTCAGCTCGCGCCGCCCCACTCACGGCGCTGATCGTCCAGGAAGGGCCTGTCGACCTGATGCGCTACCGACTCGAGGCAACGCGCTGACCAGGATAGTTGGGGCCGGCCAAACGACCCAGTCAACCGCCTTCAGCACGTTGCACAGCGACTTGGCGACCATGTAGCGTGCCGGGTTCTCGCCAACGCCCAGGGCCGCAAAGTGCGCCTTGCCAGTTGTTGGTGAATGCCATTCGAGCCCAGCTTGGCTGTCAGGGCGTGTTGCGCAGCACAATCGGCTTGATCTTCAGGCGCTGTGCATTGCGGCTCAGGACCTCGTCCAGGCTTGCCATGCGCTTCGTGCCGGCAGCCTCGGCACACGCCAGATGCAGGGCATCGCCAGCGCGCAATCCACTCGCGGTATCGAGCACCAACTCGGCGGCGCGCTGAAAGTTGGTGGGCGCGACCGGAAGCAATCTAAGGTCGGCAGCCACCATGCGTTCGAAGTGCGCCCAGGCGCCCCGGGCCTGCTGCGCATCGATGGCGCCGGTGCGCTGCTTGATGCCGAGGGCGCTGGCGAACTCCGTGATGCACCAAGCCGCGGCGACGAGTTCGCTCTTCTCCCGCGCGTACCAGTCCGCGACTGCGACGCTGTGCGGTTCGTTCAGGAACAAAGCCACGAGCACGCTCGTGTCGACATAGACCATGTCAGTACCTCGCCCCGCTGCGCAGTTCCTCCATCACGGGCTCGCTCATGGGCATGGCGCTGCGGGACTCGGCCAGTTTGAGCGCGAATGCCTTGCGATTCCACTGCGCCGGCCGAATGGACAGACTGCCGTCGACGGTGAGCAGGGCCTCGACAGTAGCCCCTTCGCGCAACCCGAGCCGATGGACGACTTCGGAGGGGATGCGCAGGGCAAGACTGTTGCCCCATTTCGCAATCTGTAGATCCATAATGTATATCCTTTTATGTATATACATGCTACTCGCTGGGCATCAGATGTCAAGCTGCAGTCGCGCCCACCGATCAGGGCGGCGCCAAGTCGTTGATCTGATCGCGGAGTACGTCAGGGTTGTTCTTGGTTCGGCGGCGTTCTCATGCCGCTGATCGCCAAGGCGACGCCGCCGCACGCCCGCAAGCACTTGCCTGGAATGTGGCGATGCCGGTGGTGTTCCGCGACACGGGTTTCCGATTCTTCTTTTACTCCAACGAGGGCAAGCCTCGCGAGCCGTTGCATGTCCACATTCGCGCCGGCGGCCATGAGGCCAAGCCCTGACCTGACCCAAGGGCGTGTCGTGGCTGCGGCGTGACACCCGCCGTGCGAGGCCTGCCGTGTTGGCTCGCTCGGCCGATCATCCTCAGCGCGCAAGCCAGCCCGCCGAACCGGGTACAAGACCTAGATTGCCAGCGCTGCGCCGATCCCCCACACTGCAGGCTTTTCCGGGAGATCCAGCATGGCAAGCGAAAAGTCGAAGACGGCAATAGGCACAGGCGGCGTACCGCCGACGGACTGGCTGGCGCGCCAGGCGACGGAAGAAATCCTCGAGCCTTTGCTGCCGATCGTCGACCCACACCACCACCTCTGGGACCGCGCTGGCCACCGCTACCTGCTCGATGAGTTGCTCGCCGACACCGGCAGCGGCCACAAAGTGATCGCCACGGTGTTCGTCGACTGCGTGGCCTTCTACCGCAAAGATGGGCCGGCCGAGCTCAAGCCACTGGGCGAGACCGAGTTCGCCAACGGCGTCGCGGCGATGGCCGCCAGCGGCGTCTATGGCGACACGCTGGCCTGCGCGGCCATCGTCAGCCACGCCGATCTGACAAGGGGAGCAGCGGTGCGCGAGGTGCTCGAAGCCCAGATCCGGGCCGGCAACGGGCGCTTTCGCGGCATACGCCACGCCGGCGGTTGGGACGCCAGCCCCGAGATCCGCAACAGCCACACCCATCCGCCCGAAGGCCTTTACGGCCAGGCCGCTTTCCGCGAAGGCTTCGCGCAGCTCGCGCCCTTGGGGCTGTCGTTCGAGGCCTGGCAGTACCACCCGCAGCTGCCCGACGTGATTGCGCTGGCACGGGCTTTCCCGCAGACATCGATCATCCTCAACCATGTTGGCGGGCCGCTGGGCGTCGGTCCTTACGCCGGGCAGACCGAATCGGTTTTCGCGCACTGGAAGCAGGGCATGGTCGAGCTCGCGCGCTGCCCCAACGTGACGGTCAAGCTTGGCGGGCTGGGCATGCGCATCGGCATGTTCGACCTGCATCTGCGCGACCAGCCGCCGAGCTCGCAGCAGATCGCCCAGGCCTGGCAGCCCTGGATGGAGACCTGCATCGAGGCCTTCGGTGCCGACCGCTGCATGTTCGAGAGCAACTTCCCGGTCGACAAGATCACGTCAGGCTATGCGGTGCTGTGGAACGCCTTCAAGCGCATCGCCGCGGGCGCATCGGCCGACGCGAAGACCGCGCTGTTCAGCGGCACCGCGAGCCGGGTCTACCGGCTCTGACGCGTCTCAAGCAAATGTGGCTTTGCCACTTTGCTTGATCCCCATGGGGGGCGGCCGGCTTCGGCCGGCCTCGGGGCACTCTCAAGCAAATGTGGCTTTGCCACTTTGCTTGATCTCCACGGGGGCGGCCGGCTTCGGCCGGCCTCGGGGCGCTCAGTCGTCGTTGACCGTTTGGTGCTCGGCCGGCAGGATGATCTCGAGCAGCTCGCAGTCGTCCGACCAGCCCAGCACCCGGTGGCGTATGCCCGGCGGCTGGGTCCAACATGAGCCTGCGCTCATCAGCTGTGGGCCCTGGCCTTCGAACTCGGCCTTGAACCAGCCCTTGAGCACATAGGCCATCTGGAACTGCAGCTCGTGGTGGTGGCGCCCGCCGAAGGCCTCGGCATAGGGCGCGGTCATCCGGATCACCTGCGCGGTGGCCAGGCCTTGCGTGGCCGCCGCGACGCCCAGGTCGCGGTAGGCCGAGTAAGGGCGCAGGCCGCCGGTCTTGAAATCGGCCTCGTCCAGGTGGCTGACCGAGAAGCGTTGTTCGGTGTCTGACATCGGATCTTCCTCCAAGGGTTTGTCTTGCCTGGCGCGGCCTGCGGCAGTGCCTGAATCAGCGAGCGAATCAACGCGCGAATCAGCGAACAAGGCGCGGCAACTCGGCCGCCTGCTCGCCGACCTCGAACAGCAGCGCCGCGCTCATCGTCAAGCCTTCGCGCATCAGCGGCGCCAACACATGCTCATTGGGTGCGTGTTGCGAGCAGGCCGGGTAGCTGTGCGGTACCCAGACCGTCGGCAGCCCCAGGATGTCGGCGAACACGTCGTTGGGCAGGCTGCCGCCCAGGTTGGGCAGCAGCGCGGGCGCCACGCCGGTCGACTTCGCCAGGCTCGCCAGCGCCAGCCGAACCCAGGCGTTGTCGGGGTCGAGCCGGGTCGCTGCCATCACCACCGGCTCGCTGACCGTGATGTCGGCATGGCCCAGCTCGGCCAGCCGGGCCAGCACATGCTCGCGGATCCGGTTCGCGGCTGTGCCGACGACAAAGCGCAGTTGCAGCGTCGCACGCGCGGCCGGCGGGATCGCGTTCACCGGTTGCGCCGGGTTGCCGCAGCCCATCGCCAGCACTTCGAGCGTGTTCCAGCCGAACACGCGCTCGGCCGGGCTCAGCCCGGGTTCGCCCCAGCCGGGGTCGACCGCCGGGTCGCCGGGTCCGTCGCCGACCACGATGTCGGCCAGCGCGGTGCGCACCGCGGCGGGGATAGGCGGCGGCCGCAGGCCCTGGACCAGGATCACGCCGCGGCTGTCGACCAGGCCGGCGATCGCGTTGGCCAACACCGTGCCCGGGTTGCGCAACAGCCCGCCCCAGTTGCCCGAATGGTGGCCGCCTTCGCGCGCGTTGAGCACCAGCTCGAAGTTGGCGACGCCGCGCGAGCCCAGAAACACCGTCGGCCGGTCGGCGCGCAGCCTGGGGCCGTCGCTGGCGATCAGCACGTCAGCGGCCAGCAGACTGCGCTGTTGGGTGCAGAACTCGGCCAGACCGGGCGAGCCGGTCTCCTCGCCCATCTCAAGCAGCCATTTGGCGTTGAATCCCAGCCGGCCGCCGCGAGCGGCCAGCACCGCGCCGATCGCCGCCAGGTTGATGCTGTGCTGCGACTTGTTGTCGGCGCTGCCGCGGCCGTACCAGCGCTGCGACCCAGCGCCTTGCGGCGTCACCGTCGTCAGCGTCCAGGGGTCGCGTCCCTCGGCCCATTGGCCCTCGTGGCCGCGAATCACGTCGCCGTGGCCATAGAACAGCACGGTCGGCAGCGTGGGGTCTTCCAGCCGCTCGGCCACCAGCAGCGGCGGCGCGCCGGTCACCGGGTTCGCATGGATGGCGCTGGTGAACCCCAGCGTGGCGAGCGCGGGCGCGATCTCGTCATTGAGGTAGGCCAGCAGCTCGGGCGCACGCGCCGGGTTCTGGCTCTCGGTGCGGCAGGCCACGCGTCGGGCCAGGCTGCGGAAGAAGTCGCCCGAATCGAACAAGGCCTCGGCTTGGGCGACGGCGTCGCGGGTGGTGGCGTTCATCGCGGGTCAGTCCGACTTGCCGACCAGTTCGAAGTGTTCGACCATCGGCGGCTGGGCAAAGAACGGACCGATGATCGCGCGCCATTGGGCGAACAGCGGGCCCTGGCGGAAGCCCACGGTGTGGTCTTCCAGCTGGTTCCAGAAGATCTGCAGCACATAGCGGTCCGGGCTCTCGACGCTCTTGTTGACTTTCCAGCCCATCATCCCCTGGGCTTGGCTGGCGACGGTGGCCAGTGCGCGTGCGATGGCTTCCTCAAAACCGGCCTGCTGGCCTGGGAGGATGCGGATGTCGGCGAGTTCGAGAATCATGGTCGCTCCGTGAGGGCTGGGTCGTCGCAGTTTATGCGCGCCAGTGTCAGCCCCTCGCCTGGGCTACATTGGCAGGCCTGCCCGAAGGACAAGCCCATGGCCCACCGCACCGAACTGCTGATCATCGATGCGCAGAACGATTTCTGCGACCCAGCAGAACCCTTGGTCTTGATGACTATTGCGAAAAATCGGCATTTTGCGCAGCTGAACAAGCTGTTTTGTGAGCGACCATCGGTCTGCTCGAAACAACACCGCATGAGCTGGCGGGCCCAGCGGATTGACCACCCATAACCAGACTTCGCCATGTCCTGCCTTGCGTGATCGCAGACGATCGAACCGCTGCCGCCATGGCGCCTCTCCTGTAAGGACAAGTCCCATGCTCCACGACCTCTACGGCTGCGCCCTCTCGACCGCCTCCCGCCCGGCGGCGGCAAAGTTCGACCAGGCCCTGCGTCAGATCCGCACCTATCACGGCGACCCCATCGCCACGCTCGATGCCGCACTCGAAGACGACGGCCAATTCGGCCTGGCCTGGATCACGCGCGCTGCCGTGCTCGCCCAGATGACGGACCGGCTGTTTGCCGACGAGGTCACGCGCTCGCTGCTCGCGGCGCGGGCCTGCGAACTCGACGACCGTGAGCGTGCGCACATTGCCGGCGCGACCCGCTGGGCCGAAGGCCAGATGGTCGCCAGCACGGCGACCTTCGCCCGCATCGCGCAGGAAAATCCGCGCGATGCGCTTGCCGTGCAGATCGCGCATGCGGGCTGTTTTTTCACGGGGCAGCAGTTCGAACTGCGCGATATTCCACTCGCCGCGCTGCGCGCCCATGGTCCAGACGATGAGGCCAGGCACGCCATTCTTGGCATGGCCGCCTTCGGCTTTGAAGAATGCGGCGACTATGCGCGTGCCGAAGCTTTTGGCCGCGAGGCCATCGAGATCGAGTCGCTGGATGCCTGGGCCGTGCATGCGGTGGCGCATGTCCATGAGATGCGCGGCGACATCGATCAGGGCCGCGACTGGCTCGATCGCACCTCGCAGGGCTGGTCGCAGGATTGCGGCTTTGGGTACCACAACTGGTGGCACCTCGCGCTGCTACACCTTGACGCGCAGGACCCGAAAGCAGCGCTCGCCCTGTACGACGAGCGCATCCGTCCGAGCGACGAGGCCAACATCGCGCTGGAAATGCTCGACGCCTCAGCGCTGCTGTGGCGGCTGTATCTCGAGGGTGTGGATACCGGCGACCGCTTTGCGCGCCTTGCGCGAGCGTGGGAGCTCAAGGCCGAGGATGGCGTGCTCGCCTTCAACGACCTTCACGCTGTCATGGCCTTCATCGGCGCTGACGAGCAAGCGTTGGCTGAGCGCAGCCTCCAGGCCATGCGCCGCACAGCGCAGGGGCAGGGCGACAACGCGCTGATGACATCGGCCATCGGCCTGCCGCTGGCTGAGGGCTTTGTTGCCTTTGGCGCCGGTCGCCATGCCGAGGCGGTGGAGAAAATCATGCGCGTGCGGGGTCAGGCCCAGCGCTTCGGCGGCAGCCATGCGCAGCGCGACGTGCTGCCTCTCACGGCCTTGCACGCGGCAGTCAGAGGCGGGATGCGCGCGACGGCCGAAGCGCTGGCCGCTGAACGCCTTGCGCACAAGCCGCAAAGCCCTTGGGCCGGCCGTCTTGCGCGCTATGCGGCAGCGACGGACGTCAGCCAGCGGGTCGCGGCCGAATGACCCAGCCAGGCGCTTGGGCAGGCGGCTGAGCTGCGGCGCCGTCGGCCACAGCCCGCCCCTCGCCTGGGCTACATTGGCAGGCCTGCCCGAAGGACAAGCCCATGGCCCACCGCACCGAACTGCTGATCATCGATGCGCAGAACGATTTCTGCGACCTGCCTGAGCGCTACTGCCCGGTCGACCCGGTGAGCGCTGAGCGCCTGGCGCCGGCCCTGGCTGTGCCCGGTGCGCATGCCGACATGCTGCGGCTGGCGGCTTTTGTGCGCGCCCACGCTGCGGCGCTGGCGGCGATCACCGTCACGCTGGACTCGCACCACCGGGTCGACATCGCTCACCCGCCTTTCTGGCGCAGCGGCACGGGCGCGCCGGTGGCGCCGTTCACGACGATCAGCGCCGCCGAGCTTCGGGCGGGCACTTACGCGCCGCGTGACAGCGCCCAGCTGGCGCGCGCCCAGGCTTACCTCGATGCGCTCGAAGCCAGCGCCCGCTACCGTCTGATGGTCTGGCCGGTGCATTGCCAGATCGGCAGCTGGGGCCATGGCTTGCACGCCGACCTGGCTGCAGCCTGCAACGCCTGGGAGGACGCCAAGCTGCAAGCGGTGGCCTGCGTCATCAAGGGCGACAACCCCTGGACCGAGCACTACAGCGCGCTGCAGGCCGAGGTGCCCGACCCGGCGGACCCCGGTACCGCGATGAACCAGTCGCTGCTGGCAAGGCTGGACCGAGCCGACACGCTGCTGATCGCCGGCGAGGCCGGCAGCCACTGCGTCAGGGCCAGCGTCGAACATCTGGTCGAGCACCTGCCGTCGGGCCGGCCCGATCGGCTGGTATTGCTGACCGACTGCACCAGCCCGGTGGCCGGTTTCGAGGCCGAGCAGGCCGAGTTTCTGGCCGCGATGGCCGCTCGCGGCGTGCGCCTGGCACGCAGCACCGAACTCGCGCTGCGCTGACGCGGGGCTTGCAACACTACACTCGCAGGCGATGACCGATACAGCCCGAGAACCCCGTTACGCCTGGGTCGCGGTCTGGGCCTGTTTCGTCGCGCTCGCGACGATCTTCGGTGTCTCGTACTCGTTCGCTGCCTTCTTCACCTCGTTGTCAGAGGCATTCGACGCACGGCGCGCCGATGTCTCGCTGGTGTTCGGTCTGTCGGGCCTGGTGTATTTCGTGTTCGGCGCCGGCGCCGGCATGCTGGCCGACCGCTTCGGTCCGCGCCTGGTCTGCAGCCTGGGCATGTTGTTCATCGCTTGTGGTTTGATCGCCAGCAGCTGGGCGACGTCGATGTGGGCGATCTACGCCGCATACGGCGTTGGCATCGGGGTCGGGATCGCGCTGGTCTACACGCCGGCGATCGCCTGCGTCCAGCCCTGGTTCACGCGCCGCCGGGGTCTGGCCGCAGGCATCGCCAGCGCCGGCATCGGCGCCGGCACGGTCGTGGTGCCGCTGGCCGCGACCCTGTTGATCGCCGCGCTGCAGTGGCGCGGTGCGATGCAGTGGCTGGCCGCTGGCGTGTTGTTGTTCGGGCTGGGATCGACGCTGTTGCTCAAGCGTGCGCCGTCGGCCACCGCTGCGCCTGGTGCTGCAGTGTCCGGTCACACGCTGCGCCAGGCGCTGCGCAGCAGCGATTTTCGATGGATGTACCTGGCGGTGGTGCTGGCCAGCCCCAGCATGTTCATTCCGTTCGCCCATGTCTCTGCCGCCGCGCGCGACCTCGGCGTCTCTGACGGGCAGGCGGTCGGCCTGGTCGGGCTGATCGGCATCGGCAGCCTGGTCGGCCGATTTGCGATCGGCGCGCTGGCCGACCGGCTGGGCCGGCCGCTGACGCTGGCCTTGTCCCAGGCTTCGATGGGTCTGGCTTACCTGGCTTGGGCCGGTGCCGACGGCTACGTCGCGATGGTCTGGTTCTCGCTGTGGATCGGTCTGAGCTATGGCGGCATCGTCTCGCTGCTGCCTGCGCTGTGCATGGACTTGTTCGGTGCCCGCGCGGTGTCTTCCATCATCGGCACGCTCTACACCGCCGCGGCCTTTGGCAACCTGCTCGGGCCCTGGATCGCGGGTGCGTTGTTCGATGCGCTGCACAGCTACGCGCTGGTGATCTGGGGCTGTCTGGGGCTGTCGGTGCTGGCCACTGCCGCGACCTGGAAATTGGTTCGCCGCGTCAGCAAGGCGAGCGGTTTCGGCAGGCCTGCGCCGCGATGAAGTCGCTGTCCTGCGGCATCCTGCTGCTCAACCCGCAGTCCGAGATCTTGCTGTGCCGCGTCACGGGCGCCTGGCACTGGGACATCCCCAAAGGCAGTGCCGAGCCGGGTGAGGCGCCGCTGCATGCCGCGCTGCGCGAGACGCGGGAGGAGTGCGGGATTGTTTGCGCCGGCGAATCGCTGCTCGACCTGGGCCGGATGGCCTACCTGCCGCGCAAGGACTTGCAGCTCTATGCGGTGCTGACCGAACGCTTCGACGCCGCGACCTGCCATTGCGACAGCCACTACACCGACACCTGGGGCCGCAGCCGGCCCGAGATGGACGGTTTCGAATGGACGCCGTTCGACCGCGTTCACCGCCGCTGTGCTCGCCACATGGGCCTGTTGCTGAGCCGCAGCTTGAACCTGCCGGCGCTGCTGGTGAAATTGCGGGCCGCAGGCCCAGCGATCCAGCTGCTGCCCACTGTTTTTTCACCGACCCCCAAGACTGACCATGATCATTGAACGCTGGCTACCTATTCTGTTGATGGCTTCTCTGGGCTTGTTTGCCGGACCTGGCGCACAGGCGGCGCCCCCGCCAGGGCTGACCGAAGTCACCCAGGTCGAAGGCATCACCGAGTACCGGTTGGCCAACGGCCTGCAACTGCTGCTGGTGCCCGATGCGACCAAGCCCAGCACCACGGTGAACATGACTTACCACGTCGGATCGCGCCACGAGAGCTATGGCGAGACCGGCATGGCGCACCTGCTCGAACACCTGATCTTCAAGGGCACGCCGACCACCCGCAACGTGATGGCCGAGATGGGCAAGCGCGGGCTGCGTTACAACGGCAGCACCTCGTACGACCGCACCAACTACTTCGCCAGCTTCTCGGCCAACGACGACACGCTGCGCTGGTACCTGGGCTGGCAGGCCGACGCGATGCTCAACAGCCTGATCGCGCGCAGCGACCTCGACACCGAGATGACGGTGGTGCGCAACGAGATGGAGTCGGGCGAGAACGACCCGGTGCGCGCCACCTTGCAGCAGACGATGGCGACGATGTACCAGTGGCACAACCACGGCAAGTCGATCATCGGCGCGCGGGCCGACGTCGAGAACGTCGACATCGGCCGGCTGCAGGCTTTCTACCGCCAGTACTACCAGCCCGACAACGCGACGCTGGTGGTCGCCGGCAAATTCGACCCAACCCAGGTGCTCGCGACGGTGGCCAAGGCCTTCGGGCCTCTGCCCCGACCGCAGCGCAAGCTCGCGCCCACTTACACCGTCGACCCGGCGCAGGACGGCGAGCGCAGCGTCACGGTGCGGCGCAAGGGCGGTACGCCTTTCCTGCTCGCGGCTTGGCACGGCGTGCCGGCCGGGCATCCCGACTTCATGGCCTTCCAAGCGCTGGCAGGCGTGCTGGGGCCAGCGCCTTCTGGGCGCTTGCACAAGCGTCTGGTCGAGCGGCAACTCGTGGCGTCGACCTTTGGTTTTGCCTGGAGCCTGGCCGAGCCCGGGCCGCTGATGCTGGGGGCGCACCTCGCGCCGGGCGAGGATGTCGTCCGGGCCCGCAGCGAGTTGTTGGCCACAGTCGACGCACTGACCAGCGAGCCGATCACGGCCGAGGAGCTCGAACGGGTCCGGATCCAGTGGCTCAACGACTGGGACCAGGGGTTCTCCAACCCCGAGACCGTCGGCGTGGCGCTGTCCGAGGCGATCGGCAACGGCGACTGGCGGCTGTACTTCCTGCGCCGCGACCGGATGCGCAAGCTCACGTTGGCCGATGTGCAGCGCGTCGCGCAGGCTTACCTGAAAGCCGACAACCGCACGCTGGGCAGCTACCTGCCGACCGATGAACCGCAGCGCGCGCCGGCGCCGGCCTTGGTCGACGTGGCGCCTATGGTGCAGGGCTACCGCGGCGACGCG
>CAMCTC010000034.1 GCA_945878355.1 Bordetella parapertussis | reverse complement strand
GACGCCGGCCGCCCCCCGTGGGGATCAAGCAAAGTGGCAAAGCCACATTTGCTTGAGAGCGCCCCAAGGCCGGCCGACGCCGGCCGCCCCCCGTGGGGATCAAGCAAAGTGGCAAAGCCACATTTGCTTGAGAGCGCCCCAAGGCCGGCAGAAGCCGGCCGCCCCCCGTGGGGATCAAGCAAAGTGGCAAAGCCACATTTGCTTGAGAAGCGTCGCTTGTCGGAAAACTTGACAGCCTTTCAGGCACCCCCTAATTCATAGGCCGTGACCTATTGCTTTTTCCAACATGGTTCGTTAATGAAATCATGTCGGCGCAGCTTACAGGCTCAAAACACATTCAAGGCAGCGATCCTAAGTTGTTGGTTTTAAATATTTTTTCAAGAACTTGAGGGCTGGCACAGAGTTCGCTAGGGCTTGCAAGTCCGGCAAGCAAGGACGACATCTGCACCTCAGCATCAAGGACTGCCTCGTGAAAAGAAAATTCCTCGCCTTGCTGGCTTCAAGCTGGCTCACCGCTGGCAGCGCTCAAGCCGCGCTGCTGAGTTTCAGCGACAACCTGGGGCCAGACCTGACAGATTGGGACCCGGCCAAGACCTTGTCGCTGCCTCAGTTTGCGCCCTCATTGGGCACGCTGAACTCGGTCAGGCTCAACTTGTCTGGCGTGCTACAGACCGAGTTCTTTGCTGGCAACACGGGCCTGGTCGCACAAAGCGTCACCGACCAATTGCATGGCAGCATGCGATTCAGCGTGATCGGCCTCAACGACCTGGTGCTGACTTTCAGCGGCAGCGAAGTGTTCCTGCTGGCTGGCGGTGCTGAAGACGACCGCTACCTGGAGGACCGACAAGCCACCAGCACAAGCCCTGCCACCGACTGGGCCACCTTTCTGGGTGGCGGCAACTTCCGCATCGGCGTCAAAGCCTTGGGGTTGTCGGGCATGGAGGGGTCGGCAGGCAACCTCGATGGCGGCGCGATCACCCAGGCCACCGCCCGTGCCAGCGTCACCTACGACTACACGCCCAACGCGGTGCCCGAACCGGCATCGATCGGTCTGCTCGGTCTGGCCTTGGGATTGGCCGGATGGGCTGGCAGGCGGCGACGCTGACCCAGCCCATGCCTCCCACCAGCAACCGGATCGACACGATGAAACTGCAAGCCCTCACCGCAATGCTCTGCGCCGCCATGGCCGGCGCTCAAGCCACCCCACTGAGCTACAACTCCAACCTGCTGCCCGCTCAGTCCACCAACTGGTCGAACTATCTCGACCTGCAGCAATTTGACCCCTCGCTGGGCACACTGCAGTCGGTGACGGTCGAGTTGTTCGCCCATCTTGCCGGCAGCGCCAAAGCGGAGAGCCACAACAACACCGCCGCCAACATCACGCTCAGTCTGCAAGCCCAACTCAAGCTGGCGAACCCGAACGATCCGGGCTCCACACTGGTCACCACCACGTCGATGCTGCAGCGCAATTTCACCGCCGGCAGCTACGACGGCGCCCAGGACTATGCGGGCAGTTCAGGCATCAGCTTCACCAACCTGATCACCAGTGCGAGCCAGTCGACGACCTTTCTCGATACCTCGACATTGGCCTTGTTCACCGGTCAAGGTCTTGTTCACGCACCGCTGTCCGCGACAGCAGGGTCCGGCTACAGCGGCCCAGGCAATGTTCGCACCAGCCTGCTGACGCAGGCTGGCGGCTACGCCACCGTGCGTTACGAGTACCAGCCCCATGCGGTGCCCGAGCCCGGCACCCTGGCGTTGACCTTGGCCGGACTGGCCATGCTGGGCTTGCTGACAGGTCGCCGCAAGACTTGATGCCTCTCAGGCCAGGTGACGAGCCGCCTACGGGTGGCATTTCTTCCTCGGCCTGCACGCGACCAAGGAAATCCCCGTTCGCAGCAGGTCGTTAATCATCATATGATTGAGGCTTGCGCTGAAACTGTCCCTGGCGCTTCGACCTCAGCAATCTGGACCTGGCCGCAGCGGTCGAGTCCATGACAGACCTGGGAAGGTCGGAGATTGGCCACGCGCGCTGACAAACTTTTAAAGAACGCAACACCATGGCGACCGCCACCTCGCGCCAGAACGTCCCAGACCAGGCCCCAGCGCCACCCGGCACGCACAGCGCCTTGCGCATCGTGGTGATGGGCGTCAGCGGCTGCGGCAAGAGCACCGTGGGCGCACAGATCGCGCAGGCACTGGGACTGGACTTCATCGAGGGTGACACGCTGCACCCGCAGCAAAACGTCGCACTGATGGCGGCCGGCATAGCCTTGACCGATGCCGACCGCGCCGGCTGGCTCGAAGCGATCGCCGTGCAACTGGGCCAGGCCCAAGCCGCCGGACGCGGCTTGGTGTTGTCGTGTTCTGCGCTCAAGCGCCGCTACCGCGACCTGCTGCGCTCAGCCTGTCCCGGCCTGCGCTGGGTGCACCTGCACGGCCAGCCCGGGTTGTTGCGCGAGCGGCTGCAGGCGCGCAAAGGCCACTACATGCCCAGTTCGTTGCTCGACAGCCAGCTCGCAACGCTGGAGCCGCCCAGCGCTGATGAGGCCGCTTTGTGCTTTGACATCATGTTGCCGGCCACCAGAATCAGCGCAGAAGCGCTGGCCCGACTCGCCCCCACGCTTGAGGAACCCGCCATGCCCGCCAACTTCACCCAAGTCACGCTGTTCACCGACACCGATGGGCGGGCGCGTTTTCGAGAACAAGCGATCGCGCTGACCGAGGGCAAACCGCAGGCGATGCTGTCGCCGCTGATGCCCAGCACCGGGATGCAGCTGCGCCAAAGCCCGGTTGGTTTTCGCAGCGATTTCCACTGCACCGGCGACCCGCAGTGGGTCTTCATCCTGAGCGGGCAGATGGAGATCTCGCTGCAGGACGGCAGTGCGAGAGTGTTCGGACCAGGCCAGCATTTCTACTCGGCCGACACCTTGCCTGCAGGACAGACTTTCGACCCCCGCGTCCACGGCCACTGGAGCCGCCAGGTCGGCGCCGAGCCGCTGGTGACCTTGTTCGTCAGGGCCTGAACGCCAAGCCATGCGTTGCGCGCCACGGCACCCGGGATGATCAAAAACGTTCACGGCAACACGCTGGACCTGCTGGGCGAGGGCATCGTCAGCGGCCGCTACCCGGTGGGCGGCTCGCTGCCACCCGAGCCGCTGCTGGGCGAGTCGCTGGGCGTGTCGCGCACGGTGGTGCGCGAGGCCGTCAAGTCGCTGGTGGCCAAGGGCTTGCTGGTCACCGGTCCCAAGCTCGGCACCAGGGTGATGCCCGAGTCGTGTTGGAACTGGTTTGACCCCGATGTGGTGGCCTGGCAGTCCAGGGCCGGCTTCACGCGCGAGTTCCTGCGCGACCTGCAGGAGTTGCGCCGGGTGGTCGAGCCCGCAGCGGTTCGCTTGGCCGCCGAGCGCGCGACCGAAGCCGACCTGCTCGACATCGAAGCGGCTTATGCCGGCATGAAGTCTGCGATCGAGCTCGGCGGCGATTACGTCAGCCACGACCTGCGCTTCCACCAAGGGCTGCTGCGCGCCTGCCACAACCGCATGGTGATCCAGATGAGCAAGGCGCTGGGCGCGCTGCTGCGCACTGCTTTCGAGCTCTCGACCTCGCGCCCGGACGCCTCGGCGCTGGCGCTGCCGCTGCACCGTGCGGTGCTCGACGCGGTGATCGCACGCGCGCCGGCCAGGGCCGAGAAAGCCATTCTGGTGCTGATCGACGCCGCCGGCGAGGACATCGAGACCGTGCTCGAATCGCGCCGAGAACTGCCCTCACTGACCTTGCCCGCATCGCACCTGAAACCCCGCGGCCTGACCGCACGCTGACCCCCCCCACCAACTGTCAACCCGAGCAAAACACCATGAAAATCCTGATCACCGGCGGCGCCGGATTCGTCGGTTCGCGCCTGGCGCGCACCCTGTTGCAACGTGGAACGCTGGACGGTCGCAAGATCGACAAGATCGTGCTTGCCGACCAAGCCCCCGCGCGGGATGAGCTGCTGGCTGACCCTCGCATCGAAGCCCGCGTCGGCCCGCTGCTGACGCATTGCGAAGCGCTGCGCGACGAGGCATTCGATGGTGTGTTCCATCTCGCTTCGGCAGTCTCGGGCGAATGCGAGGACGATTTCGACCTCGGCTTGCGCAGCAACCTCGACAGCACCCGAGCCTTGCTCGACGCGCTGCGCCACCGGGTCAACGCTGGCGCCAAACCGGCCAGGCTGGTGTTCTCCAGTTCGGTCGCGGTGTACGGCCCAGACGCGGCCGTGCCGATGCCCGCGATCGTCACCGACACCACCTTGCCCACGCCTCAGACCAGCTACGGCATGCACAAGCATGTCTGCGAACACCTGATCGCCGACTACACCCGCAAGGGCTATCTCGATGGCCGCAGTGCGAGGCTGATGACGGTCACCGTCAGGCCGGGCAAGCCCAACGGCGCGGCCTCGTCGTTCTTCTCGGGCATCATCCGCGAGCCGCTCGCCGGGGTCGTGTCGATCTGTCCGGTTGGGCCCGAAGTCTCGCACCCGATGAGCTCGCCGCAGCGCACGGTCGAAGGCCTGATCGCCATCTACGAGGCCAGCCGCGAGGCCTATGGCGGCCGCACCGCGATGAACCTGCCTTCGATCAACGTCACGGTCGCGCAAATGATGGGTGCGCTCGAAGAAGTGGCAGGCCCCAAGGTTCGCGCGCTGGTTCGATTCGAGCGCGACGAGCGCATCGCGGGGATCGTCGCGAACTGGCCGACCGGCGCCCGCGCCGACCGCGCAGCAGCGCTGGGTCTGAAGCCCGAATCCTCGTTCGCCGACATCATCCGCCAGTACATCGCTGACTGCGCAGGCAACCCGCAGGCCCTCAAAGGCATGGCATGAACCAGGTCGACCTGCGTGGCCGAGTGGCGGTGATCACCGGCGGCGCGCAAGGCATAGGCTACGCCACGGCCGAGCGCATGCTGGCGTCCGGCGCCAACGTCGTGCTGTGGGACATCGACGCGGCGCGGCTGGACCAGGCGGTAGCCACGCTGGCCTCGCGCGGTCCGGTCAGCGCCGATCATGTCGAGTTGACCGAAGAGGACAGCGTTGCCGCGGCGGCTGCAGCAACGCTGGCACGGCACGGCCGGATCGACATCCTGGTCAACAACGCCGGCATCACCGGCGGCAACGCACCAACCTGGGAGCTGGACCCGGCAGTCTGGCGCCGCGTGGTCGAGGTCAACCTGATCGCGCCGTTTCTGGCCTGCCGCGCGGTGGTGCCGCAGATGATCGCTCAGGGCTATGGCCGGATCGTCAACATCGCCTCGGTAGCCGGCAAAGAGGGCAACCCGAATGCCTCGCACTACAGCGCCAGCAAGGCCGGGCTGATAGGCCTGACCAAATCGCTGGGCAAGGAACTCGCGACCAAGGGCGTGCTGGTCAACGCCGTCGCACCGGCCGCCGCGCGCACCGCGATCTTCGACCAGATGGCGCCCGAGCACATCGCCTTCATGCTCGGCAAGATCCCGATGGGCAGGCTTGTCACGGTCGAGGAGGTGGCAGCGATGGTGTGCTGGCTGGCATCCGAGGAGTCCAGCTTCTCGACCGGCGCGGTGTTCGACTTGTCGGGTGGGCGCGCGACCTACTGATCACCGCAGCAAGCCTCAGCCCGGCGGCATCCAGCGCCGCAAATGGGCGGCGTTGGCGCCACGCCGGCCCTTGGCGCGCTTGAGTTCGGCGCGCGCCACGCTGCGCAGATGCACTTCGTCGGGACCGTCGAGAAAACGCAGCGCGCGGCCCCAAGCCCAGAGCCTGGCCAGTGGCGTGTCAGGCGACAAGCTCATTGCACCGAAGACCTGCATCGCCCGGTCCAGCACCCGGGTCTGCAGCCTGGAGCTCACCAGCTTGATCGCCGCCACATCGGTTCGAGCGGCGGCCGTGCCTTGGCTGTCGAGCCGCCAGGCCGCGCGCAACACCAACAAGCGGGCTTGGTCAATCTCGACCCGGCACTCGGCGATCCAGTCCTGGACGTTGGAAAAATCGGCAATCCGGCCACCGAAGGCACGGCGCTCAAGCGCACGCTCGCACATCAGTTCCAAGGCCAGCTCGCACTGGCCGATGCTGCGCATCGCATGGTGGACCCGTCCCGGCCCGAGCCGTGCCTGGGCCAGCGCGAAGCCGGCGCCGCGCTCGCCCAGCATGTTGTCGATCGGCACCCGCACTTGGCGCAGCAACAACTCGCAATGACCGTCCAGCGACTGGTGGTCCATCACCGGGATGTTGCGTTCGATGGTCAGGCCAGGGCTGTCCATCGGCACCAGCACCATCGAGTGCCTTGCGTGCTCAGGCGCATGGTCGCCTTCGCTGACGCCCATCACAACCGCGAGCCGGCAAGAGGGGTGCGCCGCGCCGGTGATGAACCACTTGCGGCCGCTGATCACCCATTCGTCGCCGTCGCGCTCGATGCGGGTCTGCAACTGGGTCGGATCGGACGACGCAGTGTCGGGCTCGCTCATTGCGAAACAAGACCGGATCTGGCCGCTCAACAGCGGGTTCAGCCAGGCCTGAACCTGGGCCGGTGTCGCGGCGATCTGGAGCAACTCCATCGTGCCGCTGTCGGGCGCGTTGCAGTTGAAAACTTCGGCAGCCCAGGGCACCCGGCCCATGATCTCGGCCAGTGGCGCATAGTCGAGATTGCTCAACCTCGTGCCAGTCTGGTCGGCGCGCAAACTGGGCAGGAACAGGTTCCAAAGCCCGAGCTCACGTGCCTGCGCCTTGAGAGACTCGATCAAGTCCAGCGGGTATTCGTTGGCGTCCGACCAGCGATGCCACTCGGCCATCGAGGGCAGCACCAGATCGGCCATGAATTGCTGCAATTTCGCTTGCAGCGTCAGCGACTGGGGTGAATCGGCAAAGTCCATGACGGCGGATTGTTCGATCGCCCACTTGACGCGCTTTGTCGCTTCAGGGACGACGCCGGGCCCAGTTCACCCGGTCTTGCGACAGATCAAGTTCATCGAGCGATCCTGGGCCGAGCGCTGGGCCGGGCGTTTACGGCATCATTCGATGCAAACCACCACTTCCTGATCCGACCATGACCGATGAACTGCACGACGTCCGCGCCCTCGCCTTTGACATCTTCGGCACCGTGGTGGATTGGCGCAGCTCGATCATCCGCGAAGGTCAAGCCCTGGAGCAACGCCTGGGCCTCGCCGCAGAC
Source organism: Bordetella parapertussis (assembly GCA_945878355.1). Classification (GTDB taxonomy): domain Bacteria; phylum Pseudomonadota; class Gammaproteobacteria; order Burkholderiales; family Burkholderiaceae_C; genus Pseudaquabacterium. The sequence continues at coordinate 38,319 of CAMCTC010000034.1, read as the reverse complement.
TGGCCGGCGTTGGCCGACGCCTGGCGCGCAGGCTACCGGCCGGCGATGGCCGAGGTCGCTGCCGGCGAGCGTGCCTGGGCCACGATCGACGTGCTGCACCGACAGATCCTCGACGACCTGCTGCCGCGATTCGGGCTCGAATCCTTGTCGGAGGAAGAGCGCGACCAGTTCAACCGTGCCTGGCACCGGCTGGCCGCATGGCCCGACAGCGTGGCCGGCCTGGCACGACTGCGCAGCGCGTTCGTCACCACCACGCTGTCAAACGGCAACGTGGCCTTGCTGGTCAACCTGACACGGGGCGCTGACCTGCGATTTGACTGCGTGCTGTCGGCCGAGCTGATCGGCCGCTTCAAACCCGACCTCGAGGTCTACCGCGCTGGGGCGCGCTTGCTGGGCCTGGCGCCGTCGCAGGTGATGCTGGTGGCTGCTCATCCCAGGGACTTGGCAGCCGCCCAGCAAGCCGGTCTCAAGACAGCCTACATCCCGCGCCCGGACGAGCACGGCCCCGGAGGCTGGATGGAAGCAACTGGCCAGACGCGCTTCGACCTGGTGGCGCCGGACTTGATGGCCATGGCAAACCAACTGGGAATTGCCTGAGCTGCGGCGACATCGGTCGGTCGGCAATTGATCAATATCAATTGCCCCATGTCAATTGGCTGTCAGCCTGAGCGGACAAAATCCTCCCCATGGATACCGCCAGATGAAGACCATCTCGATTTACCCTGAAATCGCCCCCACCGGTTGCGGCGTCTGCCCGCAGGGCAAGGACACACCGAATTGCCAGCGGGTGCTGGACCAGGCGGAACTTGCGCCTCAGCTCAGCGGGCCCAGCGACGAGGTAGATCGCTTGATGGCAGCGTTGGGCATCCGACTGGGCTTCACCACGGAGGGTGACCTGCCTGCCGGGGCCGGCTGGATCAGGGCGCTGGATGTGCAGCCCGGCGAGGTCAGCCTGCAGCTCGCGCTAGACCGCAGCTGCGGTGGCGCCACACTCGCCGACACAGCATTCCAGACCCTGTGCAGCCTGCTGCCCGACACCGACATCTACGTCACCCACGCGGCCTGAACGCCGCGTTGCCCTGAAGGTTAGAGCTTCGCCGCAGAGCGTCGTTTGGCGGCCGTGGCGTCGAGTTGGTACTGCTCTTCAGCGGCGCGACGCATGTCGAGCGCTGCGTTGAGCGCGCCGGTGTAACGCTCAGGGGTGTATGTGTTCTGGTTGGCGATATAGACGCTGCGACGCAGCGGCTTGCCACCAAAGCGCGGCAGGTTGACCGAAAAATGACACTCCGGCACCGAGCGCCCAGGACGCTGGCGCAGGATCGGACCACTGATACCGACCGGCAGGTCATTTTGCTTGCTAGGACTGGTACCGCGCTGCAGTCCGGTGGGTGCAGGCAACTCGGCGATGCGCTGGCGCAGCGATTCGATCGCGCGCTTGAGCGCAGGCCTCGGTCCGTTGCCGGGACCTTGGCCATCCGAATAAAACAGCGTCGGCTGGCCGTAGCGCATTTGCCAGCCATGCGTGCTGTGGGTATCGATGCGCTGAATGTGCTCAGGCACGCGGATACGGGCGCCTGAGTAGATGGTGACGGTTCTTGTCTGCATGAGCTCTTGGCTTTCCTAGGGTTCACCCCTGATGCGCCCCGGTTGATACGCGCGGCGACATTTTCTGTTCATGAACACCACGCTGAATCGAACAAACAACCCTCAACCATCGATCAGCGCCGGATCCCACGCATGAACGGTCTGGTTTTGCACGCCCAGTCCTTCAATGCTTAGCACGATTTTATCATTTATTTTCAGGAACACCGATTCGGGTTTACATCCCATACCAACACCGGGTGGTGTTCCGGTACTGATCAGGTCACCCGGATACAGTGTCATGAATCGGCTGATGTAGCTCACCAGGTGAGCGACGCCAAATACCATGGTGCGGGTGTTGCCGTTTTGGTAGCGCTTGCCGTTGACCTCTAGCCACATCGAAAGCTGCTGCGGGTCGGCCACTTCATCGCTGGTCACCAGCCACGGACCAACAGGACCGAAGGTGTCGCAGCCCTTGCCCTTGTCCCAGGTGCCACCGCGCTCGAGTTGGTACTCGCGCTCAGAGATATCGTTGACAACGCAGTAGCCCGCGACATGACCCAGCGCGTCGGCTTCGCTGACATAGCGCGCGGTACGACCGATCACCACGCCGAGTTCGACCTCCCAGTCGGTCTTGACCGAACCCTGGGGCAACACCACCGGATCGTTGCAACCGATCACCGTGCTGGTGTGCTTGGTGAACAGCACCGGTTCGGCCGGCACCGGCATGCCCGATTCGGCAGCGTGGTCAGCGTAGTTCAGGCCGACGCAGATGAACTTGCCCATGCCGCTCCAGGGCGGCGCGATGCGGCCTGGCTCGGCCACCAACGGCAAGCTGGCCGGGTCGATCGCGCGCAGCGGCGCCAAGCCTTCCGGCGTCAGCATCTCGGCGCGCAGGTCGGCGATCACACCGGACAGATCCCGAACCCGACCCTGGGCGTCGAGCATCGCGGGCTTTTCATGGCCCTTGGGGCCGTGGCGCAGCAGTTTCATCGAAAGTTCTCCTTGGGTTTGCTCAGTTGGACCAGCCGCCGTCGATGACTTGGGCGGTACCGGTGGTGAAAGCACTCTCGTCGCTGGCGAGGTACACGGCCAGCGCGGCGATTTCGCTGGTGCGGCCCAGCCGGCCCATCGGCTGGCGCGCCACGAAAGCGGCCTCGACCTCGGCTGCAGTCTGGCCACTGGCCTCGGCTTGGGCCTTGATCCGGTCACGCAGCGAAGGCGACTCCACGGTGCCGGGGCAGATGGCGTTGCAACGAACACCGCGGGTGACGAAGTCAGCGGCCACCGCCTTGGTCAGCCCGATCACCGCCGCCTTGGTGGCGCCGTAGACAAAGCGGTTGGGCGCGCCCTTGATGCTGCCGGCGACCGAGGCGATGTTGATGATCGAGCCACCCGATCCACCGTTCTCGCTCAGCATGCCTGGCAGCAGGGCTTTGATGCTGCGGTACTGCGCTCGCACATTGAGGTCAAAGCCAAAGTTCCACTCCGCCTCGGTGCAATCGAGCACCGTGCCGGCGTGGACAAAGCCGGCCGCATTGACCAGCACGTTGACCGGCCCGGCCTGCGCAGCCGCGGCCGACAAGGCGGCGGCATCGGTGACGTCGAGCACCAGGGTCCGGCAACCAATGGCCTCGGCCAGCGCGCCGAGCAGCACCGGGTTGATGTCAGTGGCAACAACCTTCGCGCCCTCGCGAACAAAGGCCTCGGCGATGGCTCGACCAATGCCCTGGCCGGCGGCGGTGATGAAAGCGGTCTTGCCCAGCAGTCGTTGTGCCATGTTGTTCACCAGGGTGAGATAACCACACAGTGTCCCACCTCGACAGGCCTGGGCTGCACCGTGCTAACCCGCCCCACCACGGCGCCCCCAAAGCTGAAACCCCAACGGGGTTACCAGCGGCAGCCCTTGTCGCGAAGAGCGTCGACGGCCAATGGGACAGCAGCGAGCAGCCCCATGCCGGCGTAGGCCTGTCGGCAATCGGTCTTGGCGGCTTTCTCGATGTCCTCGGCAAGCTTGGACCTGGTCTCTGGGGGATGCGGCAGCAGTGGCAACAACCCACGCGAGCCCTGGGCCGAGATCGCGCCGCCGCGCCGTGGCACCAGGTCCAGCAACAGCCTGGGCGCACTGGCAGGCAGCGACGGCGCCGTGGCCACGTCATGACCGACGCTTGCGCCCGCATCAGGCCGGCCGATGGCGGCGGGCGGATTGGCGCTCGAACCAGCCGGCCCGCCGGGCACCTGGGATCGCGGCTCGACGACCCCTCGCCCTGCGCTGGCCGCAGCAGGGCTGGGCGGCGAGATCGGTGTGGCTGCTGGCGGTGCGGGGGCAGTCTCGGCCACCGCAACCGGCGCTGGCCGGGTTTCGAATGCCGGCAGCGCCGGTGCCTCAACCGGCAAGGCGGAAAGCGCGGCAGCCGGCAAAGCCTGGATCGGCGCCAGCCGCTCAGCCTTCGGCATGGCGCGCCGCACCGGCAGGTCGGGCGGCGCAGGCAGCAACGCAGCGGGTACCGGCTTTGGCAACGCTGCAGGTGCAGGTGCAGGTGCTGGTGCTGGTGCTGGTGCTGGTGCTGGTGCTGGTGCTGGTGCTGGTGCTGGTGCAGGTGCAGGTGCAGGTGCAGGTGCTGGTGCAGGTGCAGGTGCTGGTGCAGGTGCTGGTGCTGGTGCTGGTGCTGGTGCTGGCGCTGGTGCGGGCACATCCATCGGCGGCGGTGGTGGCGTCAGCGCCGTCGGTGCTGTTGGCAGCACGGGCGCGACGATCGCCGACTTGGCGGCAAGCTCACCGGACTGGCCCTGGGCCGCCGGTTCGACCTGCGCTGCGACCGCGCCAGCGTCGAGATCGGGCGCCGTAGCGGCGGCGTTCTGGGCCTGCCAACGCCCCAAGCGCGCTGAGCCAGGCGCCGGCATCGGCGGCTCTTCATGAGGGCGCACCGCGCCGCCCCGACGCTCTGAAGCAGCCTGGCCTGATGGACCCTGCTCGACGGCGACGCCGGCATCGCGCTGGCCCTCCGAGCCCTGGCCCTGCAGGCGGATATTGATCGCACCCCAGACGCCTTCGCCGGGACGAGCAAGGCCACCCGGCGTGTTGCCGAACACCAGCACCAGCAACACATGGACCAGTAGCGCCAGAACCAGGCATTGCGCCATCAAAGGCCGCTCGCCAAGCGCCGGGGCCCTTGGCCTGTAGGCGGCATCGGGACAGGTCAGCGCGAGGTTAGCGGGGTTGGCTGCAGCAGCGTGGTCCATCGGACCCCGATGCTGCCAGATCAACAGCCAGTGCGCCTACAGGGCCGGCTCAGCCACAGCCCCTACGCCAGGCTTTCAGCCGCGTCCGACGAACGGCATCTTGGTCGCCATCACCGTCATGAACAAGATGTTCGCGCCCGCAGGCAGCCGCGCCATCGTCATGAAGCTGTCGGCCACCGAGGCCACCTCCATCCGCGCCTCGGGCCGGATGCTGCCATCGGCCTGCGGCACGCCTTGGGTCATGCGCTCGGTCATGTCGCTGGCGACGTTGCCGATGTCGATCTGGCCCACCGCGATGTCGAAAGGCCGGCCGTCCAAGGCTGCGGCACGGGTCAGACCGGTGATCGCATGCTTGGTCGCGGTGTAGGCGATCGAACCCGGCCGCGGCGCATGGGCCGAGATCGAGCCGTTGTTGATGATGCGACCCCCCTGGGGCGACTGCTCGCGCATCAGCTTGAAGGCCTGCGACAGGCAGAAAAATGCACCGTTGAGGTTGGTGTCGACCGCCCGGCGCCAGCTGGCGGCGTCGAGTTCGTCAGGGCTGCGAACCGGCAGCGAGACCCCCGCGTTGTTGAACAACAGGTCGAGCCGACCGAAGCGCGCGCGAACAGCGTCGAACAGCGCGGCCACCGCGTTCTCGTCGCCGACGTCGCAAGGCCAGGCCACGGCGCGATCGGCGATGTCGCCAAAGGGGTCACCGGCCCGAGCAATGGCACCGGCCAGTGCATCGGCGCGGCGGCCGGTGTAGACCACCCGCCAGCCGTCGGCCAACAACGCTGCCGCACAGGCCAGGCCGATGCCCGAGCCTGCACCGGTGACCAGGGCAATTCGGTTGTGCGGGGCAGCTGCGGTCATGGAACGATCCCGGTCGGTTGAAGAAGGCGGCAGTCTGCCACAAGCCGCACCACGAGAAAACCCAAGACCAGACCCGATCCGCTGATCGGGCTGCGCAGCAATCCGAAATTCAGACCAGCGCTGCTTGGCGCAGAGCCAGCGCCTGAGGCAAGGCCATACCGCCCGTCAGCAGTCGCTCGATCAACTCTCGCACGCTGCGGATCTGTGTGCCAAAGGGCAGCGCGCCAACGCCTCGAAAGTACAAGCCTTTCTTGAGGTCACCGCGCAGCGCGGCGGCGAGTTGGTTGTCGATGCAGAACTGACCCCAGCCGGGCAAGCCGTCGCGCAAGCCGCAATGGGCCAGGCAATCGAAGGCCTTGGTGCAGCGCGACTTGGGCTTGGCCACCGCCTGCAGCCTGGGCTCGATCTTGAGGTAGGCCTTGAGCCAGGGCGTGGCCACCGCTCGCGCCGGCAGTCCGGCCACGCTGGTGAACTCGACCAGGTCCTCATCGCGGGCCTCGGCCAGCACGCGTTTGAACTCGTCGCTGGCATCGCACTCGCAGGTAACGGCAAACGGCGTGCCCAACTGAACGCCTGCGCCGCCCAGACCCTGGATGCGCGCGATGTCTTCGCAGCAGCGGATCCCGCCCGCGGCGATCAGTGGAATCCGCCCCTCCAGCCCAGCCTGCCTCAAAAATGCCAGCGATTCGGGGATCACACGGTCGAAATCGAAGCGCGGGTCGTTCAGGTCGGCAATCTTGGCCGCACCCAGGTGACCGCCAGCCAGCCTGGGATGTTCGATCACGATGGCATCGGGCAAACGATTCTTGCGTTCCCATTTCTTGACGACCAGTGCCACGCCGCGGGCGTCGCTGAGGATGGGCACCAGCAATGCCTTGGGATGGTCGGCCGCCAAGTCGGGCAGGTCCAGCGGCAACCCTGCGCCCACCACCACCATGTCGACGCCAGCCTCGAGCGAGCGCTTGACGTAGGCCGCGTAGTCGCTGACCGCGCGCATCACGTTCATCGCGATCAGACCACAGCCGCCCGCAGCGGTGCGTGCGGCCTTGACCTCGCGGCCGACAGCCTCCAGGTTCGCGGCGTCGATCTGCAGCCTGGTGTCAGCATCGCAGCCAACCCGCGACGACAGACCCTGGGTGCGGGCCATCAGATCCGGATGGTGGCGGCGCAGATCCACCGAGCTGAGCGTGCCCACCCCGCCCTGAGCCGCCACAGCGCCAGCCAAACGATGCGCCGACACCCCTACGCCCATGCCCCCTTGGATGATAGGCAACAAGCGTCGGCCAGCCAGCGTCATCGCGTTCAACCCGCTGGCAGCCCAGGCGGGCAGCAATGAGTCCGGGATGGCCATGGGCGCGACCGCACAGGCCGCCAGGGCAGGATCAGGAACAATCGACATGGGTTCGCGCCGCACTGCGGCCGTCGGGGAGCAGCCGGCAGGCTACAGGCTGTCGCACCAGCACGGCTTGACCGAGATCAGGGTCGGGGTAAGCAGGCCCGCCGGGCGATCCGGCGCGATGGTCTAGCATTGACCCATTCCCAACAGCCAGCAACCTCACCATGAGCCAGCTCCAGCGCATCGCGATCATCCCAGGCGACGGCATCGGTCGCGAAGTGATGCCGGAAGGCCAGCGCGTGCTGGCCACCGCCGTCAAGCGCTTTGGCCTGCCGCTGGACTTCACGCCGATAGACTGGGCCAGCTGTGACTGGTACGCCCAACACGGCCAGATGATGCCCGACAACTGGAAGGACCAGATCGGCGGCATGGACGCGATCCTGTTCGGCGCGGTGGGCTGGCCGGCCGCGGTGCCAGACCATGTCTCGCTGTGGGGATCGTTGCTGAAGTTCCGGCGCGAGTTCGACCAATACATCAACCTGCGTCCGGCGCGGCTGTTCGAGGGCGTTCCCTGCCCCTTGGCGAACAGGAAACCCGGCGAGATCGACATGCTGATCGTTCGCGAGAACACCGAGGGCGAATACTCTGCCGTGGGTGGCGTGGCCTTTGCCGGCACCGAACGCGAGTTCGTGGTGCAGGAATCGATCTTCACCCGCCATGGCAGCGAGCGGCTGCTGAACTACGCCTTCAACCTGGCCCGCAGCCGCGAGCGCAAGCATGTAACGGTGGCGACCAAGAGCAACGGCATCGCGATCTCGATGCCCTGGTGGGACGAACGCGCCGCCGAGGCCGCTGCCCGCCACCCCGACATCACCTGGGACAAGCAGCACATCGACATCCTGGCCGCGCGCTTCGTGCTGCAGCCGCAGCGCTTCGACGTGGTTGCGGCCACCAACTTGTTCGGCGACATCCTGTCCGACCTGGGGCCGGCCTGCACCGGCACGATAGGTATCGCGCCGTCGGCCAACCTGAACCCCGAGCGCAAGTTCCCCAGCCTGTTCGAGCCGGTGCACGGCTCGGCGCCCGACATCTACGGCCGCAACATCGCCAACCCGGTGGCAATGATCTGGTCGGCAGCGATGATGCTCGACTTCCTCGGCCACCGCGAAGCGCACGACGCGGTGATGCGCGCGATCACGACGGTGCTGCGCGATGGCCCGAGAACGCCTGACCTAGGCGGCGCAGCCAACACCACGCAAGTCGGCGAGGCGGTGGCAGCGCTGGTGGCTGGCGGCATCTAAGCCCGACACGCCGTGGAACAGATCGACGCGGTGGTGGTCGGCGCCGGCGTCGTCGGCCTAGCGGTTGCGCGCGCGCTGGCGCTCGCCGGCCGGGAGGTGATCGTGCTCGAGGCCGAGACCGCTTTCGGCACCGGCATCAGCTCGCGCAACAGCGAGGTCATCCATGCCGGCATTTACTACCCGCCCGGCTCGCTGCGGGCCGGGCTGTGTGTGCAGGGTAACCGCCTGCTCTACGACTACTGCGCCAGCCACGGCGTGGCCCACCAGCGCTGCGGCAAGCTGATCGTCGCCACCAACGCCGAAGAGTTGCCAGCCCTTGATCGGCTGCGCGCCACCGCGATCGCCAACGGCGTGTCCGACCTGCAGCCGCTGTCCGCAGCCCAGGCGATCGCGATGGAGCCGGCGCTGCACTGCGTGGGCGCACTGCTGTCGCCGTCGACCGGCATCGTCGACAGCCATGGGCTGATGCTGGCCTTGCTCGGCGACGCCGAGCGCGCCGGCGCGATGCTGGCACTGGGCTCCCGGGTCCATCGCGGGCGCATCACGCCGCAAGGCATCGAACTCGACGTGCACAGTGCGGATGCCGACCCGATGACGCTGCGCGCGGCCTGCGTGGTCAACAGCGCAGGGCTGGACGCGCCTGCGCTGGCACGTGCGCTGGCTGGCTTGGCGCCAGCCCAGGTGCCGCGCGAACACCTGGCCAAGGGATGCTATTTCACGCTCAGCGGCCGTGCGCCGTTCTCGCGCTTGGTCTACCCGGCGCCGGGCCAGAGCAGTCACCTGGGCGTTCACCTGACGCTGGACCTCGGCGGCCAGGCCAGGTTCGGCCCCAGCTTCGAGTGGGTGGAACAGATCGACTACAGCGTGGACCCGGCAGGTGCCGGAGCGTTCTACGCCGAGGTGCGTCGCTATTGGCCCGGGCTGGCCGACGGCACGCTGCAGCCAGGCTATGCCGGTCTGCGGCCCAAGATCAGCGGGCCGGGCGAGGCAGCGGCCGATTTCCGCATCGACGGCGTCGAGACGCACGGCGTGCCCGGACTGGTCAATCTGTTCGGGATCGAGTCGCCGGGGCTCACAGCCAGCTTGGCGATCGCCGAGCGGGTGGCCCACAGCTTGGCTGGATAGCCAGCGCAAGCTCGTCACTGAGCACGCGGCCAGCTCAGCGCTGGAGGGGCAGGCAGCGCGCCGGATCCGGCCGCCGGCCCGTCAGCGCGCGACGCAAACCGGCCTCCAACAGTCGCGGCTCAAGCGGCCGGGGCCAGTATTCAAAAACGCCCAGACTCATTGCCTTGACGGTGTCAATCGACGCTCGCTCGCTGGTGAGGATCGCCACCCGCAACCCGCGCTGGGCGATCTCGCCATTGAGCCTGCGCACGACCTCGACCCCACCGATGTCGGGCAATCGCATGTCCAGGATCACGAAGTCGGGTCGCTCACTCAGCGCCAGCGCCACGCCGGCCAGTCCGCCGGTCGCGTGGACCAGACTGACCCCGCCATGCTGGGCCAGCAGGCCGGCCACAATCCGTGCGCTGGCCTGCTCGGCATCGATCAGCAGCAGCTTGCCGTGCAGGCTTGCAGCATCGACCGCATCAGCATTCATCACAGCGGCCATCGTCCTTGCTCCTGCGGTGGTACGCACCGGACAGAGGTGCCAGACGCTCTCAAGCAAATGTGGCTTTGCCACTTTGCTTGATCCCCTCGGGGGCGGCCGGCTTCCGCCGGCCTTGGGGCGCGCAGCAGCAAGCATAGATGCAGCGAATGCGCGGCGTCAAACCGCCGCCGTGCGCTATGTCACGGCTCAAACAGCCGCAGGCTTGCTGCGAGCCACCGCCTTGTCAGCCACCGGCGCGCCGGCAGCTTTCCAGGCGCCAAAGCCGCCCTCGATATGGCCGACTTCTTCCAGACCCATTTGCTGCAGGGTGTGGGTCGACAGCGCAGAGCGCCAACCGCCGGCGCAAAACAGCACATAGCGCTTGCCGGGCTCACTGAACACCGGCTTGTGGTACGGCGACTCGGGGTCGACCCAGAACTCGAGCATGCCGCGCGGCGCGTGGAATGCACCGGGGATCACGCCCTCGCGCTCGAGTTCACGCGGGTCACGCAGGTCGACGAACACCACATCGTCGCGGCCATGCAGGTCACGCGCGTCGTCGACGCTGTAAGTGGTGATGACGGCCATCGCCTCATCGACCATGGATTGGACAGTCTTTCTCATCAGCAGAGTCTCCAGGCGGCGCTCGCGATGGGCCGCAGCAAGCCAAGTATCGCGCTGGTGCGCCGGTGCCACATCGCCGACACTCGCATGACGGCACAAACCTTGCCGAACTCACCAGGACAGACCATGCCTATTCACGACCCTGCCCATGCCTTCGTCCCGTATCCCGACGCCCCGGTGGCGCGCGCGGCCACCGGGCCGTTGACAGGCCTGTGCTTCGGCGTGAAGGACTTGTTCGATGTCGCGGGCTACCCCACCGGGGGAGGCTCGCCGATCCTGTTGGCGATGTCGGGCATCAAGACCCGCCACGCACCCACTGTGCAGCGCCTGCTCGATGCCGGCGCAGCGTTTGTCGGCAAGACCGTCACCGACGAGCTGGCGTTTTCGATGAACGGCAACAACGCGCACTTCGGCGCGCCGATCAACGGCGCAGCGCCCGACCGCATCAGCGGCGGATCGTCATCGGGATCGGCCTCAGCAGTGTCGAACCGACTGTGCGATTTCGCGCTCGGCACCGACACCGGCGGCTCGGTGCGCGGACCGGCCAGCCACTGCGGCTTGATCGGCCTGCGGCCCAGCCACGGCCGCATCAGCCTGGCAGGCGTGCTCGACCTGGCACCGAGCTTCGACACCTGCGGCTTCTTCGCCCGCGACACCAGCACTTTTTCCCGCGTCGCCGATGTGTTGCTCGGCGCCGACCCCATACCAGCGCCCAAATCCCCACGCCTGTTGTGGCCGACCGATGTCTGGGCGCTGCTCGAAGCGCCGGCGGCCGAAGCCGCGCGGACTGCCGCCGAACAGGTACAGGCGGTGCTGGGTCGGGCTGCGCCCGTGACACTGGCGCGCGACAGCTTCGAAGCGATGTACTGGCATTTCCGCCATGTCCAGGGCCGCGAGGCCTGGATGACCGACGGCCCGATGATCGAGCGCCATGCGCCGCCGCTGGGCCCAGGCGTGGCGGAGCGCTTTGCCTGGTCGCGCCAAGTCAGCGACGCGCAGGCCAGCGCCGGTCATGCCTTCCGCGTCGCCTACGCCGCCCAGATCGCGGCGCTGCTGGGCCAGGACGGCGTGCTGCTGATGCCGACGATGCCCGACGTGGCGCCGCTTCGCAGCGCAGCCGAGAGCACGCTAGAGGCCTACCGCAACCGCGCCGTCGTGTTGATGTGCATCTCAGGCCTGAGCGGCACGCCGCAGCTCAGTCTGCCGCTGGCAGGGCGCGACGGCGCGCCGATGGGCTTGTCGCTGCTGGGTCCGGTGGGCAGCGACCGCGCGCTGGTCGCACTGGCCGAACGCCTGGCTGACGCGGGCGTCGGCCACTGACGCCCCCAAGCTGGCCGAAGCCGGCCGACCCCCAGGGGGGTCAAACAGCAAAACCACAATTGCTTGAGAGAGCGCGGGCGATGCACAGCGCATCGCTGGGATCGGCAATCCATCGCCAGGCGCTGCGCTTCGTCGCAGCGCGCTGGTGATTGGCGTTAGCGCTGGCTAGAGTTCAGGCCATCGAACAACCTAGCCCATAGGAGAGCCGCCATGAAACTCACCCACCACCTGCTATCCCTCGCGCTGGCGCTGCTCGTCACCGCCGCCACATTGGGCGGCATCGACCAACTGGCCAGCGAGCGGCACACGCTGCCGACCCAGGCCGCCACCCAAACCACTGCAACACGCAGCTGATCGGCGCGCAGCGCATCAAGCCACGCCAAGCCGCCACAAGGAGGTGATCTCGGCCGCACGCGCTGCGTGCAGCGGGTCCAGCGCATCGGCTGCCTTGGCGTGGCTTGGCCGGGTGTCGATGCGGCCGAGCACCTGCAGGCCAGCGGCGGCAACCCAGCCCAGCAACTCGTCTCGGCTGCGCAGACCCAGGTGTTCGGCCAGATCCGACAGGATCAGCCAGCCCTCGCCCTGGGGCGCCAGGTGGGCGGCCAGCCCAGCCAGGTAGCCGCGCAGCATGCGGCTGTCAGGGTCGTAGACGGCGGCCTCCAGCGGCGAACTGGGCTGGGCCGGCACCCACGGCGGGTTGCAGACCACCAATCCGAAGCGGCCTTTGACATACAGGTCAGCCTGTTCAAGCTTGACCCGCTCGGCAACACCCAGTCGCTCAAGGTTCTCCGCTGCACAGACCAGCGCGGCGGGGGACAGGTCGGTGGCCACCACCTGCAGCCCACGGCGAGCCAGCACCGCAGCGAGCACGCCGGTGCCGGTGCCCACGTCGAGCACTCGCGCCGGCTTGGCCGCAGCAGGCAGCTTGGTCTGGGCGACCAGGTCGACATACTCGCCACGCACCGGCGAGAAGACACCGTGGTGCGGATGGATAGCCGCACCCAGCGCCGCAATCGGCACGCCTTTCTTGCGCCACTCGAAAGCCCCGACCAGGCCTAGCAACTCGCGCAAGGACGCGACGTAAACCTCGGCCACCGGCCCATGGGCTTGCAGGCCGGCGTCGCGCACCTCTGGCGCGCGGCGCAGCGGCACACCGTGGTCGGCGTCGAAAGGCAGCAGCAGTTGGCCCAGCACCAACGCCCGCTTGGCCTGCAGCCGGCGCTGGGCCTGGAATATCGCGGGCAGATCGATCGGCGCTTCGGCGCTTGACTTGGCGGGGCTGCGGCGGCCGGGTCTCGGACCAGCGTCGAGACGCCGGCCCAACGCCTGCAGCAAATGGCGCGCGTTCTGGTAATCGCCCCGCCACAGCAAGCCAGTGCCGGCCTGGGCCAGCCTGAAAGCAGCGTCGGCGCTGAGCCGGTCATCGGCCAGCACGACCCGCGCCGGCGCTGGGTGGCCGGCGAGCGAGCGCCAGCGCGCGCTGCGCGGCTGGCCTTCGTCGTCCAGCCAGGTGATTTGCTCAGGGGTATCGCTCATGCCCGATTCTCGCCGGCAGCCGAGCCGCCGAAGAATCGGTGCGCCCGCCTGTCAGCCAGCGGCTTGCGCCAGCGCGCGCCCGATCAGGATCTTCTGCACCTCGGACGTGCCCTCGTAGATCTGGCAGACCCGAACATCGCGGTAAATGCGCTCGACCGGGAAATCAGACAGGTAGCCGTAGCCACCCAGCACCTGGATCGCACCCGAACACACGGCCTCGGCCATCTCGCTGGCCATCAGCTTGGCCATTGCCGCTTCCTTCAAGCAGGGCCGCCCGGCGTCTTTCAGGCTCGCGGCATGCCAGATCAGCTGGCGCGCGGCCTCGATCTTGGTGGCCATGTCGGCCAACTTGAACTGCACCGCCTGGTGCTCGAAGATCGGCACGCCGAAAGCCTTGCGCTCCTTGGCATAGGCCAAGGCCGCCTCGAAGGCCGCGCGGGCCATGCCCAAGGCCTGGCTGGCGATGCCGATGCGCCCGCCTTCCAGCCCCGACAGCGCGATCTTCAAGCCCTGGCCCTCGTCGCCGATGCGGTTGGCCGCCGGCACTCGGCAGTTCTCGAACAAGATCTGCGCGGTGTCGCTGGCATGCTGACCCATCTTGTCCTCGATCCGCGCGACGACATAGCCGGGTGTGGCGGTGGGCACCAGAAAAGCACTGATGCCGCGCTTGCCGGCGGCCTTGTCGGTGACCGCCATCACGATCGCAACATCGCCGTTCTTGCCGCTGGTGATGAACTGCTTGACACCATTGAGCACGTAATCATCGCCATCGCGCAGCGCCGTGGTCTTCAAGCCACCCGCCTCCGAACCGACATGCGGCTCGGTCAGGCAGAAAGCGCCCAGCATGTCGCCGCGCGCCAGCGGTTTGAGAAAGCGCTGCTTCTGGTCCTCGTTGCCGAAGGCCATCAGGATCGAGCAGACCGGGCAGTTGTTGACGCTGACGATGGTGCTGGTCGCGCCGTCGCCGGCGGCGATCTCCTCGAGCATCAGTGCCAGCGCCAGGTAGTCCAGGCCGGCACCGCCGTACTCGGTGGGAACGGCCACGCCGTAGCAGCCCAGCGCGGCCAGACCGCGCAGCTGTGCCGCCGGGAACTGGCAGCTCTTGTCCCAGGCCGCGGCATGGGGCGCGATCTCGGCCTGCACATACTGGCGCACCGCGTCCTGCACGGCTTGGTGGTCTTCGCTGAGCAGCATCGCGTCTCCTGTCTTGGTGGGGGCCGGCGCCGGTCGAGCGCCGGTACGGTCAGATCAGCTCGACCGCCAACGCCGTGGCCTCGCCGCCGCCTATGCACAGCGCGGCGACGCCGCGCTTCAGGCCCTGCTTGCGCAGCGCGCCCAGCAGTGTGACGACGATGCGAGCACCCGAAGCGCCGATCGGATGGCCCAGTGCGCAAGCACCGCCGTGCACATTGACGATCTCGTGCGGCAAGCCGAAATCGCTCATCGCGGCCATCGTCACCGCGGCGAAAGCCTCGTTGACCTCCCAGAGGTCGACGCTCTTGACGTCCCAGCCAGTCTTCTTGAGCAGCTTGCCGATCGCCCCGGCCGGCGCGGTGGCAAACCACTCAGGCGCCTGGGCGTGTACCGCGTGGCCGACGATGCGAGCGATCGGTGTGGCGCCGAGTTGGCGAGCCGTCGACTCGCGCATCAGCACCAGCGCAGCGGCGCCGTCGGAGATGCTCGACGCGTTGGCCGCGGTGATCGTGCCATCCTTCTTGAACGCTGGTTTGAGGCCGGGGATCTTGTCGAGCTTGGCCTTGCGCGGCTGCTCGTCGTGGCGGATCACCGTGTCACCGGTCTTGGCCGAAATCGTCACCGGCGCGATCTCCCAGTCGAAGCTGCCGTCTTCGTTGGCCAGCCGCGCCCGGGTGGTCGAGGTGATCGCGAACTGGTCTTGCGCCTCGCGGCTGAATCGGTACTTGTCCACGCACTGCTCGGCGAAAACACCCATCGCCTTGCCGCCGCCGTTGGGAAGACGTTCATAAGCGTCTTCGAGCCCGTCGATCGCCATGTGGTCAAACATCTGCGCCGCGCCATAGCGAACACCCTTGCGAGCAAACATCAGGTGCGGCGCGTTGGTCATGCTCTCCATGCCACCGGCCACCATCACCGATGCAGACCCTGCAGCCAACATGTCGTGCGAGAACATCATCGCCCGCATCCCCGAGCCGCACATCTTGGACAAAGTGACCGCGCCAGCGCTGTCGGGCAGACCCGCGCGACGCATCGCCTGGCGCGCCGGAGCTTGACCCTGGCCGGCCATCAGGCAGTTGCCCATCAGCACCTCGTCGACGGCGTCGCCCGACACGCCCGCGCGCTCGACCGCGGCGCGAATTGCCACCGCGCCCAACTCCCAGGCAGCGAGCGACGAGAACTCCCCCAGCAGGCCGGCGATGGGCGTGCGGGCGGCAGAGACGATGACGATGGCTTCAGACATGGTTTGCTCCTGGACAGTTGACAGGGTGGATGAAGGGATCAGTGCAGAGCGGTCGCTCTCGCACCGGGGCGCACTCGCGGCAGATCGGTCTTGTCGCGGCAAGACTCACATCGCTGGTGCATATCGTCAAGCCAAGCCCGCCCGGTGGTGGGCAAAACGCTTGTGCTGTTCATACGGAAACACATCATGCACATGGCCGGCACGGATTCGCGCCTGGTGGCCTTGCCAGAAAGCGGCATCGAGCAGATCGCCGTGGTGCTTCATGAAGACCTCGCGCACCGCGTCATTGCCGAGCAGGAACGGGCCGAAAGTCTCGGGGAACACATCCTTGGGGCCGACGGTGTACCAGACCTCGCCGGACATCTCTTCTTCCTCGTTGCGCGGCGTGGGCACGCGGCGGAACTTGCAGTCGGTGATGTACTCGATCTCGTCATAGTCGTAGAACACCACTTTGCCGTGACGTGTGACGCCAAAGTTTTTCCACAGCATGTCACCGGGAAAGATGTTAGCCGCCACCAGATCCTTGATCGCGTTGCCGTATTCGATCACCGCATGCTTGACTTGCTCGGGCGCGGCGTCTTGCAGGTAGATGTTGAGCGGGATCATGCGGCGCTCGATGTAGAGGTGCTTGATCACCAGCGAGTCACCGTCGACCTCGATCTGGCTTGGGCAGAAGTGCTGCAACTCGGCCACCAGCTCTTCGCTGATGCGCGAGCGAGGAAACGCCACGCTGGTGTACTCCAGCGTGTCGGCCATGCGCCCGACCCGGTCGTGGGTCTTGACCAACAGGTACTTGCTCTTGATCAACTCGCGGCTGGTGTCTTTTTGCGGCGGATAGAAATCCTTGATCACCTTGAACACATAGGGGAACGAGGGCAGGTCGAACACCAGCATCACCATGCCCTTGATGCCGGGGGCGATGCCGAACTTGTCGCTGCTGTGGCGCAGGTGGTAGAGGAAGTCGCGGTAAAAATTGTTCTTGCCCTGCTTTTGCAGGCCCAGCGCCGAGTAGATCTCGTTGCGCGGCTTGCGCGGCATCATCGAGCGCAGGAACTGCACATAGGCACTGGGGATCGCCATGTCGACCATGAAGTAGGCCCGCGCAAAGCTGAACACCATCAGCAAGTCATCCTCGGCAAATAGCGCCGCGTCGATCACCAGCAAGCCATCCTCGCCGTGCAGCACCGGCAGCGCGAACGGCGTCTCAGAAAAACCATTGACGATCTTGCCAATGATGTAGGCGCCCTTGTTGCGGAAGAACATCGAGCTCAGCACTTGGATCTGGAAATTCGCGCGCAGTCGCACCAGATCGCTGACATGGCGGTGCAAGGCCTCGAGCACCGCGCCGATGTCGAGGTCTAGATCGCGAAATGGACGCTGCAACTGAAAGTTATCGACGATGCGCAGCAAGGTCTCACGCAGGGTCTCGCGCGTCGGATAGTAGGCGCGGTATGTCGGCAGCGAAGCCGGCTCGTCGTTCTCGATGTACTCGGTGCTGACGGCAGGACGGACGAACAGAAAATCATTTCTGAAATAGCTGTGGTGCAGGATCTTGGTGGTGACCGAGTTGAAGAAGGTCTCGGCCAGTTCAGGCTGGTGGTGGTCGACCAGCAGGCCGATGTAGTGCAGCTTGACCTGCTGCCAAGTGTCGTCCGACAGATGCGCGGTGTCGAACTCTTGCTGCAGTTGCTCGACCGCCTCCTCGACCCTGGTGTCGTAGAACTCGATGCGCTCGCGCTGGGCACGCTGCTGGCCATGCCAATCGGCCTGCTCGAAGCGCCGCTTGGCGCCGCGGTTGGTCTCAGAGAACAGCCGGTAATGCCGGTTGAATCCGTCCAGCATGGTCCTCGCAATGTCGAATGCGCGGCTGTCGGTCAGACGGTGAGGGAACATGTGGCTAGGGCGCTCTTCAGTCAGCGGACGGCACCGCAGCGGGCTGGTCCTCAGCCCCCGCGCATTGCTCGACCTGCAAGCGTCGGTAGCGCTGCTTGACCAGCGCCAGCGCAGTGTCGTAAGCCAGACCGACCCCATCGGCCGAAGTGGCGGTGATCTGCAGGTCTTCGAGCAAGCCGTTGTGCAGGCCGTAGACCCAGCCGTGAACCACCACGGTCTGGCCGCGGTGCCAGGCGTCGCCCACCACCGTGGTGCGGCAGACATTGCGGGCCTGCTCCAAAACGTTCAATTCAACCAGCGCGTTGACCTGCAGGCTCTCGTGCAGACCGGCAAGAAAGCCCTCGTGCGTGTCGCGAACATCCTGCACATGGCGCAGCCAGTTGTCGACCAGGCCAGAACGCTGGTTCGTCATCGCTGCTCGCACGCCGCCGCAGTTGCTGTGGCCGACCACGATGATGTGGCTGACCTGCAGCGCATCGACCGCGTACTGCACCACGCTGAGCGCGTTGAGGTCCGAATGCACCAGCAGGTTGGCGACGTTGCGGTGAACGAACAGCTCACCCGGCAGCAAGCCGACCAGGTCGTTGGCCGGCACCCGGCTGTCGGCGCAACCTATCCAGAGGTATTTCGGATTCTGCTGATTGAGCAATCGTGTGAAAAAGCCTGGCTCGCGCCGTTCGGTGGCGGCCGCCCATTGGCGATTGTTCTGGAACAACTCTTGCAGCTCGGTGCTCATGATCGGTCATCTCTGACGGTAAAGTTTCAATGCACAGTTTACGCAGCGGGGCGACCAAGTGCTGGCGCCAAACCCTCACATCGTCTCGGCGAACAGCTCGCGGCCAATCAGCATGCGACGGATTTCACTGGTCCCGGCGCCAATCTCGTAGAGCTTGGCATCGCGCCACAAACGGCCCAGCGGGTAGTCGTTGATATAGCCATTGCCGCCAAAGATCTGCACGCCCTCGCCGGCCATCCAGGTGGCTTTCTCGGCACACCACAGGATCACCGATGCGCAGTCCTTGCGAACCTGGCGCACATGCTCGAGTCCGAGCTTGTCGAGGTTCTTGCCGACCGTGTAGCAGAAAGCCCGGCCAGCCTGCAGCACGGTGTACATATCGGCCACTTTGCCTTGGATCAGCTGGAACTCGCCGATGCTCTGGCCGAACTGCTTGCGGTCGTGGATGTAGGGCACGACGTTGTCCATCACCGATTGCATGATGCCGATCGGCCCGGCAGCCAGCACCGCGCGTTCGTAGTCCAGCCCGCTCATCAACACCCGGGCACCGCCGCCGACCGAACCCAGCACGTTCTCAGCCGGCACCTCGACATCCTGGAACACCAGCTCACCGGTATGGCTGCCACGCATGCCCAGCTTGTCGAGCTTTTGGGCCACCGAAAAACCCTTCATGCCCTTCTCGATGATGAAGGCAGTGACACCACGCGCGCCAAGTTCGGGTTCGGTCTTGGCATAGACCACCAGCGTGTCGGCGTCCGGGCCGTTGGTGATCCAGAACTTCGTGCCGTTGAGCAGGTAATGACCGCCCTTGTCCTCGGCCTTGAGCTTCATGCTGATCACATCCGACCCGGCACCGGGCTCGCTCATCGCCAGCGCGCCCACATGCTCGCCCGAGATCAGCTTGGGCAGGTACTTGGCGCGCTGCGCTTCGCTGCCATTGCGCTTGATCTGGTTGACGCACAGATTGCTGTGTGCGCCGTAGGACAGGCCGACCGACGCGCTGGCCCGGCTGATCTCCTCCATCGCGATCATGTGCGCCAGATAGCCCATGTTGGCGCCGCCGTATTGCTCGGACACGGTGATGCCCAGCACGCCGAGTTCACCCATCTTGCGCCACAAGTCCATCGGAAACTGGTCGCTGCGGTCGATCTCGGCCGCTCGCGGCGCGATCTCGGCGTCGGCAAACGCGCGCACCGCGTCGCGCAGCGCGTCGATGTCTTCGCCGAGCTGAAAATCGAGTCCGGGCAGTTGGCTCATCAGAGGTCTCCTCAATCGGTGGGCGGGGTTGCCGCCAAGTTGACGTTGACGTAAACGTCAATCATAACCAGGCGATTCCAGACGCTTGTCAAGGTCTCACTTGCGCACCTTGACCGCGCTCGCCAACAGTCGGCGACAGCGGTCTTCGTGCAGCGTGAGCTCGTCGAGCGTGATGCGGATGTCGTCGAGTTGCTGCGCGAGTTGCTGGCGGTGCGCACCCAGCACAGCCATGAATGCTTCGAGCTGCGCCGCGGTATCTGATTCTGTGTCGTACATCGTCACCAGTTGGCGGATCTCCTGCAGCGCGAAGCCCAGCCGCTTGCCACGCAGCGTGAGCTTGAGCCTGGTGCGGTCGCGCTGGCTGTAGACCCGATTGCGGCCAGAGCGGGTCGGCGCCAGCAGACCCATGTCCTCGTAGAAGCGGATCGCGCGAGGCGTGACATCGAACTCTCGCGCGAGCTCGGTGATCGTGTAGGTGGGGCGGGTCATGGCCTGGGTCGCGTTGACGTCGCTCAGGCGCCTGGCGCTGCGGCTCAATCGAAGGCCGGCAGCACTTCGGCGCGCAGCGCGCCGCGGCTGCGCTCAAAGTCTGGCAACACCGACCGCACCACCTCCCAGAAAGCCGGGCTGTGGTTCATCTCACGCAGATGGGCCAGTTCGTGGGTGACGACATAGTCGATCACCGGCAGCGCGAAGTGGATCAAGCGCCAGTTCAGCCGCACCGCGCCGCTGGCGCTGGCGCTGCCCCAGCGGGTGGCCGCCGAGCTCAGCGACAGCCGCTGAATCCGAACGCCAAGCTGTTGGGCGAAAAGGCTGCAGCGCTCCTCGAAGACACGGCGCGCCTGACGCTGCAGCCAGCTCTGCACCAGTTCGCGGATCTGCTCCTGGGTCGCGCTTTGCGGCAGGCCCAGGTGCAGCGTCAGCCGCGGCAAGCCAGGCAGCGACTGGCCGTCGCTGTTGAGCTGCGCGCCATTGACACGCGGGTCGAGCAGCAAGATCACCGTGTCGCCGAGATAAGGCAGCGTGCTGCCGTCACCCCACACCTGCTTGGCCGCCTGCAGACGCTGGGCCCGCTCATGCTGGTCGTGCAGCTTGCGAAGAATCCAGCCAGACTTGGCTTGCAGGGCGAGTTCGACTTCCGACAGCGCCACCCAGCGCGGCGCGCTGACACTCAGACCATCAAGCCCGACCACAAAGCCGATGCTGCGGCGCCGGGCCCGGCGAAATTCATAGCCAACATGGTGCTCACCGAGCGCGATCGACCGCTGGGCTCGAGGGTGCTGGAAGCGAAGCACCGCCGGCGCGGCGGCAGCTGCCAGCCGCGGTTCTGCCGGCTTGGCGCCAGCAGAAGTCGTCAAGGCCTCGACAACCGGCAGGTCGAACAAGGACAGCTGCTGCAGTTTCGCTGGGAGTCCGGGGGAAGGCATGACCGTGAATTCTACGAACGATAGCCTGCGAGCGCGCGGACGGGCTGCACAGCGGCCAGCGGCGGATAGGCGTCAGGGTCGAGCCGGCGCATCTCGTTCTCGATCCAGTTCTCGACCTCGAGCATCAACTCGTCGGGTCGACGGCCTTGGGACGGAATCGGCCTGCCGATCGAGACCTCGATCAAGCCCGGCCGCAGCAACCAACTGCGGCGTGGCCAACAACGCGCCGATGTCACCGCGATCGGCACGATGGGCGTGCCCGTGGTCACGGCCAGACGCGAAGCGCCGGATTTGTAATCGCCGCTGGCGCCGCGGGCGATGCGCGTGCCCTCTGGGAACATGATCACCCAATTGCCTTGCCCCATCAGCCGGCGGCCCTGCGCCAGCACTTTGCCCCAGGCCGCACTGCGACGGCTGCGGTCGATATGGATCATGTCCATCCGGCCGATCGCCCAGCCGAAGAACGGAATCCACAACAACTCACGCTTGAAGACATAAGCCAAAGGGTGCGGCATCAAGGTCGGCAACGCAAAGGTCTCCCAGGTGCTCTGGTGCTTGGGGGCGAGCAGAACGGCGGCATGGGCGTCTGCCGCACTCGGCAAATGCTCAAGCCCTTGCACGCGGTAGCGAACGCCGCAGATGGTCTTGGCACCCCAGACCGCAGCGCGCAACCAGCCCACGCAAAGCCAGTACATCGGCGCGCCGCGCACCAGGGCCGAAAACAGCACGGCGACCAGTGCCCAGGGGATCAGCGTGGCGAGCAGCCATAGGATGTAGAGCGCGGAGCGTAGGACGATCATCAGGTCTGGATGCAGAGCAGCGCGATCAATGCGCCGACAGCGCAGCGCCACGCGCCAGCAGGTATTCGGCAAAGGCCGCCAGGTCGGCATGAACCCGGGTGCCGGGCACCTGGTCGACCAGCGCCTGGATCTGCGCGGCATCGAGCCCGGCAGCGCGGCCGCTGCACACCAGGTGCGGCTCGCAAGCGCTGGCCTGCGCGGCCTGCAGGTCGCGCAAGGTGTCGCCAACCATCGGCACCTGCTTGAGGTCTATGCCGTAGCGTTTGCCGATCTCACGCATCAGACCAGGCTGCGGCTTGCGGCAATCGCAGCCATCCTCGGGTGTGTGCGGGCAGAAAAACACCGCATCGATGCGTCCGCCGGCCAACTGCAACTGCTTGAGCATGTGCGCATGGACGGCATTGACCGATGCCATGTCGATCATGCCGCGGCCGATGCCGGACTGATTGGTTGCCACCACCACATGCCAGCCGGCATGGTTCAGCCTCGAAACCGCCTCGAGCGCGCCAGCGATGGGAGACCATTCCTCGGGCGCCTTGACATGGTCATCCCGGAAATCGTTGAGGATGCCGTCACGGCCCAGGATCACGAGTTTGACAACCGGCTGCATGCTCGCCCCCGCTCAGGAAGCCAGCCGAGACAGGTCGGCAACACGGTTCATCGCCGCGTGCAAATCGCCCAGCAGCGCCAAGCGGTTGGCGCGCAGCGCAGCGTCTTCGGCGTTGACCATCACCGCTTCGAAAAATGCGTCGACCGGCGCTTTCAATCCTGCCAAGGCCTGCAGTGAGGCGCTGTAGTCGCCGGCCGCAAACGCAGCATCGGCCAGCGGCGCGATCGCGGCCAGCGCGGCGTGCAGCACGGCTTCGGCCGGCTCGACCAACAGCGCCGGCTTGACCCCCGCGCCAAGCACAGCGTCGGACTTCTTCAGGATATTGCCCACGCGCTTGTTGGCCGCTGCCAGCGGCGCGGCCTCGGGCAGCGCGGCAAAGCTGCGCACCGCTGCCAGCCGGCGCGGCACATCGCCGAGCCGGGTTGGGTGCAAAGCCAGCACCGCGTCGACCTCCTGCGCGCTATAGCCCTGCTCGCGCAGCAGCACAGACAGCCGGTCAGCGAAGAACACCATCAGCGGCGATTGCACCTCATGGGTCTTGTGCTCGGACGCAAACACGGTTTCAGCGGCCTGGACCAGCGCATCGACGGCCAGCGGCAGGTTCTTCTCGATCAGGATGCGGATCACGCCCAGCGCATGGCGGCGCAGCGCGAACGGGTCCCTGTCGCCGGTGGGCAAGGCGCCGATGCCAAACAGCCCGACCAGGGTCTCGAGCTTGTCGGCCAGCGCCAGCACCGTGCCGGTGTGGTTGCGCGGCAGCGAGTCGCCAGCAAAGCGCGGCTTGTAGTGGTCCTCGATCGCGATCGCCACGCCGTCGCGCAGGCCTTCGTGGCGGGCGTAATAGCCGCCCATGATGCCCTGCAGTTCCGGGAACTCGCCCACCATGTCGGTGACCAAGTCGGTCTTGGCCAGCCGGGCTGCCTGGCTGACCTTGCTGGCCAGCACCTCGAACTGGTCGCGGGCCTCTACCGTGTAAGGCAGCGTGGCGTCGCCCAACTGCTTGACGATGGCCAGCGCGATCGCGCCGACGCGGGCCGCGCGATCGCCTTGCGAGCCCAGCTTGCCGTGGTAGACCACCTTGTCCAGCCCGGCGACGCGCGACTCCAGCGTCTTCTTGCGGTCCTGGTCGAAGAAGAACTTGGCATCGGCCAGACGCGGGCGCACCACGCGCTCGTTGCCGCCGACCACCGCGCTGGCATCCAACGGACGGATGTTGCTGACGACCAGGAACTGGTGCGTGAGCTTGCCATCGCGATCAAGCAGCGGGAAGTATTTCTGGTTCGCCTTCATCGTCAGGATCAGGCATTCCGGCGGCACGGCCAGGAACTCGGGCTCAAAGCGGCACAGCAGCACGTTCGGCCGCTCGACCAGCGCGGTGACCTCATCGAGCAGCGCGTCGTCGTCGATGGGGCGCAAGCCGGCGCCGGCGCTGGCCGCCACTGCGGCCAGCTGGCGCACGATCTCGGCCCGGCGCGCAGCAAAGCTGGCGATCACCGCACCCTCGTCGGCGAGCTGATCGGCGTAGCTGTCGGCGTCACGCAGCTGCAGCGGCTGCTTCAGCGCCTCGAAGCGGTGGCCCTGGGTGGCGCGGCCAGCCGCCAGGCCCAGCACCGACACCGGCACCACCTGGTCGCCGTGCAGTGCCACCAGCCCGTGTGCCGGACGCACGAAGTGCACGGTGGTCCAGCCCGGGCGGACCTCGGCGCCCGCACCGGCTTCCAGCTGGTAGGACATCACCTTGGGAATCGGCAGCTTGGCCAAGGCCTCTAACAGCGCCTTTTGCAGGCCATCGGCCAGCGTCGAACCCGCCACCTGGCTGTCGAGAAACAGTGCCTCGGTCTTGCCGTCAGGCGCGCGCTTGAGCTGCGGCAGCACCTCGGGGCCAGCGCCGAGCGCGGCCAGCTTCTTCAACAGCACCGGCGTGGCCTGGCCTTGCGCGTCCAGCGCCACCGCCACCGGCATCAGCTTTTGCAGCAGGCTGCGGTCAGCGGCCTTGGTCGCCACATTCGTGAGGTGCGCGGCCAGTCGGCGTGGCGAGGCAAACGGCGTGGCCACGCTGTCGTCGCCGGCCAGGCCCTGGGCTTTGAGGGATGCCGCCAGCGCGGCAGCAAACGCCTCGCCCAGTTTCTTCAGCGCCTTGGGCGGCAGCTCTTCGACAAACAGTTCGACCAACAGCGGGTGGGTGGATGTCATCACTTTGTGGTTCATGGCTTCAAGCCGCTTTCTTCAGCGCGATGCTCGCCAGCACCTCGTCGGCCCAATCCTTGGGCGCCATCGGAAATCCCAGCCTGGCCCGGCTGTCGAGGTAGCTCTGGGCCACGGTGCGCGCCAGGTTGCGGATGCGGCCGATGTAGGCTGCGCGCTCGGTCACACTGATCGCACCACGCGCGTCGAGCAGGTTGAAGCTGTGGCCAGCCTTGAGCAACTGTTCGTAGGCCGGCAGCGCCAGATGCTGGCCCATCAGGTGCTGGCTCTGGCGCTCATGGGCGGCAAAGGCCTGCAGCAGGAACTCGACATCGCTGTGCTCGAAGTTGTAAGTGCTCTGCTCGACCTCGTTCTGATGGTAGACGTCGCCATACGTCAGGCCAGGCGTCCAGACCAGGTCGAAGATGCTTTCCTTGCCCTGGATGTACATCGCCAGGCGCTCCAGACCGTAGGTGATCTCACCGGTGATCGGCTTGCAGTCGATGCCGCCGACCTGCTGGAAATAGGTGAACTGTGTCACTTCCATGCCGTTGAGCCAGACCTCCCAACCCAGGCCCCAGCAGCCTAGCGTCGGGTTCTCCCAGTCGTCCTCGACGAAACGCACGTCGTTGTGCTTCAGGTCGAAGCCCAGCGCCTCGAGCGAGCCGAGGTAGAGCTCCAGGATGTTGGCCGGTGCGGGCTTGAGCACGACCTGGTACTGGTAGTAGTGCTGCAGCCGGTTCGGGTTGTTGCCGTAGCGGCCGTCCTTGGGCCGACGGCTGGGCTGGACATAGGCCGCCTTCCAGGGCTCGGGGCCGAGCGCGCGCAAGAAGGTGGCGGTGTGGCTGGTGCCAGCGCCCACTTCCATGTCGTAGGGCTGCAGCAGGGCGCAGCCCTGTTGGTCCCAGTAGTCTTGCAGGCGAAGAATGATTTGCTGGAAGGTGAGCATGGGGTCGCCGGGTGAAGAGGCACAGGCGCCGCGCAGCACGCCAGAGGGTCGTCGAGGCAAAGCGGTCGAGTTTAGCGGGCCGGCGGACCGGCCAGCCGTCCGCGCGGCCAGGCCAGTCCCAGCCCAGCCAGCAGCCACAGCGGCCACAGCCCGGCGGCGGAAGTCCAACGCGCAAACGGTGTCAGACCCTGGCGGCCCTGCACGCTCGCTTCGAGCACCGCGCGGGTGAAAGGCGCCAGTTGCGCCGTCACGACGCCTCGATGGTCGATCACCGCGGTCGCGCCCGTGTTGGTCGCGCGCAGCATCGGCCGCTGCAGTTCCAGGCTGCGCAGGCGCGAGATCTGCAAGTGCTGGGTCACCGCGATGGTGTCGCCAAACCAGCCGATGTTGCTGACATTGGCCAGGATGCTGGGCGCGCTCGCCTCATCGGCAAAGCGCAGCGCCAACTCCTCGCCGAACAGATCTTCGTAGCAAATATTGGGGCCGATGCGTTCGCCGAGGACCTCGAACGACGGTGGCTTGAGCGGGCCGCGGTTGAAGTCGCCGAGCGGGATGCTCATCAACTCGGTGAACCAGCGAAATCCGGTCGGAATGAACTCGCCGAATGGCACCAGATGCACCTTGTCGTAGCGGTAGTCGCTGCCCGCCGCTGACATCCCGACCACCGAATTGGTGTAGCCCTGGCGCAAGCTGCCCAGCGGCACGCCCACCAGCGCGGCGCGGCCGGGGCGGGCGAAATGCTGCTGCAAGTCGGCCCAGTAGCCCGGCACCAGTTCGGCAAGTTGATCCGGCAGCAGCGGCACCGCCGTCTCGGGCGCGAGCACCAAGTCGGCGCGCGCGCCGGTCAGTGCGCTCGACACCCAGGCCAAGGCCTCGGGCAGGTATTGGGCGGCGAACTTCTCGTCCTGCGCCACGTTGGTCTGCAGCATCACCACTTGCAGCGTGCGACCCGGCAGCGTGAACTCGGGCGTGCCGCGCCACAGGCTCCAGGCAGCCGGCAATGCCATCAGCGTCAGCGCCAGCCCAACCGGCGCAGTCAAGCAGCACCGCCAGCCCGCACCCAGCTGGATTCGCGCAACACCAAACCCTACACAGGCGGCGACCCAGGCGACCCAGGCGCCGATGCCGTAGACGCCGATCCAGGGCGCGAGCAAGGCCAGCGGTCCATCGACCTGGCTGTAGCCGGTCGCGGCCCAGGGAAATCCGGTGAAAAACACCCCGCGCGCCAACTCTGCGGCCAGCCAGGCCGCGGCAAAGCGCGCGGCGTCGCGAAGCCCTAGGCCGCTGCGCTGCCTGGCCACCCAGGCCATCGCGAGGGCCAGGTACAGCGCCAACAAGCCCGACAACAGCAGCACAGCAACAACGGCCAACGGTGCTGGCAACTGCCCATAGCGGTGCAGGCTGATGAACAACCACCAGGTGCTGGCACAGCCCCAGGCACAGCCGAACGCCCAGCCCAACGCGGCGGCTTGGCGCGGCGTGGCCCGGCCAACCTGCCAGGCCAAGCAGGCAATCGCCAGCAGCGGCAGCGGCCAGGCTGCGGTGTGGACAAAGGCCAGGGTCTGCAGCGCGCCGGCGATGCCTGCGCACGCCAGTCGCACCGCGGTCTGTGGCTTCAAGCGCGAACGCCTGCCGGCGCTGCGGCCCGCCGCGCCACCTTGAACCAGCGCACCGCACCACCCCGGGTCAGCATGACCTGGAATGTCAGCCCATCGGCTTGGGTCGATTCGCCGCGCCGCGGCACCCGCCCCAGTTCATGGGCGATCAGGCCGCCGATGGTGTCGAAACAGTCTTCGGGCAAGTGGGTACCAAAGACCTCGTTGACCGCACTGATGTCGGTGTCGCCGGCCACCCGGTGGCTGCCATCGGCCAGGGTGTAGATGCCGTTTTCAGCAGCGGTAGCGTCCTGGTCGAACTCGTCCTCGATCTCGCCGACGATCTCTTCGAGCACATCCTCGATCGTGATCAGCCCGGCGGTGCGGCCGAACTCGTCGACCACCATCGCCAAGTGGTTGCGGTTGGCGCGAAAGTCGCGCAGCAACTCGTTGAGGTTCTTGCTCTCGGGCACGAACACCGCCGGCCTCAGCAAGGTGCGCAGGTTCAGATCGGGCGAGCGCTGGACCTTTAGCAAGTCCTTGGCCATCAAGATGCCGATGACGTTTTCGCGCTGACCCTCGTAGACCGGAAAGCGCGAATGCGCAGTCTCGATCACGCTGTACAGCAGTTCGTCATAGGGTGCGTCGATGTCGAGCGAGTCGATCCGGGGCGCAGCCACCATCACATCGCCGGCACTCATCTCGGCCATCCGGAGCACGCCTTCAAGCATGACCCGGCTCTCCGGAGCGATCAGCTCGCGCTGCTCGGCATCGGCCAGGGTTTCCATCAACTCGTCCTTGGAGTCGGGTCCCGGGGATAGAAATTCAACCAGGCGCTCGAAGAAGCTGCGCTTGCTGGTCAGGGCCGCCGCCGCGCGCTGCGGCGGTCGACTAGAAGGAGGTTCTGACACATTGGGTGTCGGTGGTGAGGGTGGCGCAGGATAACCGATGAATCTGGCGCGACGGCCGCAAGACCCTCAGGGCCTGGCTTGCGCTACGCTCTCGCCTTCGGCCGAGGCTGACGCGCTGCTGCTTGAAGTCTGGCCGTTCGACCCAACATCCGTCAATATTCCAAGTTTTC
Source organism: Bordetella parapertussis (assembly GCA_945878355.1). GTDB lineage: Bacteria > Pseudomonadota > Gammaproteobacteria > Burkholderiales > Burkholderiaceae_C > Pseudaquabacterium. The sequence continues at coordinate 9,963 of CAMCTC010000034.1, read as the reverse complement.
ACCTCGATCCCAAACCTTGTGGTTGTCGTCGCACCTTCCCGGACGAGCAACCCTCACAGCACTGCATCGGAATCACCATGTCGTCAGGTCTCATCCCAGCAACCATCCTGACGGGCTTTCTGGGCTCGGGCAAGACCACGCTGCTCAAGCGCGTGCTCAGCGAACACCACGGCCAGAAGATCGCGGTGATCGAAAACGAGTTCGGCGAGGAGAACATCGACAACGAGATCCTGGTGGCCGACACCAAGGAGCAGATCATCCAGATGAACAACGGTTGCGTCTGCTGCTCGATCCGCGAGGACTTGCGCACCACGCTGTCGGACTTGGCAGCCAAGCGCCGCAAGGGCGAGCTTGATTTCGACCGGGTGGTGATCGAGACCACCGGCTTGGCCGACCCAGGCCCGGTGGCCCAGACATTCTTCATGGACGACGAGATCGCCGAGAGCTACCTGCTCGACTCGATCCTGACGCTGGTCGACGCCAAGCACGCACAGTCGCAGCTCGACACCCGTCAGGAAGCACGCTGCCAGGTTGGCTTTGCCGACCAGATCTTCATCAGCAAGACCGATCTGGTCACCGAGGCTGATGTCGATGCGCTGATCCACCGCATCAAACACATGAACCCGCGCGCGCCACAGCACAAGGTGCATTTCGGCGAGGTGCCGATCGCCAGCGTGTTCGACCTGCGAGGCTTCAACCTCAACGCCAAGCTTGAGATCGACCCCGAGTTCCTGAACGCCGACGATCACGCAGCGCATGACCACGTGCACGACGAGAACTGCGACCATCCGCACCACCACGCCCATGACGACGACGTCAAGTCCTTCGTGTTTCGCGCCGAAAAGCCTTTCAACCCGGCCAAGCTGGAGGATTTCCTGGGCTCGATCGTGCAGGTCTACGGCCCCAAGATGCTGCGCTACAAGGGCGTTCTCTACATGAAGGGCAGCGAGCGCAAGGTGATCTTCCAAGGCGTGCACCAACTCATGGGCAGCGACCTCGGTCCGAAATGGCTGCCCAACGAGAAGAAGCTGAGCAAGATGGTGTTCATCGGCATAGACCTGCCCAAGGACATCCTTTTGCAAGGACTGGAAGGTTGTCTGGTTTGATCCCTGGCGGATCGCCTTCGGGCATGGCTACAATCCGCGCGCCTCTAGCGACGCGGCAGATCGACAGGCCGTGGCGGACCACAGGTATATCGCCACTGCGAGGAGTTCCGACGTGAGCAAGCCATTGGCCAAACCCCCGACCGCCAGCACCCCCCTCGACAAGCCGGTCACGGCGAGTGCGCCCAAACCCGGTGCCAAGTCGAGCAGCAAGAACAGCGCCAAGGCGCCGGCGCCTGCGCCAGCGCCGTCCACCAGCCGATTTGCCGAGCGATTCGCACCTCCCAAGCCCCCTGCACGTGGATACCCTGAACCGATGGATTTCGTGAAAACTGCGCACAAGGCAGACCCCAAGCTCGTCAATGCCTGGAAAACCAAGGCTGGCCGTGATCTGACCGAGCCCGAGTTGTTCTCGATGCCCGAAGACGAGTACATGAACGACAAACAGCTCGAGTTTTTCCGCGTGCGCTTGCAAGCGCTCAAGGACGACCTGCTGTCGAACGCGGGTGAGACCACCGAGCACCTGCGCGAAGACACCACGATCGTTCCCGACCCGGCCGACCGCGCCACGATCGAGGAGGAGCACGCGCTGGAACTGCGAACCCGCGACCGCGAACGCAAGTTGCTCAAGAAAATCACGCAGTCGTTGGCCAGGATCGATGCCAGCGATTATGGTTTTTGCGACGAGACCGGTGAGCCTATTGGGCTGGGTCGCTTGCTTGCGCGGCCCACGGCGACCCTGTCGCTTGAGGCGCAGCAACGCCGCGAGATGAAGCAGAAGATGTTCGGCGACTGAGCGCACGCTGGACGTCGTGACGCTTCAGGCCAGTCGACCGAGGTGACCGACATGGCTGAAGCCAAATCAGCACCGGGCTTCTTCCGCAAGGTGGCCCGCTTCGTCGCCAACCCCACCGCTGATTGGGCCGCAACGCCGCAGAGCGCGGCATCGCAGCTCGACCGCTCCGAGCTCAAGGAAATCGTCGAGCGCAAGCGGCGCAACGACTTTGTTCGCAGGCGCGAGTTCGATACCTTGCGCCGCCTGCGCCGCGAAGGGCTGTCGCCTGAAAAACTGGCTGCGCTCGGCGGCTCATCCAAGGCCGCGGATTCTGAGGTCAGGGCGACCGAACACGACGTGCTCAGCCGCGGCGAGACCGGCGTCAAGGCCAAGATCGATGCGATCGAGCAGCAGATGGCTGGTGAGGGCGGTCGCCGCGAAGCGCCGTCGCGCGCTGCGCCTCCAGCCTCGACGTTGACACCCAGTCGAGCCCATACGCAAATCGCAGCGCCGGCGCAGATTGCCGCTGACCCCATCCGAATGACGCTGCGACCAGACATCGATCTGTCAGACCCGGCGCCCCCACCGAGCGCACAGTCCGAGACGCTGTCTTTGTCCGCCAGCCACTGGCCTGCGCTGCGTGACCCCGAACTTGACGAGGCCGCGATCGCTTTTGCCAACGCCGACTTCGACCACTGCGAGCAAGTGCTGAGCGCAATGTGCAGGCCGACAGCTGCACGACACCGAGATGACCCAAGCTGGCACGTGCTGCTTGACCTCTACCGGGCCACCGGTCAACAGCCCAAGTTCGACAAGCTGGCGATGGACTTTGCGCTGTTGTTCGGCCGCTCGTCGCCGCCTTGGTACTCGCTGCCCAAGCGCGTGGCCGACGCGGCGGCCTCGCTGCCCTTGTCCATCGTCAGCGATCTCTCATCGAGTTTTCTGACGCCTACGCGGCCGGACGACAGCCTCGCCGCGAGACAGGTCTGCACAGTCGAACTGTCGGGCCAGTTGAGCGGCGACATCAGCGCCCAACTGCAGCAGATCGACCGCCAACTCGGCTCGGCCCGTGGCGTGCAGGTGTCATGCGCCAAGCTGATCCGGGTCGACTTCATCGCTGCGGGCGACCTGCTGAACTGGGTGCTGGCGAAACAGGCCGAGCAGCGCAGCGTCAGCTTCATCGACGCGCATCGGCTGCTGGCCTTGTTTTTTGGCGCGATGGGCCTAGATGAACACGTTAAGGTATCGATCCCGCGCGACTGACCGCTCGAAACCGACCCAGCCCTGGCCTCCTCTCTCCACAATCCGGATCCAAGCACCGAATGGACTTATTCCACGGCACCACCATCGTCAGCGTACGCCGACTCACGCCGCAGGGCTGGCAAGTCGCGCTGGGCGGCGACGGCCAAGTCACGCTGGGCAACATCATCATCAAGTCCACTGCGCGCAAGGTACGGCGCTTGCATCGCGAGCAGGTGCTGGCCGGTTTTGCCGGCGCCACCGCCGACGCCTTCACGCTGTTCGAGCGCTTCGAGGCCAAGCTCGAAAAACATCAAGGCCATCTGGCGCGGGCCGCGATCGAGCTGACCAAGGACTGGCGCACCGACCGGGTGCTGCGCAGGCTCGAAGCGATGCTCGCGGTGGCCGACCGCGAGGCCAGCCTGATCATCACCGGCAACGGCGACGTGCTCGAACCCGAGCACGGCATCGTCGCAATCGGGTCGGGCGGCGCCTATGCCCAGGCCGCTGCGCGAGCGCTGCTGGCCCACACCGAGCTCAGCGCCGAGGACATCGTCAAACAAAGCTTGGTGATCGCCGGCGACCTGTGCATCTACACCAACCAGAACCACACCATCGAGGTGCTGGCATGAGCATGACCCCGCAGGAGATCGTCTCCGAACTCGACCGCCACATCGTGGGCCAGAACGCCGCCAAACGCGCAGTGGCCATCGCGCTGCGCAACCGCTGGCGTCGCCAGCAGGTCGGCGATGCGCTGCGCAGCGAGATCACACCCAAGAACATCTTGATGATCGGGCCCACCGGCGTGGGCAAGACCGAGATCGCGCGCCGGCTAGCGCGGCTGGCCGACGCGCCCTTCATCAAGGTCGAGGCGACCAAGTTCACCGAGGTCGGCTATGTCGGCAAGGACGTCGACAGCATCATCCGCGACCTCGTTGACATCGCGATCAAGCAAGCGCGTGAGGCCGCGATGAAACGCCAGCGCGGCCGTGCCGAGGACGCCGCCGAAGACCGCATCCTGGACCTGCTGGTGCCCTTGACCCGCGACGCGCGCAGCGAGCCCGGTGTTGCCAGCCCGCCCGAGAGCACCGCGCGCCAGGTGATGCGCAAGCGCTTGCGCGAAGGCGCGCTGGCCGACAAGGTGATCGAGATCGAGCTGGCCGAGCCACAGGCCTCGATGGAGATCATGACGCCGCCGGGCATGGAAGAGATGGCATCGCAGCTCAAGGGCTTGTTCTCGCAGGTCGGCGCGGGCCGCACCAAGACCCGCAAGCTCAGGATCGACGAGGCGCACAAACTGCTGGTCGAGGAAGAGGCCGGCAAGCTCGTCAACGACGACGACATCAAGACCCAGGCGCTGCACAACGCTGAGAACAACGGCATCGTCTTCATCGACGAGATCGACAAAGTCACCTCGCGCAGCGACCAGGGCGGGCCGGAAGTCTCGCGTCAAGGGGTGCAGCGCGACCTGCTGCCACTGGTCGAGGGCACCACCGTGACGACCAAGCACGGACTGGTCAAGACCGACCACATCCTGTTCATCGCCTCGGGCGCATTCCACCTGGCCAAGCCCAGCGACCTGATCCCCGAACTGCAGGGCCGCTTCCCAATCCGGGTCGAGCTGGGTTCGCTGTCGGTCGATGATTTCGAGGCCATCCTGACCAGCACCCAGGCCAGCCTGATCAAGCAATACCAGGCTTTGCTCGCGACCGAAGGGTTGACGCTGGAGATCACGCCCGAGGCAATACGCCGCTTGGCGCAGATCGCATTCGATGTCAACGAGCGCACCGAGAACATCGGCGCGCGGAGACTGGCCACGGTGATGGAGCGACTGCTTGACGAGATCAGCTTCGAAGCGCCGAACCTCGGCGGCCAGACCCGGTCCATCGACGCCGCTGCCGTCGACGCCAAGCTCGGCGAGCTCTCGCGCAACGAGGACTTGTCGCGCTACATCCTGTAGCCCGGCTCGCGCCGGCCAGAGGCCAGCAGGCTAGAGCGCCAGCCGGTGCGACTGCATCGCCAGCAGCCCGTCGAAGATCAGCGAGTCGATCAGTTCGTGCTCGATGCTCAACCAGGGCGCAACCTTCCAGCCCGCGCCACCGGTCATCAGCGTGACCGGTTCCTGGCCACAGCGCGCGCTCAAGTGGCGGTGCATGCGCTCCATCGCGCCGGTGATCGCGTACGTGCCACCGCTGGTCAAGCCGTCGCTGGTGTTGGTGGGAAAGTCGCGGACCTCACCGGTGGGCACGCGCAGCCCGGCGGTGCCGCCTTCAAGCGCGCGCAGCATGATGCCGTGGCCGGGCAGGATCAGGCCGCCCAGGAAATGCCCATCGGCGTCTAGCGCGTCCACGGTCACCGCCGTGCCCACCATCACCACCAGCACCGGCCTAGGCCCCACCCGCGCCAACACATGGTGACGCGCGCCGATCTGGGCCACGAAGCGGTCGCAGCCGAGCCGGCCGGGGTGGTCGTAGCCGTTGGTCACGCCAGCCGCCTGGGCCGAACTGACGACCCAGCTGGGCACCACGTCCCAGAGCTCGAGTTGCTCCTCGACGCGGCGCCTGACCGCGTCACCCGCGACGTTGCAGCCCAGGATCGAGTGCGGGGCAGACAAGTTTTTCCACTCGGCCTCGGCCAAGCCGTCGATGTTCTCTAGGAAGACCGCACCTTGCGCCAGCACTGCAGCGCCTGGCTGGGGGCCGGCGTACTGGGCCCATTTCAAACGCGTGTTGCCGATGTCGATCGCAAAAAAGCTCATGCTTTACTCTGACCGCGCCAGGCGGTTGATGGCGTTGAAGGTTCGCGCGCCGGCCAACCCAGCTGCGCTCAGTCCTGCATCCTAGCCCGGCGCGCGACTTCGCCGGCTCGAGGCCAGCACGGCAGCCCTTGGTTACGATGCCCGATCCAGGAGACACCACCCCATGCAAGCCATCACGCCGGCCCAGGCCGCCGCCTTGATCCCCGACGGCGCCACCGTTGCGACCGCAGGTTTTGTCGGCGTCGGCCATGCCGAAGCGATCAGCCGGGCGATCGAGACCCGCTTCCTCAGCCAAGGCCACCCGCGCGACCTGACCCTGGTCTATGGCGCAGGCCAGGGTGACCGGGCTGACCGCGGCATCAACCACTTTGGCCACGCTGGGCTGGTCAAGCGCGTGATCGGCGGCCACTGGATATCGGCGCCCAAGCTCGGCGCGCTGGTGCAGCAAGAAGCGATCGAAGCCTGGAACCTGCCGCAAGGCGTGATCAGCCACCTGTTTCGCGCGATCGCCGGTGGCAAGCCGGGGGTCGTGACGCGCATCGGCCTGAACACCTTCGTCGACCCGCTGCACGACGGTGGTCGGCTGACCCAGCGCAGCGCAGCCTCGGCGATCGAACCCAGGGTGCAACGCGTGACGCTAGGCGGCGAGCTGCAGCTGTTCTATCCCGCGCTGCCGATACAGGTCGCGCTGATACGCGCGACCACCGCCGACGAGCGCGGCAACCTCAGCACCGAGCAGGAACCGTTTCACCACGACCTGCTGGCGCTGGCCCAGGCCGCGCACAACTCGGGCGGCCTGGTGATCGCCCAGGTCAAGCGCATCGTGCCAGCCGGAACGCTCGATCCGAACCGGGTCCGTGTGCCAGGCATCCTGGTCGACCACCTGGTGATCGCCGACGACCCGCAAGACCACTGGATGACCTTTGGCGAGGACTTCGACGCCAAGTACACCAGCCCACCCGCGAGTCGACCCGCTCGCGCCGGTCCGGCTTCAGAGCACCTGCCGCTGGATGCGCGCAAGATCATCCAGCGCCGCGCGCTGCTAGAGCTGCGGCGACTCGACCGCCCAGTGGTCAACCTGGGCATTGGCATGCCAGCCGGCTTGGGCGCGGTAGCGCGTGAAGAAGGTGTCGACGACTTCACGTTGACGGTGGAATCAGGCCCGGTCGGCGGCACGCCGGCCGACGGGCCTGCGTTCGGCGCGTCAGCCTGGCCCGAAGCGGTGATAGACCACGCAGCGATGTTCGACTTCTACGACGGCGGTGGACTCGACATCGCCTTCCTCGGCTTGGCCGAGTTCGACCCCCATGGCAACGTCAACGTCAGCCGTTTCGGCGCCAAGGTCTCGGGTGTCGGCGGCTTCATCAACATCACCCAGAGCACGCAGCGGGTGGTCTTCATGGGAACGCTGACCAACGACGGCCTGCGCATAGAGACCGGCGACGGCCGCCTGCGCATCGTGCAAGAGGGCCTTGTGAAAAAGCTGGTGCCGGCCGTGGGTCACCTGAGCTTCAACGGGCCTTATGTGGCCTCGCTGGGCCGCGAGATCCTCTACCTGACCGAGCGTGCGGTGTTCCAACTGCGCGATGGCCAACTGACGCTGACCGAGATCGCGCCGGGGCTGGACCTGCAGCGCGACGTGCTCGATGCGCTGGGCGCCCCAGTGACAGTGGCCGATGATCTGGCGCTGATGGACGCGCGAATCTTTCACGACCGGCCGATGGGGTTTTACTGAAAGCCGGTGCAGCCGCTGTACCCCGCCCCCGGCGCCGGGGATGCTCAGGCTTTGCGCACCTGCATGCCTTGTTCAGCGAGCTGGGCCGGCCGATCGAGCTGCGGACCCCAAGAGGCCATCATCATCGCCAAGGCGCCGCTGCCGCCGTACACCACCATCGCCGCCGAGGCCAACGCAAACAGCTGCCAAGCCGGCGCATCGATGGCGACCAACCAGCTGCCGCCTGCCGCTATCAGCAGCAGGCGCAGCGTCGCGGCACAGACCGGCCCGAACACGCGGCCAGCGCCTTGCGAGGAGAAGTACAGCGTCAGCCCCAGTCCGATGAAACCGAAGGCCGGCCCCACCCAGCGCAGGCAGCTGCGGCTGTACTCGAGCACCGCTTCGTCATGGGTGAAGATGCCAGCCCACAAGTCCGGCGCCAAGGCCACCACCAGCCCGACCGGCGTCAGCAGCGTTGCCGTCAAGGTGCCAGCTGTCCAGGCGATGCGGCGCGCACGCTTGACGTCGCCGGCGCCTATCGCCATGCCGACCATCGGCACCGACGCCAGCCCGATGCCAAAGGCCACCGTGCCCGTCAGGAACTCCAGCCGCTGCGCGATGGCATAACCAGCCAAGGGCACCACGCCCAGATGGGCGACGAAACCGGACATCAACATCATCGTCGACACCGACTGCAGCGGCGACAGACAGGCCAATGCGCCGACCTTCAGGATGTCCCAGAACAGCTGGCCGCGAATCGGTATCGCTTTGAACACCAAGCGCAGCCGGCCTCGTCCACTGCGCAGATACCAGAACAAGAAGACCGCGCCACAGGACTGGGCCACGATCTGAGCAAAAGCCAGTCCCGGCATGCCCAGGCGCGGCACCGGACCCAGCCCCAGCCCCAGCAAGCCGCCCAGTCCGATCTGCAGCAGCGCAGCGGCAACCAGCGCCAGCGAGGGCACGCGCATATTGCCGGTGCCGCGCACGATCGACGCCAGCGTGTTGAACAGCCAGACCATGATGGCGCCCGAAAACAGCACGCTCGCATAGGCCAGCGCCTCTCGCAGCACATCACCACGCCCGCCCAGCATCACGAACAATCTCGGCGAAAAAGTCAGCAGCACCAAGGCATACAAGCCGCCCATCACGGTGCCGATGATCAGCGCATGCAGCGCCACCGCCTGGGCTCGCGTCGCGTCGCCAGCACCCAGCGCCCGACTCAGCGTCGACGCCACACTGCCCCCCATCGCGCCAGCGGACATCATGCCGGTGAGCATGGCAAACGGAAACACCAGCCCCATCGCAGCCAGTGGGGCCAAGCCCAGCATGCCGATGTAGAAGGTTTCGGCCAAGCCCACCAAGACGGCCATCGACGTGGCCATCACGTTGGGCGCCGCCAGGCGCAGCAAGGTGCGCAGGATGGGGCCGGTGAGCAGCGGGTGGACTGGGGCTGTCGCGGCGCGCATTTGCGCCGATGCTAGGGCAGAGCCTGACACCGTGCTGTCACTCGCGTATCAGCCGAGCGCTGTCCAGCCGCCGCGCGAGCGGCCCCCTCGCGGCAATAATCGACCATGACAACGCCCACCTTGATCGTCACCCAGAGCTTCAACGACGCCGACCAGGCTTTGGCGCATGTCACGACCATCTACAACAGCGGCATCGACCACCTGCGCCAGAGCCTGCACGACTTCGTCGCCGGCGCCACGCCCGCCGGCCGGGTGCGGGCCTGCTACCCCTTTGTCCGGGTGCGCACTGACACGGTGGCGCGCGCCGATTCGCGACTGAGTTACGGCTTCGTCGCCGGCCCCGGCACCTACGAGACCACGCTGACACGGCCAGACCTGTTCGCCGATTACTACAGAGAACAGTTCCAGCTCTTGCTGCGCAACCACGGCGGACCGCTCGAAGTCGGCATGTCACGCCAACCCATCCCGATCCACTTCTCGTTCGCCCAGCACGAACATGTCGAGGGCACGATGAGCGCCGAGCGTCGCCAGTTGATGCGCGACGTCTTCGACCTGCCCGATCTGGCGGCGATGGATGACGGCATCGCCAACGGCACCTTTGAGCCTGGCCCGCGCGAGCCGCATCCGCTCGCGCTGTTCACCGCGCCCCGGGTTGACTACTCGCTGCAGCGCATGCGCCATTACACCGGCACCTCGCCCGAGCATTTCCAGAACTTCGTGCTGTTCACGAACTACCAGTTCTACATCGACGAGTTCGTCCGCCTGGGCCACGAGATGATGGCCAAGCCGCTGGGCCATGGCGGGCTGCTCGGCGACTGGCCCAAGCATGCGCAAGACAGCGACGGCTACACCGCTTTCGTCGAGCCCGGCAACGTCGTGATGCGTCGCGCCGGCATGCCGGCCGA
>CAMCTC010000033.1 GCA_945878355.1 Bordetella parapertussis | reverse complement strand
TAGTTGGTTTGAGTCGACACAAGAAATTGGCAATAGTCTCTTCGGGTTGGTTTCATACGTCATTTTTGGGTAGTTTTTGACGCCCCGATTATAATATAATTACAGCATTTTGTGTGAATTATTAAATTTCTTTTGCGTAAGTCCTAATTGGATTACACTTTTGTTACCAATCAAGATACGCGGTCAAAAAATTTTGCTGAGGATCATCTGATGCACACCAAGCAAGCAAACAGCACCGAGGTGACGGGCGTCGTGAGAGAGGTGTTGCCAAAATTCGGACTGGCCTACCTGGAGGATCAACACGGCCGGGTGTGGGTGGTGACGGCAAGCTGCGTGGGTCCAGGGCTGGCGTCGATGCAGACCGGCGATGTTTTTCAACTCAAGCTGGCACAGTTCGACCACAAGCTGTTTGTCAGCAGCTACCAGCGCGCGCCTTGAAGCCGCGCCGCACCGCCAGCCATCGACGCGACTGAGCGCTGCGGCTGTTGCCAGCAGGCCGGTCGATGCCCGGACAGTCCGGACAGTCAGGACACAATCGACAGCATGGACAAACCCAAGCTCGCTGTGGCCTATGGCTCGGACCCAAACGGCCTGATCTGCGGCTATCGCTTCTCGGCCGACGCCCCTGGCCTGCCGGTCACGCTGGACGAGGCCTTGAGATGGCTGGCGGTGGCACCGGTTGCCGGCAAGCGCGACTTTGTCTGGCTGCACTTCAACCTGGCCGACGCCTCGGCCGAGCCCTGGATGCGGACCCGGCTGCAGCTGGTGCCCGAATTCTTCGAAGCCTTGAAAGACGGCTCGCGGTCGACCCGCATCGAGGACGCCGCAGACCAACTGATCGCGGTGGTCAACGACGTGGCCTACGAGTTCTCGTTCGACCCGTCAGAGATCGCGTCGCTGTGGCTGACGGTCAACCAGCGCCTGGCCATCAGCGCGCGGACCCACCCGCTGCGATCGATAGACAGGCTGCGCCAGGCCGTCAAGGAGGGCTGTCGTTTCGACTCGTCGGTGGCGCTGCTCAATCACTTGCTGCACGACCAGGGCGATGTGCTGGTTCGCATCGTTCGCGACGCCACGCTGCAAGTCGACGCGCTAGAAGACAACCTGCAACACGGCAAGCTCAGGCCCAAGCGCGCCGAACTGGGCAAGCTGCGCCGGGTGCTGGTGCGGCTGCAGCGGCTGCTCGCGCCCGAGCCCGGCGCGCTGTTCCGACTGCTGCGCCAACCGCCGCCCTGGATCGCGGTCCACGACCTCGACGAGCTGCGCCAATCGACCGAGGAGTTCTCACTGGTGCTACGCGATCTGGCCGCCTTGCAAGAGCGCATCAAGCTGCTGCAGGAGGAGATCGTGGCCCAGGTCGGCGAGCAGACCAACCGCAGCGTCTTCACGCTGACCGTGGTCACCGTGCTGGCCTTGCCGATCAACATCATCGCCGGACTGCTGGGCATGAACGTCGGCGGCATCCCGCTGGCCGACAATCCGCGCGGCTTTCTCGTGATTGCGCTGATTGTGCTGAGCTTCACCGTGATCGCGGGCTGGATCGCGCTGCGCAAGCGCGACTGAAACACGGCCCCCAACCCCACAGGACCCACAGGAACTACAAGATGGACATCGACACCAAGGACATGCTGAGCCAGGCCGAAACCGCTCGCAACGAACGCGAAGCGCGCGGCGCCAGGCTGAACGCTGCAGTGGCCGTGACGATCGCCCTGCTGGCCACCTTCATGGGCATCTGCAAGGTCAAGGACGACAACATCGTCCAGTCGATGCAACAAGCCCAGGCCGACAAGCTCGACCACTGGGCCTTCTACCAGGCCCGCAACATCCGGCAGGAAATCGCCGAGGCCACCGCGACCCAGCTCGAGCTGTCGCGCCCGGCCGCCACCGCAGCGACCGCGCCCGCCCACGATGCGGCGATCGCCAAGTACCGCAAGCTGGCCGAAGACCAGTCGCGCAAAAAGGCCGAGCTCAAGCTGCAGGCTGAGCAAGACCAAGTCAATTACGACAAACTGAACTACCGCGACGACCAGTTCGACCTGTCGGACGCGCTGATCGCGATCGCGATCGCGCTGCTGGCCGTCACCGCGCTGACACGGCTCTGGCTGCTGTACTGGGTCTCGCTGCTGCCCACAGCAACTGGCTTGCTGATGGGCATCGCCGGGCTGACCGGTTGGGACTTCCATCCGACGGTGCTGGTCCAGTTGCTGTCCTGAGCCCCCTCACCATCGACCCAACCCATCTGGAGCCCGCAATGCGCAAACTGCTATCAACCCTCGCGCTGGCCGTCGCGCCCTTGACCAGCCAGGCCATCGAAGAGCCCACCCACGAAGTGCTGCGCCGCATCGACAAGGTCGAGCTGCGCCAGTACGCGCCCTATGTGGTGGCCGAGGTGCTGGTGACAGGTCCGGCCGACAAGGCCGGCAACCTGGCCTTCCCGATGCTGGCCGGCTACATCTTCGGCAAGAACAAGGGCGACCGGAAATTCGCGATGACCGCGCCGGTGACCCAGACCCCGGCGCCGGTCAAGCTGGAGATGACCGCCCCGGTGACGCAGACCGCCGCCCCCGGCGGCTACCTGGTGCAGTTCGTGCTGCCCAGGGGCGTGACCCTGGAATCCGCGCCCGAACCGATCGACGCGCGGGTCAAGCTGCGCGAGGTGCCCGCCAGCCGGCTTGCGGCGATCACTTACTCGGGCTTCTGGTCCGAGGCCAACGAGGCCGAGCACCTGGCCCAGCTCAAGACCGTGTTGCAGTCTGCCGGTCTGGCCTGGACCGGCGAGCCTGTGCTGTCGCGCTACGACCCGCCTTGGACCCCTTGGTTCATGCGGCGCAACGAGATCTGGCTCAACCTGCCCTGAGTCACCCAAGAGCCCGGATCGATCGGTCCGCGCCGGCATTGCGCCGAGGCAAGCCCTGAGCCGGCGGGGCGGCCGATGATGCGCGATCCATGCGTGCGCAAGCCACCGACCCGAAGCTGCTGTGAAGCCGGCCGCCCAGCACCGGTTGGCCAGGCGCCTGACCCAGGCTTTCAGCGCGTTCTTGCGCCGCCGGCGCAGGCTCAGGCATTTCGGCAGGTCGCCACTGCTCGAGATCCTGGGCGGTCGAGGCAGCGCCCAGCCCGCGCCGGCGCAGATGTCGCGCGATCTGCTGCGGCTGGCGCAGGATGAGCCGGCAGCGGCGATCGCCAGGCTCAAGTCACACGCCGACGGCTTGAGCGCACGCGAGGCCCGAGCGAGGCTGGCGCACCACGGCCCCAACGAGGTCGCACACGAAGCGCCGCTACCGGCCTGGCTGCACCTGTGGCACTGCTACAAGAACCCGTTCAACCTGCTGCTCAGCGCGCTGGCACTGCTGTCCTGGTTCGGCGCCGACGCCAAAGCCACCGTCGTGATCAGCATCATGGTCGGGCTGAGCACCGCGATCCGCTTTGTCCAGGAAGGCCGCTCGCACCGCGCCGCCGAAGGGCTGAAGGCGATGGTCGGCAACCAGGCGACGGTGATACGGCGCGGCAGCGCAGGCGTCGCCGGCCTGTCCGGGCCGCGCGAGATCGCGCTGCGCGAACTGGTGCCTGGCGACTTGGTCGCGCTGTCAGCCGGCGACATGGTGCCGGCCGACTGCCGACTACTCAGCGCGCGCGATCTGTTCATCGCCCAGTCCGCGTTGACCGGCGAGTCTCTGCCCATCGAGAAGTTCGTGCAGCGCGTCGGCGACAGCATCGCGCCGCTGGCGCAAAGCAACCTGGTCTTCATGGGCACCAACGTGGTGTCGGGCGCCGCCACCGCGCTGGTCTGCGCGACCGGCGGCGCCAGCTACTTCGGCCATCTCGCGGCCAGCGTCAGCGCGACCGACCCATTGCCCAACGCTTTCCAGGCCGGCGTCAACAGCGTGAGCTGGCTGCTGATCCGCTTCGCCTGCGCGATGGTGCCGGTGGTCTTCCTGGTCAACGGCCTGGGCAAAGGCGACTGGACCGAGGCGTTGTTGTTCGCGCTGTCGGTGGCGGTCGGGCTGACGCCCGAGATGCTGCCGATGATCGTCACCTCGACGCTGGCCAAGGGCGCGGTCGGGCTGGCGCGCCGGCAGGTGGTGGTCAAGCGACTCGACGCGATCCAGAACTTCGGCGCGATGGACTTGCTGTGCACCGACAAGACCGGCACGCTGACGCAAGACCAGATCGCCTTGGCGCGCCACGCCGACGTGCTGGGCCGGCCGTCGGAACAAGTGCTCGAGTTCGCCTACCTCAACAGCCATTACCAGACCGGGCTGAAGAACCTGCTCGACCGCGCGGTGCTCGAGCATGTCGAGCTCGCCACCGAGTTGAAGCTGGCGCAGGACTACCGCAAGATCGACGAGATCCCGTTCGACTTCGAGCGCCGGCGCATGTCGGTGGTGGTCGGGGTCTCTGGCTCCGGCGAGCACCACGAGCTGATTTGCAAGGGTGCGCTCGAAGAGGTGCTGGCCGTGTGCAGCCACGCCCGCGTCGACAGCGGCCAGCCCGACCAACCGCTGGACGCCGCGCTGCTGTCGCAGGTGCTGCAGGTCACGCGCGAGCTCAACCAGGACGGGCTGCGCGTGGTCGCCGTGGCGATGAAAGAGCTGCCGCCCGACCAGGCCAGCTACTCGGTGGCCGATGAATGCGGGCTGACCTTGATCGGCACGATCGCCTTCCTCGACCCGCCCAAGGAGTCGGCCGCGCCGGCCTTGCAAGCGCTGGCCGCGCACGGCATCACCGTCAAGCTGCTGACCGGCGACAACGAGTTGGTCAGCGCCAGCATCTGCCGCCAGGTCGGACTGGCCGCAGACCGGCTGATGATGGGCGCACAGGTCGAGGCAATGGACGACGCAGCGCTGGCGCTGGCGGTCGAGCAGCACCAGGTCTTTGCCAAGCTCACGCCGCTGCACAAGGAACGCATCGTCCGCGCGCTGCGTGCCAACGGCCATGTGGTGGGCTTCATGGGCGACGGCATCAACGACGCGCCGGCACTGCGTGCGGCCGACATCGGCATCTCGGTCGACTCGGCGGTCGACATTGCGAAGGAAGCCGCCGACATCATCCTGCTCGAGAAGAGCCTGATGGTGCTGGACGCCGGCGTGGTCGAGGGCCGCACCACCTTCTGCAACCTGCTGAAGTACATCCGGATGACCTCGAGCTCGAACTTCGGCAACGTGCTGTCGGTGCTGGTGGCCAGCGCAGCGCTGCCGTTCTTGCCGATGCTGCCGCTGCAGTTGCTGGTGCAAAACCTGCTGTACGACATCGCCCAAACCGGCATCCCGTTCGACAGCGTCGACCCGGAGCAAGTGGCCAGCCCGCTGCATTGGCGGCCGGCCGATATCGGCCGCTTCATGCTGTTCTTCGGGCCGATCAGCTCGCTGTTCGACCTGGCGACTTTCGCGCTGATGTGGTGGGTCTTCGGCGCCAACAGCCTGGCCAACCAGGGCTTGTTCCAGTCGGGCTGGTTCGTCGTCGGGCTGCTGACGCAGACGCTGGTGGTGCACCTGATCCGCAGCCCCAAGCTGCCCTTCATCGAAACCCGCGCCGCCACGCCTTTGCTGCTGACGACCGGCGCGATCATGGCGCTGGGCCTGTGGCTGCCGTTCGGGCCGCTGGCGGGCTACTTCAAGCTGCAAGCCTTGCCGCCGGCCTACTTCGGCTGGCTGCTAGCGATCTTGCTGGGTTACGGCGCGCTGACGACGCTGATGAAGCGCTTCTACAGCCGGCGCTACGGCTGGCAGTGAAGACGTTCGACGGTCACAGTGGCCGGCAGACGATGCCAGCCAGCGCGCTATGCCTCGCCAGCACGAGATGGCGACGGCCGGGCTCTCAGCGCGAGAACATCGCCTGCAGCGTCTTCAAGGTGTTGTCCAAGGTGGCCGGGCGCAGCGCCCCGAGTCGCTTGACGAGCCGCACGCGGTCCAGCGCACGGATCTGGTCGAGCACGATCAGGCCCGGCTTGCCCTGGAAAGTGACCGGGATGCGGAACGCCGCCGGCCTGGAACCCGTGGTCATCGGCGCGACGATGACGGTGCGAAGATGCGCATTGATCTCATCGGGCGAGATCACCACGCATGGGCGAGTCTTCTGGATTTCGCTGCCCAGCGTCGGGTCCAACTGCGCCAGCCAGATGTCGCCGGCCTTCATCACCACGCCAAGTCGACGTCGTCCTGGTTGGCGAACGCCGGCCACACCAGCGGGTCCGGTTCGGACGCAGCGATGCGGCGGGCGTCCTCGGCCCAGCCTTCGCGCGGGTTGGCGCGCGAAGGGCGGATTTCAATCACCCCGTCACGCACCTGCAGATCGACCGTTCCCGCCAAACCGAGCTGGGCCAGGATGGGCTTGGGGATCAGCACGCCCTGCGAGTTGCCCATCTTGCGAATCGCGACTTCCATGACCGGCATTCCTTTGATTCAGGTAAGCACAATGGTAGCACTCAAGAACCATCGATCACCTGCCGTCAGCGGTGGCAGGCACCTTGAGCCGATCCCATGCACGCCCTCTCCGAAGCTTGGCTCGAAGCCCGCAGCGCGCAGCCGATCGTAGAACGCCGCGGCATCGCGCTGGATCCGGGCGCAGACAGGGATCTGGACCTTCGGCACCAGCCGCCACGAGGGCCCGCCAGACCTCGTCTTCCAGCAAAGGTCGCGCCCGGTGATGGGTCTCGACACCAATGTCGTCTTGCGGCTGCTGCTCAACGACGACCCCGCACAAAACAGTCGTGTCGACGCGCTGCTCGACGAGCACGGCCAGACTGCTGGCGCATTGCTGGTCAGTGATGTTGTGTTGGCAGAGGTATTGTGGACATTGCCCAGCGCCTATACCCAAGACCAGAAAGCCGTGTTGCTTGCGCTGCACGGCCTGCTCGATGAGCCCTCGATAGCCTTCGAGAGTCGCGATGCCGTGCAGTCTGCAGTGGAACAGTTCGCACCGAGCAAGTGCGGATTCGTCGATTGTCTGGTCACTGCGAAGAATGCCGGGCTAGGCGCGGAGTTCACGGCGACCTTTGATCGACGGATGGCCAAGCTGCCGGGTGTTCGACTGATCTGATGCGCCATGGGATCCGCCTGAGACTATTCGAAAGCCGACCAGCGGCAGATCGATAAGGCCTCGGAGATGTGGCTCAGCGCCCGCCGCGCGGCACGGCAACTGCCGGCACGAGGCCCAAGCTTGCGGCACGGCGCGCAAATCGGCGGTCGTCGAAGGTCATGAATCCGGTGCAGTGCTTGCTGGCCAGCCAATGCAAAGCATCGGCAAAATCCAGGCCGTCGCTATGGCAAGCCAAGGCATCGGAGATGCGTGACCACTCTTCCACTTTGACCTTAGGCAGCCCGAGCAAATGCCTGACGACGCGTACAAAGTCTTTGGCCGCAAAACCGTAGAAAGCACGCAAGACCCATTCGAGCTTCAGCACCACCGTCAAGGGAACAAAGATCTGGGCGGATTCAGTGAACAGGCGCTAGGCCAGCGGGCGTTGCTTGACCGCTTCGGGGTCGGAGGGATCATCGACGTAAAAACGCGCCAGGATGTTGGTGTCAAGCGCGATCATCGGCGTGGTCTCGCATGGCCTTCGAGACATCAAAATCAGCCAGGCGGTGCTTGCCCGGCAGTTTGCAGACCAGCATGCCGAAGCCATCCTGGACATGGCTGGGCACCACCTGACGCTTCATCTCGACACGGATGACCTGACCTTCCAGGCTGAAACTGAGTTGGCAACCCGGCGCAATGCCCAGGCGACGCCGAATCTGCACCGGAATGACAACCTGACCTTTGTCTGAAACAGTGACGGTCGGCATTTTTCCGAATCCTCTTACTTGGTAAAAAAACTCTAGCACAGCGTCAGCAAACCGTGGATCTGGCTTTCAATCGCGAGCCCTGCCACGCGTCAAGCCGCCTCAGCCTGCGATCGCTTCTGGCCAGACAGCCCTTCGGCCAGTTGTCAACCGACTCAGACTGCAGGCGGCCCCAAGCCGTAGACCGGCGTGTCGATGCCCTCCATCCTCGCCTTGAGCTGCAACGCGAGGTAGCGCGAGTAGTGGCGCGACTGGGCCAGGTTGCCGCCGTGGAACCAGAGCGCGGTCTGGCGCGTCGGTTTCCACATGTTGCGCAGTTCGCCTTCCCAGGGGCCGGGGTCCTGGGTCGTGTCCGACCCCAGGCCCCAGCAAGGGCCGACAGCCTCGGCGACCTCGGGCGAGATCAGCGACTCGGCCCAGCCGGTCATCGAGCCGTAGCCGGTGGCGTAGACGACCAGGTCGGCCGGCAGCTCGCTGCCATCGCTCAACACCACCGAGTCCTCGGTCAGCCTGTCGATGCCAACGCCAGACTTCAGCGCGATGCGGCCATCGGCGATCAGCTCGGACGCACCGACATCGATGTAGTAGCCCGAGCCGCGGCGCAGGTACATCGGCCCCAGACCTGATTCGTCCTCGCCGAAAGTCAGCTGGAAGCCCGCAGCCCGCAGCCGGTCGTAGAACGGCGCGTCATCGCGCTGGATCTGGGCGCAAACAGGCATCTGGAACTTCGGCACCAGCCGGTAAGGGATCGACGCGACCGTCAGATCCGCCAGGTCGGTGCTGACGCCGGCCTGGAGCGCGGCCTCCGAGTACAACAGGCGGCCGTAGCGGCCCTGGGTCTCGGAGCGCACCACCAGCGTGGGCGATCGCTGCAGCATCGTCACCTCGGCGCCGTACTCCCACAGATCCGCTGCGATGTCGTGCGCCGAGTTGTTCGAGCCGACGACGACGCAGCGCTTGCCGGCAAAGTCTTCGCCGCCGCTGTGCTGGCTGGAATGGTGCTGGCGCCCACGGAACAGCGACGCGCCGGGGAAGTCCGGGACGCGGGGCCGGCCCGACATGCCGGTGGCCAGCACCAGATGGCGCGGCCGCAGCGTGACCGGCTGGCCCTCGCGCATGACCTGTACCGTCCATTGCTGCGAAGCCTCGTCGAAGGACGCGTTCAGGCATTCGGTCGAAGGCCAGTAGTTCAACTCCATCAGTCGGGTGTAGGCCTCGAGCCAGTCGCCCATCTTGTCCTTGGGCGTGTAGACCGGCCAGTGGTCCGGGAACGGCATGTAGGGCAGGTGGTCGTACCAGACCGGGTCGTGCAGGCACAGCGACTTGTAGCGCTTGCGCCAGGCATCGCCGGCGTGGGCATGCTGGTCGACGATCAGCGTGGGCACGCCCAGCTGCTTGAGCCGTGCGCCCAGACCCAGCCCGCCCTGGCCACCGCCGACGATCAGGCAATAGGGCTGGCGCTGGTAACCCAGCTCGGCAGCCTCGGCTGCCTGCGCGTCGAGCCAGTTGCGGCGGCCACGGATCGCGCCATGCTCGGCGCCCAGCTCGCGGGTCTCGCCGCGCTTTTCCTCGAATCCCTTGAGTTCCTGCAAGGTCGTGAACAGCGTCCAGCAGCGGCCATCCTTGAGCCGGACATGGCCTTTGCCTCGGCCAACCGAGGTCTCGAAGCTGAACCAGGCCTGGACCACGCCTTGCGCGACGCCTTGGCCTTCGCTGGCCGCGCCGTCGATCGCCCAGTTTCGGGGCTGCACCCGCGCCAGCGTGTGCAAGAGCATCGCGGCGATGCCAGACCGGCCCTCGAGCGTGGCGATGTTCCAGGTGAAGGCGATCAGATCGCGCCAGTAGGCCTCGTCGCCAAACAGCGCTGAAGCGGCCGGGACGTCGCCCCGGCTCAGCGCGGCTGAGAAATTCGCCAGCCAGTCGGCGACTGCGGCTGTGGAATCGTCGTGAGTCGTCATGCGATGTCCTCGGTTGCGCGTCGTGGCGAACCCACGGCAGGCACGAGAATATAGGATATAGAAAATTGCCGCCGGCGTCGGCGACACCCAACCCGCCGATCCAGCCAGGAGACCCGAGCCATGAGTGCAGATGCATCCTCCAAAGCCAGCCCCACGGGCGCCGAGGTCTGGCGCGACGCCTGGGGCATCCCGCACATCCGGGCCGCCAACCCCGACCAGGCTTTCAGCGCGCTGGGCTTCGTCCATGCGCAGGACCGGCTGTTCCAGATGGAGTCGCTGCTGCGGCGCGGCACCGGGCGCCACGCCGAATGGGTCGGCAAAGCGGCGATCAAAGCCGACACGCTGGCGCGCCAACTCGACACACTAGGCGCCTCGCAACGAGATTTCGCCGCGCTGGGCGCGCCCGCCAAGGCGATGCTCACGGCCTATGCACGCGGGGTCAACGCCTTCATCGCCACCGGCTCGCGGCCGGTCGAATACGGCTTGCTCAAGGCCGAACCCGGCGCCTGGGAGCCCTGGCATTCGATCGCGGTGATGCGCCAGATCGGTTTCCTGATGGGCTCAGTCTGGTGGAAGCTGTGGCGCGCCGCCGCGCTGCCCATCGTCGGCGCCGAGGCGCTGACCCGGCTGCGCTTTGAGGACGGTGGCGACGAACTGCTGTGCCTGCCGCCGGGGCTGTCAACCGGACCGTACCAGGCGCTGATGGCCGATCTGCAGCCCGGCGTCGCCGCGCTGCTCGAGACGGCAGCGCCGGATGTCAGCGGCGGCGGCAGCAACAACTGGGCGCTGGCGCCGAACCACACCGAGACCGGCCGGCCGCTGCTCGCGGGTGACCCGCACCGGGTGCTCGAGATGCCGAATATGTACGCCCAAGTCCACCTGGCCTGCGACCGCTTCGACGTGGTCGGGATGACCGTGCCGGGCGTGCCGGGGTTCCCGCATTTCGCCCACAACGGCTCGGTGGCCTGGAGCGTGACGCATGCCTTCATGGACATCCACGACCTCTATGTCGAGCGCTTCGACGCCGATGCCCAGGCCAGCCTGTACCAAGGCCAATGGGAGCCGGTGCGGCGCAGGACCGAGTCGATCACGGTGCGCGGCGAAGCCAGCGTGCAGGTCGAGGTGGTCGAGACCCGCCACGGCCCGGTGATCGCCGGCGACCCGCGCCAGGGCAGCGCGCTGGCGCTGCGGTCGGTGCAGTTCGCGCCGCTGGACCGGTCATTCGACTGCCTGCTCCCGATGCTAGAGGCCAAGACCGTTGCCGAGCTCTACGAGTCGACCCGTGAATGGGGACTGATAGACCACAACCTGGTCGCCGCCGACACCCAGGGCAACATCGGCCACCGCGTGCGGGCCAAGGTGCCCAGGCGCCCAAGATCGAACGGCTGGCTGCCCGTGCCGGGCTGGACCGGCGAGCATGAATGGGACGGCATGGTGGCCTGGGAGCGCATGCCCGCGAGCATCAACCCGGCCGGCGGCAGGCTGGTCACCGCCAACAACCGGGTGCAGACCGAGGGCGAGGACTACTTGTGCACCGACGCGATGCCGCCGCACCGGGCGCGCAGGATCTGGCAGCGGCTGGCCGAGCTCCAACGCGCTTCAGTCGCCGACATGGGCGCGGTGCACCGCGACCTCGAGACCATCCCGGGCCAGGAACTGCGCGACCGGCTGCGTGGACTGCCCGTCACCGACGCTGCGGCCGCAGCGCTGCAGCAGCTGATCCTGGGCTGGGACGGCAGGATGACGGCCGACTCGACCGGCGCGACCGCTTACAACGCGCTGCGGCTGGTGCTGACCCGGCTGGTGGCCGAGCGCAGCGGACTGCGCGCGGTCAGCCAGAACCCCCACGCCCAAGTGCCGCCCGGCACCCAGGCCGACAACCAGCTCTGGTGGGCGCTGCCCGGGCTGCTGCGGTCCGACGACCGCGTGCTGCTGCGCGGCGCGAGCTGGGACGAGCTGCTGCTGCGGGCGCTGGCTACCTGTGCGGCCCAGCCCGAGACCTGGAACCAGGCCTGGGGGCTGGCACACCGGCCTAGGCTGGGCCATGCGCTGTCAGCGCTGTTCCCAGAACAGTCGGATCGACTCGATCGCTGGTCGGCGCCAATCGGCGGCGACAACGATACGGTGATGGCGACCGGCTGTGCGGCGACGATCGGCAGTCGGGCGATCTACGGCTCGCTCGCCCGCTATGTCTTCGACGTCGGCGCCTGGGACAACTGCCGCTGGGTGGTGTTTCACGGCGTCTCGGGCGAGCCCGACAGCCCCTGGTACATGAACCAGAACGAAGCTTGGGCGGCGGGCGAGACGGTGCCCATGCTCTACGACTGGACCCGGATCAAGGCCGAAGCCCTGAGCCACCAGGCTATCCCCGATAGCTGGCCCGCAAGCCCGGCGCGCTGAGCTCGCGCCCGGCCGACAGAGCACCATGCCCGCAGGTCTGAGCGCCAGCAGCCGCGAGAACCTGAGCTCTCGCGTCTATGGCCAGTTGCGCGAGGCGCTGATGGCCGGCCGCTTCTGGCCCGGCCAACGCCTGCGGATCCGCGAACTCGCCACCGCGATGGACGTCAGCGACACGCCGGTGCGCGAGGCCATCATGCAGCTGGTGCGCGAGGGCGGGCTGGAGATGCGATCGGGCCAGGCGATCACGGTCGTCAAGCTCAGCCTGGCGCGCTACCAGGAACTGCGCGAAGTTCGGATACTGCTCGAAGGCCTGGCGACAGAGAAGGCCACGCCTTTGATCACGCCGACCGAGATCGACACGCTCGAGCTGCGCCACCAGCAACTCGTCGCCGCCGAGCACAACGCGGACTACGAGACCGCGGTACTGGCCAATTTCCAGTTCCACTTCGGCATCTACCGCGCCTCGGGGATGACCGACCTGGTGACAATCCTCGAGAGCGTCTGGCTGCGCAACGGACCGCTGCTGAAATACCTCTATCCGCACGCCGCGCCGACCTACCCGGGCAAGCACCAGCACCTGAACCTGATCAAGGCACTGCGGCTCGGCGACGCCGACGCGGCAAGGCAAGCGATCCAGCGCGACATGGTCGAAGGCGGCGCCAGGCTGATCGAGCTGCTGGCGATGATCGAGGACGGCCGCGCGGTGGTCGCCGAGACCGCGCAAGGCGGGATGCAGCTCGAGTTTCGCGCGCCGACCGCACAGCAGCCCCTCACCGGGTCGTCGAAAGCCCCTCGTCGCCCCAACGCGTGACCCGAACGGCAAGCGCTGCCCCCAGCCCGAACATGGCCATGCCCAGCGCGACCAGTGCGAAAACCGTCCAAGGTTCGGCCGATGCTTGCGTCAGCATCCAGCCACCGACCGCTACGACCATCAGGCGCAAGGTGCCGGCCAGTACCAGGCCACCGACCTTGCCCGCGCCCAGCGCCGAGAAATACAGGCTATTGCCGAGCCCGAACAAGCAGTAGACCGGCCCGGCCCAGCGGAAGTAGAGCCCAGCCGACGCCTGTACGGCGGGGTCGAGCGTGAACAGCCCCACCCACAGGCCTGGTGCGATGGCCACGATCCCGCCCAACAGGCCCAACGTGGCCGCGGCCAGCAGCGACGCGATCCAGGCGACGCGCTTGGCGCGGGCCACCATGCCTGCGCCGATGGCCATGCCCACCAGCGGCACCGAGGCCACGCCAATGGCAAAGGTGATCGGTACCATCAGGAACTCAAGCCGCGCACCGATGCCGTAGCCAGCCAGTGCCGTCGCCCCGAACTGCGCCACCAACCGGGTCAGGATCAGCACCGTCAGCACGGTCTGCAGGGGCGAGACACAGGCCAGTGCCCCCACCTTGAGGATGTCGGCCAGCAAGTTCCGCTGCAGCGGCGTGGCGCGAATCGCGAGGTTGAGCTTGGACCGGCCGCTGCGCAGGTACCAGAACAGGAACGCAGCACCCGCACTGAAGGCGATCACCTGCCCCGCTGCGACACCGGGCATTCCGAGGCGGGGAAACGGCCCCCAGCCGAGACCCAGCGCGCCGCCGATGAGCACCTGTGCCAGCGAGACCAGCAGGAAGGTCGCCGAAGGCACCAGCATGTTGCCCGCTCCACGCAGCACCGAGGCGAAGGTGTTCATCAACCACACGCCCAGCGAGCCGCAGAAGGCCACGTTGGAGAAGGCGATGGCCTGGTCCAGCGCCTCGCCGCGACCACCCAGACCGGCATAGATCGCCGGCCCCCAGACCAGCATCAGCACACCGTTCACGCCGCCGGCGGCCAGGCCGATCCACAGCGCATGCACCGCCAATGCGTTGGCACGCTCGGGCGCTCCAGCACCCAGCGCGCGGCTGACCGCGGCTGCCACGCCGCCGCCCATGGCGCCGCCCGACAGCATCATCTGCAGCATGACCATCGGGAACACCAGGGCCATGCCGGCCAGTGATGGCACGCCGAAACTGCCGACGTAGGCCGTCTCGGCCACGGTGGCCAGCGCAGTGGCCAGCATCGCCACCATGTTGGGCAGCGCAAAGCGCAGCAGCGCCGGCAGGATCGGTGCCGTCAGCAGCGATGGCGCCGGGGCCTGGCGCGGCAACGGCGGCGGTGGAACTGCCGTGGCGCTCATGCGCGGTCCGCCCGCGCCTGCACCTGCCGCAGCCGGCAGCCGCTCACCACTTTTCGTTCCACGGCCGCAGCACCACCTCGAAGGCCCAGGTCGAGCGGTGCTGGCGGTGCAGTTGCAGATACATCTCGGCGATGTGATCCGGGTCGGCCATGTTGTCGTCGGTGGTCGTGCCCGCCAGCCGGTGCGCGCGGTTGCCGTCTTCCTGCGTCCAGCCCACCGCGGCATCGATCGGCACGTTGACCACATGGATGCCCTGTGGCATCAGTTCCCGCGCCATGCTCTGCGCCAGCCCGGTCTTGGCCTGGCAGGCCATGGCGAACGCCCCGCTGGCCGGAAAGCCCTTCAGCGCCGCACTGGCGTTGGTGAAGACGATCGTGCCCCTCGTGCCGTTGGCATCCGGCGTGTTCGCCAGCATCGCCCGAGCCGCCTGCTGGCCGACCAGGAAGGCGCTGAGCGCGGCGTTGCGCAGCGTGTCCAGTGCCAGGGCCGGGTCGGCTTCGGTGATGCCCTTGCGGAAGATGCCCGGCACGCGGCCGTCGATGTTGTGCACCACCAGCCGGGGTGCACCGAGATCGCGCGTCACTTGGGCGAACAGCGCCGCCACGGCGGCCGCTTCAGCTGCATCGCAGGCATAGGGCCGCACGCCGTGCGACTGGGCCAGCGACCTCAGCACCGGCTTGTCCGGATTACGGGCGGCCATCGCCACGGCCATGCCGCTGTGCGCAAACAGTCGCGCGCAGCTGGCACTGATGCCAGGCCCGCCGCCGACGATGAGCGCCACCTCCGACGTCGAGGATGCGGAACCTGGTTGATCGGTTGACGACATGTCGCGGACTCCTGCGGTTGCCGTTGGGGTGGAGGGGGCCGGTGGTGCCAAATCAGGCCGGGTCGGCGCGGTTCAGCGCCAGCAAGCGTTCACGCACCGACTTCAGCAGCGCGTCAGACTTCTGACGGTCGGTCTGCACCCGTGCCAGCAGCACGGCGCCGACCATCGCGCTCACCGCCAGCATGGCGTCGCCCTCGTCCTGGCCGTGCAGCGATTGCGCGAGCCGCGCAACAAAGTCGTCGATGTGCGCCGACATGACGCCGCGCGAAGCGGCGTCGGCACGGGCGACGTCCGATGCCAGTGCTGCGATGGCGCAGCCATTGGTGCGCGCATCCCGGTGCGCGCGGCTGACATAGCCCCGCACCCGGGTCTCGTAGCTGCGCGGTGCATCGCCGGGCGTCACGCTGGCGGTAGCCGACTTGCCGCCTTCGACCAGCGCCCGATCCAGCGCCTGCGCCAGCAGGTCGGAGCGGGACGCGAAGTGGTTGTAGAAGCCGCCGTGCGTCAGGTCCGCGCTGCGCATCAGCTTGCCGACGCTGACCGATTCCAGCCCGGTGTCGCGCACCGCATCGGCCGCCTTGCGCAGGATGCGCTCGCGGCTTTGCGCTTTGTCGGCCTGTGAATGTCCCATGGTGGTTTCCCGCGTGTTGACCTTCTGAATTATAGTCATCATACTGAACGATGATGATCATCATTTTGAAGAATGACGATCACCATCCTCGATCGAGACGTCCAGCCACCGGCATGGACGCCAGCCGCCCGCACCTGGAGACACCATGGCCCCTGACCCCCAGCACAAGCTCACCCGCATCCACCAACTCATGGCGCCCTGGGTGGCCGACACGCCCGACGCGCCGGCGGTGCGCGATGCCCATCAGTCGCTGACCTACGCCCAGCTCGATGCCGCGGCGCGCGCGGCGCAGGCGCACCTGGAAGGCCTGGGTCTGCGCTCCGGCGACCGGCTGCTGGTGGTGGGCGAGAACTGCGTGGCGCTGTGCGTGCTGGTGCTGGCCGCCAGCCGCATGGATGTCTGGTCAGTGGTGGCCAACGCCCGGCTGTCCGACCGCGAGATCGACCTGTTCATCGACCATGCCCAGCCCCGCCGGGTGCTGTACACGCCCCATGTGTCGCCCGAAGCCGCCCGCCACGCCGAACGCCACGGCGCCCGCAGCGAGACCTGGCCAGGCCTGGGCGACCTGCCGGTGGGTTCGCTCAACACCACCACAGTGCCTGAGCCCTGCTTTGCCGACCCGCGCGAGCAGGTGGGCTGCGTGCTCTACACCTCGGGCACTTCGGGCGCGCCCAAGGGCGTGATGCTGACCCACGCCAACATGCTGTTCACCGCCACCAGCGCGGCCCGCATGCGCGGCTTGCACCCCGGCGACCTGAGCTACGGCGTGCTGCCGATGGCCCACATCGTCGGCCTGACGGCGCAGTTCATGGGCAACCTGTGCGGCGGCGCGGCGCTGGCATTGGCCCCGCGCTTCACGCCGGCCGAGACCGCCCGCATGCTGCGCGACGAGAGCGTCACCGTCTTCACCGGCGTACCCGCGATGATGGCCAAGATGCTGGACTGGTCGCGCGAGACCAGCACGCCGCTGACCGCGCCGCGCCTGCGGCTGATGACCGTGGCCGGCTCGCCGATGACACCGTCGCTCAAGCAGGAGGCCGAGGCCGCCTTCGGCCTGCCGCTGGACAACGGTTACGGCCTGACCGAATGCGCGCCCACGGTCGCGCAGACACGCACCGGCGAACGGCGCAGCGACTGCGCGGTCGGGCATCCGATCCCAGGTGTCGAGGTGCGCATCGTCGACGCCGGCGGCGTGGCCGTGCCGCCCGGCGAGGTGGGCGAACTGTGGGTGCGCAGTCCGGGGCTGATGAAGGGCTACTACCGCAGCCCCGATCTGACGGCCCAGGTGATCGACGCTGACGGCTGGTTCAACACCGGCGACATGGTGCGCACCGAGCCCGACGGCGCGCTCACCATCGCCGGGCGCAGCAAGGAACTGATCATCCGCTCGGGCCTGAACGTCTACCCGGTCGAGGTGGAGCAGGCGATCAACGCGCACCCAGAGGTGGTGCAGTCGGCGGTGGTGGGCCGCACGGTGGACAGCAACGAGGAGGTGGTGGCCTTCGTCGAGCGCGCGGCGGGTGCGTCGCTGGACAGCGCCGCGCTGCGTGCCTACCTGCGCGACCACCTGGCGCCCTACAAGATCCCCAGCGAGGTTCGCTTCCTGGCCACCCTGCCCGCCGCGCCGACCGGCAAGCTGCTCAAGGGCGTGATGAAGACCATGGCGCAGCTGCCGGCCACGGCCGCAACCAACGAAAACCCGCAATGAAAGCAACCCCCATGTCCGAACGAAAAGCCATTCTCGTCATCGGTGCCGGCGACGCCACCGGCGGCGCCATCGCCCGTCGCTTTGCGCGCGAGGGCTACATCGCCTGCGTCACCCGCCGCACGGCCGACAAGCTGCAGCCGCTGGTCGCGCAGATCCGCGCCGACGGTGGCGAGGCCCATGCCTTCGGCAGCGACGCCCGCAAGGAAGACGCGATGGTGTCGCTGGTCGAGACGATCGAGCGCGACATTGCGCCGATCGAGGTGGCGGTGTTCAACATCGGCGCCAACGTGCGCTTCGGCATCACCGAGACCACCGCCCGCGTCTACCAGAAGGTGTGGGAGATGGCCTGCTTCAGCGGCTTCCTGATGGGTCGCGAGGCGGCCAAGGTGATGCTGCCACGCGGCCACGGCACCATCATCTTCACCGGCGCTACCGCCAGCGTGCGCGGGCGCGAAGGTTTTGCAGCCTTTGCCGGCGCCAAACATGCGCTGCGGGCGCTGGCGCAGAGCATGGCGCGCGAGCTGTGGCCGAAGAACATCCACGTCGCCCACACCGTGATCGACGGTTCGATCGACACCGAGTGGATCAGCACCAACTTCCCCGAGAGCTACGCCAAGAAGGACCGGCAGGGCATCCTGAGCCCCGACAGCATCGCCGATGCCTATTGGCAGATCCACCGGCAGCCTCGCGACGCCTGGTCGCACGAGACCGAGCTGCGGCCCTGGATGGAGACCTGGTGAACAACGCCCATCCAGCCCGCCCCATCCAATTGATACCGCCTGGAGTACCCCGATGAATCCCGTCCATGTCCAGTTCCTGTTCGACTTCGGCAGCCCCAATGCCTACCTCTGCCACGAGGTGATCCCGGCGATCGCCGCGCGCACCGGCGCGGTGTTCGACCACGTGCCGATCCTGCTGGGCGGGCTGTTCAAGCTGGCCAACAACCGGTCGCCCGGCGAGGCGTTTGCCGGCATCCCCAACAAGCAGGCCTACGACCGGCTGGAGATCACCCGCTTCGTCGCCCGGCACGGCTTGTCCAATTACCGCTTCAACCCGTACTTTCCGGTCAACACGCTGAAGATCATGCGCGGCGCCTGTGCCGCCCAGAAGCTGGGCTGCCTGCCGACCTACGTCAACGTGGTGTATGCGGCGATGTGGGAGGACGGCAAGAACATGGACGACCTGCCCACCATCACCGCCACACTCGACGCCGGTGGCCTGGACAGCCAGGCGATCCTGGCCTTGTCGCAGGACCCGGAGGTCAAGGCCATGCTGCTGGCCAACACCCAGTCGGCGCACGACCAGGGCGCCTTCGGCTCGCCCAGCTTCCTGATCGGCCGCGAGCTGTGGTTCGGCAAGGACCGGTTGCGGGACGTGGAAGACGAGATCGTGCGGTTGGCGTCGGCATGAGTGCGGCGCCCCACCAGCCCGGTGCCGGTGGCAAGCTGATGGCCGTGATCACCGGCGTCGGCCCCGGCACGGGCGCGGCTCGACATCGGCCTTGGTGTCTTCGATGCCTTGGGTGACTGGCCGGTGCCTATCCTGTACGCGATCGGCAACCACGAAAGCTCTGGCCGTGTCCACGCCGGAAACCGGAAGGCTCCTC
Source organism: Bordetella parapertussis (assembly GCA_945878355.1). Classification (GTDB taxonomy): domain Bacteria; phylum Pseudomonadota; class Gammaproteobacteria; order Burkholderiales; family Burkholderiaceae_C; genus Pseudaquabacterium. Next base: position 27,511 of record CAMCTC010000033.1, on the reverse strand, counting down.
GCGCTGGCCGGATCAAGCCGACACAGCGCTGAGCGGATATATCATGTATGCCGAACATGGATGAACAGGTGGCGCGATGAATGCCCGTACCGACACACCCGATCAGCAGTTGCGAGCGCGCGCCCAGCGCGTCGTGCCAGGCGGCATGTACGGCCATATGCGCGCCGAAGGCCTGCCGCCCGATTACCCGCAGTTCTTTGACCGCGGCCAGGGCTGCCACCTGTGGGACGCCAACGGCCGGCGCTACATCGACTTCATGTGCAGCTGGGGCCCGATCGTGCTGGGCCACCAACACCCCGGCGTCACCGAGGCGGTGAACCGGCAGATGGCCGCCGGCGACTGCCTGAACGGCCCGACCGAGCGCATGGTCGAGCTCGCCGAGCGCCTGGTCGGCCTGGTGACCCACGCCGACTGGGCGATGTTTTCCAAGAACGGCAGCGACGCGACGACGACTTGCGTGACGCTGGCGCGCGCGGCGACCGGCAAACGCAAGATCCTGGTCGCCAAGGGCGCTTACCACGGTGCGCTGCCTTGGTGTTCGCCGCATCCGCTGGGCGTCACCGTCGAGGACCGCGCCCACCTGATCAGCTACCGCTACAACGACATCGCCAGCCTGGAAGCGGCGGTCGATGAGGCAGGCAGCGACCTCGCCGGCATCGTCGCGTCGGCTTTTCGCCACGACTACGGGCTGGACCAGGAACTGCCCGATGCGGCGTTCGCGCGCCGCGCCAGGGAACTGTGCGACGCCGCCGATGCGGCGCTGATCCTCGACGACGTGCGGGCGGGCTTTCGCTTGACGCTGCACGGCAGCTGGGACCTGGTCGGTGTGCAGCCCGACCTCAGCGCCTGGAGCAAGGCCATCGCCAACGGCCACGCGCTCGCCGCGGTGACCGGCAACGAGCGCTACCGCGACGCCGCAGCCAAGCTGTTCGTCACCGGCTCGTTCTGGTGCGGCGCAGTGCCGATGGCCGCAGCGCTGGCGACGCTGGACGCGCTGGAACAAGGCGACGGCCCGGCGCGGATGCGAGCCGCCGGTCAGCGCTTGCGCGACGGCCTGGCCGCGCAGGCAGCCGCCGTGGGCCTGGGCATCCGCCAGAGCGGCCCGCCGCAGATGCCCACGCTGCTGTTCGACGACGACCCAGATTGCACCAAGGGCTACCGCTTCTGCCAGGAAGCGCTCAAGCGCGGCGTCTACCTGCACCCGCGGCACAACATGTTCCTGTCGATGGCGCACAGCGACGCCGACATCGACGAGGCGCTGCAAGCCACGGCACAGGCCTTCGAGGTGCTGGCCAGCGGCCGTTGAAGCAGCGCCTGGCGCTGCAGGCCAGACGACGAATCTTTTGACAACCGGCATCAAGCCGGTGCTTTTTCCCCAAGGAGACCCGGATGAGCAATCAAACATGGCTGTCGTGGCGCGCTGGCGCGATCGGTCTGGTCGCTGCGGCGCTGTGGGCCGCTGGCCCCGCACAGGCACAGCCCAAAAAGGGCGGCACGCTGGTCTATGCCTCGGTCTCAGGGCCCGGCACGCTAGACCCGCATGTCTCGTCGAGCGCGGTCGAACTCGAGGTCATCCACAACGTCTTCGAAGGGCTGGTCGCGCTGGACAACCAGAACGCGACCAAGCCAATGCTCGCGAGCAAGGCCACGGCCTCGGCCGACGCCAAGACCTACTCGTTCACGCTGCGCCGCGGCGTGAAGTTCCACAACGGCGACGAGCTGACCTCGGCCGATGTGCGGGCATCGTTTGAGCGCTACCAGCGCGTCAGCCCGAATGCCAGCAACCTGTCGGGGGTCGAACGCTACGACACGCCCGACCCGCAGACCTTCATCATCCGGCTCAAAGAGCCCAACGTCGTGCTGCTCGACGTGCTGAAGTCGCCGATCTTCCCGCTGATGATCCTGCCCGCTGCGCAAAAGGACAAACCCGCGCGCGGCATCGACGTGGTCGGTACCGGGCCTTATTCGCTGGGCGAATGGGTCAAGGACAGCCACCTGGTGATCAAGCGCTTCGACGGCTATGTCGCCGACACCAGCGCTGCCGGACGCGACGGTTACGCCGGGCGCAAGACCGTGCACCTGGACGCGGTGCGATTCCGTTTCATGCCCGAAGCGACGACGCGCATCGCCGCGCTGCAGACCGGCGAGGCCCATCTCGCGGGCAGCATCCCCAGCGAGCTGCGCGCACGCATCGAGGAAAAGAACACGCTGGCGATCCGCGAAGTGTTCCCGGTCGGCGGCAGCTATGTGATCGTCAATTCGCAGTTCGGCGCCACCGCCAACGTCGGCATCCGCCAGGCCATCGCCGCAGCGATCAACATCGGCGAGATCACCGAGGCCACTGGCGGCATCAACAAGCCCAACCCCTGGATGTCCTTCCCGAACACGCCGTACTACCTGGGCAACAGCGCGCCCACGCCCTGGTACGACCAGAAGAACCCCGCCAAGGCCAAGGAGCTGGCCAAGAAAGCCGGCTACAAGAATGAGAAGATCATCATCGAGACCAACAGCAACTACCAGTGGATGCGCACCACGATGCTGGTGGTCGCCGAGCAGCTCAAGGAGGCCGGCTTCAACATCGAGGTCAAAGTCGTCGACTGGACCACCAACGCGGCCCATATGCAGCAAGGCACGGGCGAGTGGAACCTGTCGACCACGCTGTTCGGCCCCGACCACATCCTCGGGCCGCAGCAGTGGCGCCCGCTGGTCTATGCCTTCCCCAGCATCAAGGGCAACGACGCGCTCGACGCCGCCTACAAGAGCTTCTTTGCCGAGCCCGATCTCGAGAAGCGACGCGGCGCCTGGCTCAAGATCCAGCAGCAGGTGCTGGGCAATGCCTACATGATCAAGATCGCCGACTCGGGTCGGTTGACAGGCTATGCCAAGCGGCTCAAAGGCCAGTCCGACTACGCCGGCATCCTGCAGCTCTGGGACCTCCACCTCGAGTGAATGACCCGGTTGCAAACCCTGGCCAGCGCATGACCCTGCCCGCGCCGCAGATGAGCTCGCCGTGAACCGCCTGATCGCCTACAAGATCGCGCAAGCCGTGCCGGTGGTGCTGCTGGTGTCGGTGCTGGCCTTTCTGCTGATGCTGCTGCTGCCGGGCGACCCGGCGGTCGTGATCGCGGGCGAGCAGGCCAGCCCCGAGGCGATCGCCGCGGTACGCCGCAGCCTGGGTCTGGACCGGCCGGTGCTGGCCCAGCTCGGGCTGTGGCTGGGCCACCTGGCGCAGGGCGATTTCGGCTCTTCGCTGGTGCTCAACCAGACCGTGCTGTCAGCAGTGGCCGAGCGCTTGCCGGTCACGCTGTCGCTGACCGGGCTGTCGCTGGCCATCACCTTGCCGGTCGGCATCGCGATCGGCGCGATCGCCGCTTACCACCGCCAGACCTGGGTCGATTCGCTGGTGATGTCAGTGGCGCTGATCGGCGTGTCGATCCCAGCTTTCTGGATCGCGATCCTGGCGGTGATCCTGTTTTGCGTGATCCTGGGCTGGTTCCCGTCCAGCGGCTATGTGCCGCTGCTGCAAGACCCTGCAATGTGGCTGCAATCGCTGGTGCTGCCGGCGGGCATCCTGTCGCTGTTCCAGATCGGTTTTCTCGCCCGGATGACGCGGTCGGCGATGCTCGACGTGCTGAGCCAGGACTTCATACGCACCGCCCGCGCCAAGGGGTTGAGCGAGTGGGTCACCGTCGGCAAGCATGCGTTTCGCAACGCGCTGATCCTGGTGATCACCGCCACCGGCATCCTGCTGTCGGCGGCGATCGGCGGTTCGGTGGTGCTCGAGCAGGTCTTCGCGCTGCCCGGGATCGGCCGCCTCGTGGTGCAGGCGATCCTGGCGCGCGACTATCCGCTGGTCCAGGGCGTGATGCTGATCTACGGCTTCACCTTCGTCGCGATCAACCTGGCCGTCGACCTGGCTTACACCTACGCCGACCCGCGGGTGCGCTATGACTGAAGCGATGGTCGCGACATCGAGCAGCGGCACGCTCGCGCCGCGCCAACGCTTCATGCTGCTGCGCCGGCTTGCCACGCACCGCTCGTTCCAGATCGGCTTCGCGGTCGTGCTGCTGCTGGCGCTGGCCGCAGTCTTCGCACCGCTGCTCAGCGGGCTTGATCCGTCGGCGATGAAGGTGCGGGCCCGCTTCAAGCCACCATCGCAAGCCTATCTGTTCGGCACCGACATGTTCGGCCGCGACATCTTCACCCGGGTGCTGTACGGCGCACGCGTGTCTCTGTGGGTCGGGCTGGTGGTGGCCTGCGTCTCGGGGTTTCTGGGCGCGCTGATCGGCATCCTGGCGGCGCAGTTCCGCGCGCTCGACGCGCTGGTGATGCGGCTGATGGACGCGCTGATGTCCTTCCCGGCGATCCTGCTGGCGCTGGGCATCACCGCTGCGCTCGGACCCCGCATGGAAAGCGTGATCATCGCGCTGTCGGTGGCTTATGTGCCGGCGGGCGTGCGCCTGGTCCGCGCCAGCGCGCTGGTGGTGCGCGAGCTCGATTACGTGCAGGCCGCACGAATCGCCGGCGCGAGCCAGCTGCGGATCATGCTGCGCCACATCCTGCCCAACAGCGTCGGGCCGCTGCTGGTGCACATGAGCTTCGTCTTCGCCTACTCGATCCTGGCCGAGGCCGCGCTGAGCTTTCTCGGCGTCGGCGTGCAGCCGCCGACCTCGAGCTGGGGCAACATCATCGCCGAGGGGCGCGACTACGCGACCCAAGCCTGGTGGGTGATGCTGTTCCCGGGTCTGGGCATCAGCCTGGCCGCGCTCGGCCTGAACCTGCTCGGCGACGGCTTGCGCGACGTGCTCGACCCGCGGCTGAAAGGCGTCGGATGACGGCGCTGGTCTCGATCCAGGACCTGACGGTCCAGTTCCGAACCGACCGCGGCTGGATCACCGCGATCGAGGACGTCTCGTTCGACATCGCCGAGGGCGACTGCCTGGGCATGGTCGGCGAGTCAGGCAGTGGCAAGAGCGTGACCGCGCTGTCAATGCTGCGGCTGCACGCCAAAGGCAGTTCACGCATCGTCAGCGGCCGCATCATCCACGCCGGCCAGGACTTGCTGCTGGCCGAAGAGGCCGAGCTGCGACGCATCCGTGGACGCGACATCGCGATGGTGTTCCAGGACCCGATGTCGTCGCTGAACCCGGTGCTGACGATCTGCGACCAGATCTCTGAGACGCTGAGGCTGCACCAAGGCCTGTCGCGGCCGCAGGCACGCCAGCGCGCGATCGAGTTGCTCGACCTGGTGCGAATCCCCGACGCCAGGCGCCGGGTCGACGAGTACCCGCACCGGCTGTCGGGCGGGATGCGCCAGCGCGTGATGATCGCGATCGCGATCGCCTGCCGGCCGCGGCTGCTGATCGCCGACGAGCCGACCACCGCGCTCGACGTGACGATCCAGGCCCAGGTGCTAGAGCTGCTGCGCGAACTGCGCGCCGAGCTTGGCATGGCAGTGCTGCTGATCTCGCACGACCTGGGGGTGATCGCCGAGTTCGCGCGCCGGGTGATCGTGATGTACGCCGGCCGCATCGTCGAGGAGGCGCCGGTCGGTACCTTGTTCCGCGCGCCGCGCCACCCCTACACCGAGGGTTTGATGGCGGCGATGCCGGCGCTTGACGCCGGGCCGAACGACGAGCCTTTGCGCCTGCAGGCGATCCCGGGCCGCATCCCCGACCCGAGCGAGCCGATCGCAGGCTGCCGCTTCGGCCCGCGCTGCTGCCACGCCCAGGCCAGTTGCCACGCCGCAGCGCCTGCGCTGGTGAGCATCGCCGACGGTCACCGGCTGCGCTGCACACCGCGCAGCGGCGGGAGCGTTTGATGGCCGACACCCCGCTGGTCGAGGTCCGCGATCTGGACATGGCCTTCCCGGTCGGCAGAGCCGGGGGCCGACCGGTGATGATGCAGGTGCTCAAGCAGCTGTCCTTCGACATCGCACCAGGCGAGACCCTGGGCCTGGTCGGCGAATCAGGTTCCGGCAAGTCGACCATCGGCCGCATCCTGGTCGGGCTGCTAGAGCCGACCGCCGGCAGCGTCAAGCTGTTCGGCCGAGACATCACCGGCGCAGATCGCAAGGCCAACCTGGCCGCCGTTCGGGCCAGGCTGCAATTCGTCTTCCAGGACCCGCAGGCCGCGCTGAACCCGCGCATGCGGGTCGGTGAGTCGATCGCCGAGCCGCTGGACATCGCTGGCGGTCAGCCCGATCGCCAGGCGCGGATCCGTGAGTTGCTCGAGATGGTCGGCCTGCCCAAGGACAGCGCCGAGCGCTTTCCGCACGAGTTCTCCGGCGGCCAGCGCCAGCGCATCGTGATCGCGCGTGCACTGGCGCTCAAGCCCGACTTCGTGGTCTGCGATGAACCTGTCTCGGCGCTCGACGTGTCGATGCAGGCCCAGATCGTCAACCTGCTGCAGGACCTGCAGGCCAGGCTAGGGCTGGGCTATCTGTTCATCGCCCACGACCTGGCGGTGGTGCGAGCGGTCGCGCACCGGGTCGCGGTGATGTACGCAGGTTCGCTGGTCGAGGTCGCGCCGCGTGCCGCGCTCTACCGCAACCCGCAGCATCCCTACACCCAGGCCTTGCTCGACGCGGTGCCCAGACCCGACCCCGACCGCATCCGGCGACCGGTGATCGGCGGCGAAGTGCCCAGCCTGCTGGACCCGCCCCCGGGTTGCCGCTTCCACACCCGTTGCCCGCATGCCCTGCCGCGCTGCCGGGTCGAGGTGCCGCTGCTGCGCCAGACCGGGCCGGGCCACTTCACGGCCTGCCACCTCACGACGCAGCCCTGATCCGGGTCAGCGCCGCACAGCGGCTGCCTGCAGGCACGGCAGGATCGATCCCAGCGTCGGGATGCCTAGTTGATGCGCGTCAAGTGCTGGCTGTCTGCGCCTGCCACGATGGTCTGGCACAGCGCGAAAGAGCCGACGATGGAGTTCAAGGACTATTACCAGGTGCTCGGCGTCGAGCGCCAGGCCGAAGCCGCCGAGATCAAGAAGGCCTACCGGCGCTTGGTTCGCAAGCACCACCCGGATGTCAGCAAGGCCGCCGATGCGCAGGTACGCATGCAGGAGATCAACGAGGCCTGGGAGGTGCTCCAAGACCCCGAGAAGCGCGCCGCCTACGACAGGCTGGGTCAGCGCTGGCAAGGCGGTGGCGATTTCCAGCCGCCGCCCGATTGGGATGCCGGTTTCGAGTTTTCAGGCGCGCCGCAGGGCTGGGGCGCCGAGTCAGGCGACCACAGCGCATTCTTCGAGGCCTTGTTCGGCTCGCTCGGACGCGGCGGCCGCCAAACAGGTCAAGCCGGACCCCGGCAGCGCCGCGCCGAAGCTGGCTACTCGGCCCGCGGCGAAGACCACCACGCCAAGATCGTCGTGCCGCTACAAGACGCTTTCAACGGCGCGACCCGCACACTGACGCTGCAAAGCCCGGCGCTCGACGCGCAGGGCCACCCCGTGTTGCGCGAGCGCCAGCTCAGCGTGACGATCCCCAAAGGCTTGTGTGCCGGGCAGCAGATCCGTCTGGTCGGCCAAGGCAGCCCCGGGTTCGGCGGCGGCGTGCCGGGCGACCTGTACTTGGAACTCCAGTTCGAGGCCGACGCGCGCTACCGGGTCGATGGCCGCGACCTGCATCTGACGCTGCCGATAGCGCCCTGGGAGGCCGCGCTGGGCACCACGGTGCCGGTGACCACCCCCGGCGGCAGGGTCGAGCTCACGGTGCCAGCGGGCTCACAAGCCGGCCGCAAGCTCAGGCTCAAGGGTCGCGGCATCCCGGCCGCTGGCGCAGCAGGCACTGCTGGCGACTTGTACCTGATGCTGGCCGTGCTGCTGCCGCCAGCCGACACCGAGCCCGCCAAAGCCGCTTACCGCAGGATGGCCCAAGATCTGGCGTTCAACCCCCGCCCCGGCCAGGAGGCCTGACCGATGACGATCATCACCACCGTGTACCTCGGCGAAGAAGGCTGGCTGGAACTCGAAGAGTTGGCGCAGGCCTGCGGTGTCGAGCCCGAGTTGATCGCTCACCTAGTGGCCGAAGGCTTGCTTGAGCCGGCGCGGACCGAACCACGCTGGGGCTTCGGCGGCGCAGAGCTGGCGCGGGTGCGCCGCATCCACCGCTTGCAGCGCGACTTTGAGGCCAGCCTGCCCAGCGTGGGCTTGATGCTCGACCTGCTCGACGAAATCGACCGGCTGCGCAGCGAATTGCAGCGCGCGGGCGGCTGAGCCGCCGGTCCGACCGCGAGGGTACCGCCCATCCGGCGGGGTCCTGGCCGCAGGCTTGCGCAGCCTCAACGCCGCCAGCGCGTCCAGCCCTAGCCTGGGTCGTGGAGGAACCGCACCATGATCGAAGCCAAGACCCAGCCCAGCCCCTTGCCCGACGATGTCGTCGCACTGGTACCCATGCGCAACGTGGTGCTGTTTCCGCACCTGCTGATGCCGATCACGGTCGGTCGGCCCAAATCGGTCGCGGCGCTCGAGCATGCGCTGACACACAAGACCGTGCTGGCGATCAGCCTGCAAAAAGACCCCAAGGAAGACGACCCCGGGGTCGACGGACTGTGCAGCATCGGCACGCTGGCCAGCATCGTTCAACACAGGGCTGGCGAGGACGGGCAGATCCACGCCGTCTGCCAGGGTTTGCAGCGCGTGCGAATCCTCGCACTGCAGTCGGAACAGGGCTTCCTGGCCGCCCGCATCGAGCGCATCGAGGAGCCGTCCAGCCCCACGACCGAGTCGCAAGCGCTGGCGCTGCAGTTGCGCGAGCGCGGCGTCGAGATCCTGTCGATGATGCCCGGCGTGCCCGCCGAGCTGGCGCATGTGCTGCAAGCCACCCGGTCGCCGTCTCAGCTCGCCGACTTGGCGGCCAGCCTGGTCGACATCGAGCCGGCCGAAAAGCAGATGCTGCTCGAAACCCTGACCACCGAGGCGAGGCTGACCAAGGTGCTGCAGATCGTCGGCCAGCGCCTAGAGGTGCTGCGCTTGTCGCGCGAGATCGGTGCCCGCACCAAAGAGCATATCGACGACCGGCAGCGCCGTTACCTGCTCGAGGAGCAGCTCAAGACGATCAAGAAAGAGCTCGGCGAGGACGGCGGCAACGCGCAGGAGATCGCACGCATCGACGCAGCGATCACCGCGGCGAAGATGCCCCCCGAGGTCGATGCCCATGTGCGCAAGGAGTTGCGACGGCTCGAGCGCATGCAGGACGCCGCGGGCGAGTACTCGATGCTCAGCACCTGGCTGGACTGGATGACCGAGCTGCCCTGGGCCACCCCCGAGGCGCTGAGCATCGACATCGGCGCCGCGCGCAGCACGTTGGAGGCCGAGCACTTCGGGCTAGACCGCGTCAAGCGCCGCATCGTCGAGTTTCTCGCCGTCAAGAAGCTCAACCCACAGGGTCGGGCACCGATCCTGTGCTTCGTCGGCCCGCCAGGCGTGGGCAAGACCTCGCTGGGCCAGAGCGTCGCGCGGGCGATCGGCCGACCTTTCGTTCGGGTGTCGCTGGGCGGCGTACACGACGAAGCCGAGATCCGCGGCCACCGCCGCACCTACATCGGCGCGATGCCAGGCAACATCGTGCAAGGCCTGCGCAAGGCTGGCGCGCGCGATGCGGTGATGATGCTCGACGAGGTTGACAAGATGGCCGCCAGCCTGCGCGGCGACCCCTCGGCGGCGCTGCTCGAGGTGCTGGACCCGGAGCAGAACTCGAGCTTCCGCGACAACTACCTCGGCCTGCCGTTCGACCTCAGCCGGATCTTGTTCATCGCCACCGCCAACGTCATCGACAACATCCCGGCACCGGTACGCGACCGCATGGAGGTGATCGACCTGCCCGGCTACACACTGGAGGAAAAACTGCAGATCGCACGCCGCTACCTGGTGCGACGCCAGCGCGAGCACAACGGCTTGCGCGAAGCGCAGTGCGAGATCAGCGAGGCGGCGCTGCGCGCGATCGCAGCGACCTACACCCGCGAGGCCGGTGTGCGCCAACTCGAGCGCGAGATCGGCCGCGTGATGCGCGGCGTCGCACTACAGGTCGCAGAAGGCACGGCGACCCAGGTGCGGGTCGAAGAGGACGCGCTGGAAGCGCTGCTGGGCCCAGCGACAACCGAGCACGAGGTCGCGCTGCGCAGCGGTCAGACGGGGGTGGCCACGGGTCTGGCTTGGACGCCGATGGGCGGCGACATCCTGTTCATCGAGGCCATGCGGGTCGCCGGCAGCGGGCGCTTGATCCTGACCGGCCAGCTCGGCGACGTGATGAAAGAGAGCGCCCAGGCCGCGCTGACGCTGGTGAAGTCTCAGGCGACCAGCCTGAACCTGGCTGCTGACTTGTTCGAGCATGTCGACGTGCACCTGCATGTGCCGGCTGGCGCGATCCCGAAGGATGGCCCCAGCGCCGGGGTGGCGATGTTCGTCGCGCTGGCATCGCTGTTTGGCGACCGGCCGGTGCGCCACGACGTCGCGATGACCGGCGAGATCAGCCTGCGCGGCCTGGTGTTGCCGGTGGGCGGCATCAAGGAAAAAGTGTTGGCGGCGCAGCGCGCCGGCGTCACGACGGTGCTGCTGCCAGCGCGCAACCGCAAGGACTTGCACGACGTGCCCGAATCGACCCGGCAAGCGCTGCGGTTCGTCTGGCTGGACCATGTCGATGGCGCGATCGAAGCCGCGCTGGAGCGGCGCAAGTACCGCGGCGCCAGCGACTTCTCGCTGATCTGAACCGGCCGCCCGCAGACGCCGGCGCGGCGCCGGCGCTGTCAGTGGGGTATCAGTGGGGTATCAATCGGGCCAGCACAGTCCCGGGCGCAAAAGTCTGCCCTGCCGGCACCCGGATGTCCTCCAGCACACCGGCATGGACCGCGGTCACCGGGATAGCGCGCTGCACCAGTCTGGCCAACGCCAGCAGCTGGCCAGGCTGCACCAGATCGCCTTCGGCGACCAGCCATTGCTCAAGCCAAGCATGGTCGCCGCTTTCCAGCGACTCCATCAACTCGGGGTCGAGCACCACGTCGGTCATCAACACATCGCTCCCCAGACAGTGGTTCAGCGGCCGAACCGCAGCTTCAGTGCGAGGTCAGCACCGGCAAGGTCATCGACGACAACACTGTTCGCGACACCCCGCCCAGCACCCATTCGCGCGCCCGGCTGTGGCCATAGCAGCCCATCACCAGCATGCCCGCATCGAGGTCACTGGCCAGCGACAACAGCAACTCGCCGATGTCGGGTGTGGCCTCGCCATAGTGGTGCAATTGGGCCGACACACCGTGTTGCTGAAGGTAAGCCAGCACCGGTGCGGTGCCGGACGCTGGCCTGCCCCAGCAAGCCACATGCACACGCTCAGCCGATTGCAGCAGCGGCAACGCTGACGCCAGCGCACGCGCTGATTCCCGCGACTCTTTCCACGCCACCAGCACGTTGCGGATCGGCAGCGACGGCGTGCCGATGAACGGCAGCAACAGCGCCGGCTTGCCGCTGTCGATCAAGGTCGATTCGACAAAGTCGGGCGGCACATCCTGGGCCCGCTCCTGATGGGGTTCGTGCTGCCCGAGCACCATCAGATCAGCGTAGAGCGCGCGCTGGGCAAAGGCGTACAGAGGCTGCTCACGCGTCAATTCAGCCCATTGCAAGCGATACAAGCCCGACGCCACCGCTTCATTGAACAACGTTCTGGCACGGTCGCGCCGGGTGGCTTCCAGGTCGCGCAGCACCGACGCGGCCTCCATACCCGGACCGAAGCCGAAGGGAAACTGCAGATCGGCTGGCGTGGCCGCGTACAAAGCGGTCACCGCAGCGTCATGCAGTTCGGCGAGCTGGTGCGCCAGCCGCAGCCGCGCGGTGCAGCGAGGCGAAGAGTCCAGATGAACCAGGATGGATTTGAAAGCAGTCAAGACAGAACTCCAGAAGCGATGCCTGACAGTAAAAGCTAGCCCTCAGCGCGAGTTGAGCAACATCAATATCGGCATTGCCCCAGCGCCAGCGCAAGCGCCGCAACCAACATTGCTTGCGTCGGCTCAGGGCTTGAGCGCGCTCATGAGAAACAAAACGTTCCGCATTGTGGAATGACCCAAGTTCGGTCGTTTCTCCGCGAACGCCGGGCGCCGACAGGGGCCTGGGATGCTCTCAAGTCAATGTGGCCGGCCACTTTGCTGGACCCCCCATGGGGGCGGACGGCGTCGGGGCGCTCAGACGAAGCCGCGCAGCAGCGCACTATCAGTCTCGCGCAGCGTCTGCTCGGCCATCGCCACCAGCAGTTGCGCAGCCTCGGGCGTGGCCACGTCGATGCCCAGCCCGGCCTTCGCTGGCCAACGCGCATCGAGTCGCAGGTAGCGATCGCCCAAGCGGTCTTCCATCATCGCCTGCACATGTTGCTGCTGCACCGACACCATCGTCATGATCAATCGGCCGTCGGACAACCAACCCACCGCGCCAGCGTCCTCGGCCGGTGCCTGGCTCGGCTGGTAGCCTGCGGTGGCGGTGCCTATCGACAGCATGCGCACTCTGGCCTCGTCGATGGCCATGAAATGCTGGGCCTCGTGCAGCGCCACCTGGTCCGGCGCGACCGCAAACAGTCCGCCGTCAGCGTAGAGATCGGCGTCTATGCGCACCGCCGGAAAATAGGCTGGCGCAGCGCAGCTGGCCATAGCCGCATCGACGATCAGCGTCGCTTCGTCACCCTTGGACGCCGCCACATGCGGACTCTTGAACACCTTGGTCTGGCTGCGGCTGATGTTGACCGCTGGCAGCAGCACCGGGTGGCGCACCTCGGCCAGCGTGCGCTGGCCCAGGCGTGCGGTCAAGGCCTCGCGCAGCACCTGGCCGCTGTACTTCGGACCCAACACCGACCGCGTCAGGTCCAGCAAGCGCCCCAGCGCACCACTGGGCATCGCCCGCGGCGAGAAGACCTCGGCGCCATGCTGCTGAAACAACTCGACAATCTCGCGCAACGGCACTTCGAGCGCGACCGCGGCGGCCAGGATGGCGCCCACCGAAGTGCCCGCAATCAGATCGAAGCGCCGGCCGATCGGCTCGCCCGACCTGGTCTCAAGCGCCGCCAGCAGCGCCGCGGTGTACAGGCCCAAAAAGCCGCCGCCGGACAAGGCCAGGATGCGGAAAGGCGTCGCACCAGGCTTGCCAGCCGATGCGTCGACCGGTCGCTCGGCGGGTCGGGGCAGATCCTGATGTTCTTGACTGACCACAGCGGCTCCAGATCGGGCCTGCACAGGCCTATGCCCGTATCAGGTGCTCTGGACGCGCCGCCGGCCTTGAGTGAGATCAAGCGGCGGCCGCAAGGCCGGGTAGGTCAGTAGAGCGTGGCCAGCGAAGCGCGGTCGAAAGCGCTCAGTTCGTCGAAGCGGCCGTCGCGCACCTTGCGGCACCAGGCCGGGTCAGCCAACAGCGCACGACCCACAGCCACCAGGTCGAAGTCGCCACGGTCGAGCCTGCGCATCAGCTCATCAAGCGACGCCGGTTGCGAGACCTCGCCACCGTAGGCCGCGATGAATTCTCCGGTCAAGCCAACCGAGCCCACGGTGATGGTGGGCAGGCCGGTCAGCTTCTTGGCCCAGCCGGCGAAGTTGAGGTCGCTGCCCTCGAACTCGGGCTCCCAAAACCGCCGCTGCGAGCAATGCAACACGTCCACGCCGGCGTCGACCAGTGGCCGCAACCAGTCCTCCATCTCGGCCGGTGACAGCGCCAGGCGGGCTTGAAAATCCTGCTGCTTCCACTGCGACAGCCGGATCGCAATCGGGAAATCCGGCGCGGTGGCGCGCCGCACCGCAGCGACCGCCTCGACCGCAAAACGGCTGCGCTCAACCAGCGTCGCGCCGCCCCAGCGGTCGCTGCGCTGGTTGCTGCCGGCCCAAAAGAACTGGTCGATCAGGTAGCCGTGCGCACCGTGCAGTTCGACGCCGTCGAAACCCAGGCGCATCGCCTGCGCGCCAGCGGCAGCGAAGGCTTCGATGGTTTGCGTCACTGCCGACTCGGTCATCGCCACCCCCGATTCGCGCCCTGGTTTGCTCAGGCCAGACGGGCTCTCCAGCGGTGTTGGCGGACGCCAGGGCGAGCTTGCGCTGCGCAGTGCGCCGACATGCCAGAGCTGGGGCCAGATCCGTCCGCCGACCGCCTTCACGGCCCGGACCACCTCGGCCCAGCGCGCGAGCGCCTCGGTGCCGTAGAAGTGCGGCACCGCCGGGTCGTTGCCGGCCGAAGGCCGGTCGATCAGCGTGGCCTCGGTGATGATCAGCCCGCAGTCTTGCGCGGCTCGGCGCGCGTAATAGGCCGCGGCCTCGGCGCCAAGCACGCCTTCGGGCGCAAACGATCGCGTCATCGGCGCCATCACCAAGCGGTTGGCCAGTTGAAGTGAAGCTCTGGCAAAGGGCTGGAACAAGGCAGCTGTGGAAGAGGTCATGGGCAGTCTTGGGTTGGCGTCAACATTGGCGTACGGGGCGCAGGTCTCGAAACGGTAGAGCACTTGGCTCGCGCCGCGCGAGGCTACGGACTTTAGGGGGTTCAAGGCGTCGATGCCCCGCGGGAATGCCCTAGCGGCCAGGACTTCGCGGGCCGATGGTGCCCCGCTTGGCCGGCTCGCGGGCTACTTGCTGGACTTCAGGCCCACGTACAAACCAGCGGCGATGATCAGCGCAGTGCCCAGCCAGGTGAAGAGATCCGGAATTTCGGCAAACATCAGGTAGCCCACGACCACCGATCCGACCATCTGCCAGTAATTGAATGGCGACACGAAGTTCGCTGGGGCGTAAGTCATCGCACGCGCCAGGCAGTAATGTCCCGAAGCGCCGAGCGCGCCCAGGCTGGCCAGCAGCAGACAGTCGACCAGCCCGGTCGGCGTGGTCCACGAAAAAGGCACGACCAAGCTCATCAGCACGGAGCCGACCAAGGCTGAGTAAACCACCGATGTTTCCGGGCGATCCGTGCCGGCAACCTGCCGGGTCAGCAACTGGTAAATCGCGTAACACAATGAGCTGACGACGATCAGCAGCGATGCCGGTTGGAACACTGCGGACCCAGGTCGAACGATCACCAGCACGCCGATGAAGCCGACCACCACCCCCATGGCACGCGCCGGTGTGACTTTTTCATTCAGCATCGGTCCAGCCAGCACCATCACCAGCAGCGGCGCGAGGAAAGAGATCGACGACGCCTGGGCAATCGAGACGTATTTGATCGCGGTGAAGTAAAGCATCGTCGACGCCAGCAGCATGCACGAGCGCAGGATCTGCAAGCCAGGGCGCTGGGTCTTGACGATGTCCGACCCGTAGCGCGGCAGCAGCACCAACAGCACCAGGATCAGATGGCTGAACGTTCGAGCCCATACCACCTGCTCCGACGAGTAGCGCTGGCTCATCAATTTGGCCAGACCGTTCATCACCGGAAAGAATGTGCAAGCCATGCACATGAACAAGACACCCATCAGCGGGCGGTACACAGGGTTTTTGCTGTCGATCATCCAGGGCCGATGGAGACGCTCGGGGCGTCGGTTTGGGTGCGCGCCGGCATGGCCCCAGCGCATTGACGGATCGAACGCGCAGGCCTGGCCGTCCAAGTCATTGCCGGCTTGATCCGCCCGACGGGCGCCACTGACTCAAGCTGCTGCGGCATCCTGGGCGATCCTCCTGGCGGTCGGGTAATCGGCCTTGCCGTTGCTGGCGCGCAAGACTTCGGTGGTGGCGAACACGCGCTTCGGGGTCTTGTAACCGGCCAGCGCCTTGCGAACATGGGCACGCAACTCGTCTTCGGCCAGCGCCGCACCGTCGACCAGCCGAACCACCCCGGTGACGGACTGGCCCCACTTGTCGTCGGCCAGGCCAATGACCAGCGCGTCTTCGACGCAGGGATGGGTCTTGAGCGCTTCCTCGACCTCTTCCGGAAAGACCTTCTCGCCGGCGGTGTTGATGCAGGCGCTGCCGCGGCCGAGCAAGGTCAGGCTGCCGTCGGTCTCGACCACACACCAATCGCCAGGAATCGAATAGCGCACCCCGCCGATAACCCGGAAGGTACGCGCCGATTTCTCTTCATCCTTGTAGTAGCCGATCGGATTGGGCGGCGCGATGGCGACCATGCCCGACAAGCCCGAACCCGGCACGACCGGCTGGTCCATTTCGTCAAACACCTTGCAGCGGTTGCCCAGCACGAACTTGGCGGTCTGGACTTGCGCGTCCTTGGTCATCAACGACACGCCCATGCCCAGGGCTTCGGACGAAGAAAATCCATCGTTGAGGACGGCATTGGGCATGTGCGCAAGCAGGCCAGCCTTGACCTCCAGGCTCCACATCACGCCCGATGAAATGATGACCGCGACGCTCGACAAGTCGTAGACGCCGGGTGCGGCATTGAGCGCGTTGAGCAGCGGTTTGCCGAAAGCGTCGCCGACGATCACGAGCGTCTGCGGTCTGTGCTGGTGGGTGGCTTTCAACATCTCCACCGGATCGAAGGTCTGTCCCTCGAGCGTGACGACGCAACCGCCGGCCATCATCGTGCCCATCGATGTCAACAAGCCGGTGCCATGCATCAGCGGCGGCGCCGGCAGGATGCAGCCGCCAGGCCCTGTCTGCCGCGTGAATACGGCCAGTTCTTCCAGCGTCTCGGGCACCGGGCCGAGCAGCCTGGGCCCCTGCAGCATGATCTCGCGAAGGTCGTCGTGGGCCCACATCACGCCCTTGGGCATGCCGGTGGTGCCCCCGGTGTAGATGAAGAACTGATCGTCACCCGAACGCTCGATGCCAAGCGGATCACCCTTGCCTTGTTGGGCCAGATCGTCGAAGGACTCGGCAAACGGTGCGATGGCGCCCGCAGCACCGACCTCGATCCAGGTCTTCACCATGGGCAGGCGAGGCCGGATCTCGGCCACTGCATCGCGGAATTCCGACGCGTAGACCACCGTCTGCGCATCGGAATTGTCAAAGATGTACCAGACCTCCTCAGGCGTGTAGCGGTAGTTGACGTTCACATGGGTCAGCCGCGCCTTCCAACCCGCCGCCAGCGCGAGCAGGTACTCCGGCCGGTTGCGCATGTAGATCGCAATCTTGTCGCCAGGCTTCGAGCCACGCGCGATCAGCGCCCGGGCCAGCTTGTTGGTCATCTGGTTTGCGTCACCCCAGGAGATGACGCGCTGGCCGTGAATGAAAGCCGGCGCCTGCGGTGGGACATGCGCGCCGACCGTGTCCAAGATATCCCCGAAATTCCACGCCATCATGTCTCCTGTCGAGTCGTTGCATTCGGCATTTCAATGCCTTGAGGTCGCGCTGTTCACTCAGACCAAGCGCCTCCAGGACCGTCCACTGTCCTGCAGCAAAGCGTCTGCAGCGGCCGGGCCTTCGGAACCGGCCGCGTAGTTCGCCAGCGCGGCCGGCTCGCCATCGGCTGCGCCCTCGGCCCAGTGGTCGAGCAAGGGCTGGACGATCTTCCAGCCCGCGATCACGCTGTCCGAACGCTGGAACAAGGTCGCGTCGCCGATCATGCAGTCGTAGATCAGCGTCTCGTAGCCGGTGCTCGGTGCGTTCTGGAAGTAATCCTTGTAGTGGAAGTCCATGTGCACCTGGCCGATCGAGATGCTGGGCCCGGGAATCTTGGCGCCGAACATCAGCGCCGCGCCTTCATCGGGCTGGAGCTTGAGCACCAGCGCGTTGGGCGTCAGCGCCTCGGTCGCGGTGTCACGGAACAGCGACAGCGGCGGCCGCTTGAACTGGATCACGATCTCGCTGCTGCGCTTGGCCATCGCCTTGCCGGTTCGCAGGTAGAAAGGCACGCCGGACCAGCGCCAGTTGTCGACCCCGAGCTTCATCGCCACATAGGTCTCGGTCATGCTGCCGGCCGCCACGCCGGCTTCTTCGCGGTAGCCCGTCAGCAATTGCCCGTCGCGCTGGCCGACCGCGTATTGGCCGCGCACGCTGTCGCTGGCCGCGTCGACCCGGTGCACCGAGTTCAGCACCTTGGTCTTCTCATTGCGGATAGCGTCGGCCGAGAAAGACGCGGGAGGCTCCATCGCGGTCAGCGCCAACAACTGGAACACATGGTTGGGCACCATGTCGCGCAGCGCGCCCGTGGTCTCGTAAAAGCCCGCCCGGCTCTCGACGCCCACGGTCTCGGCCACGGTGATCTGCACATGGTCGATGTGGTCGCGGTTCCACAGCGGCTCGAAGATGCTGTTGGCAAAGCGCATCAGCATGATGTTCTGCACCGTCTCCTTGCCCAGGAAATGGTCCATGCGGTAGATCTGGGGCTCGGCCAAGCTGCGGCGCAGCTGGGTGTTGAGCGCGCGCGCCGAGGCCATGTCGTGACCGAAAGGCTTCTCGACCACCACCCGGCGCCAGCGGCCTGGTGCTTCAGTGACGAGCCCGGCTGCGCCGAGCTGGTCGACGATGCCGCCGAAAAACCGTGCCGCCACCGCCAGGTAGAACAACACGCTGTCGCCGTTGTGCTGGGCTGCGCTGACCTCGCCGAGCTTGTCGCCCAACCGGGCATAGGCCAGCGGGTCGCCAAAATCGCCCGGCAGATAACTGATGCGCTGCAGCAGCTCGTTCCAATGCAACTCGTCGAGCACCTGCGAGTAATGCTTGTCGGCGGCGAATGCGCGCACCGCAGCGTCGAGGTGCTGGCGGAATGCCGCGTCGGTCATCTCGAGTCGGTCGACCCCGACCAGCGCGAACTTCTCGGGCAACAGCCCGGTGCGCGCCAGGTTGTACAGCGCCGGGATCAGCAGCCGCTTGGTGAGGTCGCCGGCGGCGCCGAAGATGACCACGGTGCAGGCAGGCGCCTGCTGGCCGTGCGGGATCGCATCGTGTTCGACATCGTTGGCTTTGGCCACGGTCATCCTTTCTTGGGTTCTTGGTGGCCACCGAACTGCTTGCGCATCGCCGACAGCAGCTTTTCTGCAAAAGTGTGGTCCTGGCGTGAGCGAAAACGCGTGTAGAGCGCGGCCGACAGCACATCGGTCGGCACCGCTTCCTCGATCGCCGCGATGATGGTCCAGCGGCCCTCGCCAGAGTCCTCGACATGGCCTGAATAACCCTTGAGCTGCGGGTCTTCAGCCAGCGCGGTGGCGCTCAAGTCGAGCAACCAGGACGAGACCACGCTGCCACGCCGCCACAGCTCGGTGATGTCGGCCAGGTCCAGGTCGTAGCGCCGCTCGGCGGGAATCACGTCCTGCGCAACGCCCTTGAGGATGTCCAAGCCCTCAGCGTAAGCCTGCATCAGACCGTACTCGATGCCGTTGTGCACCATCTTGACGAAGTGGCCCGACCCGGCCGGGCCGGTGTAGAGGTAACCCTCCTCGGCGGTCGATTGGCGCTGGGCCCGGCCCGGTGTGCGGTCGATCTCGCCGATGCCTGGCGCCAGGGTCTTGAAGATTGGGTCCAGGCGCTGCACCGAGTCGCGGTCGCCACCGATCATCAAGCAGTAGCCTCGCTCCAGACCCCAAACCCCGCCGCTGGTGCCAACGTCGATGTAGCGGATGTCCTTGGCGGCCAGCTCCTGGGCGCGGCGAACGTCGTCCTTGTAGTTGGAGTTGCCGCCGTCGATGATGACATCACCAGGCGACAGCAGATCGCCCAATGCGGCGACTGCCGCCTCGGTGACCGCGCCCGAAGGCAGCATCACCCAGACCGCGCGCGGCGC
Organism: Bordetella parapertussis; assembly: GCA_945878355.1. Lineage (GTDB taxonomy): Bacteria > Pseudomonadota > Gammaproteobacteria > Burkholderiales > Burkholderiaceae_C > Pseudaquabacterium. The sequence continues at coordinate 7,897 of CAMCTC010000033.1, read as the reverse complement.
GCTGAGCTGGCGCACCAGGTCAGCCAGGTCCTGGCTGGTGACAGCCCCCTCGCCACCCAGCGCGATCACCGCCGCCGGGTTGCTGTCATAGACCGCACAGCTGTGGCCGTCGCGCATCAAGCGCCTGACGATATTGCCGCCCATGCGACCCAGTCCGATCATGCCGAGCTGCATGGCGCTTCCTTGGAGTGAAAAGATTACTGAGAGCACTTTACACAGAAAGCGCGTCTTTGAAATAGCGCTTATCCAGTAGGCGCGCCAGTCGGTGCAGCCTGCGGTGGGTTCGCCGCGCTCGGGCGGGTCACTCAGGCGCTAGGCGGCGACAGTCGCGCACCGTGCGCGCTCGCGCATCACTCGGGCTTGATGCCTGCGAGCTCAGCGACGCGCTTGAAGCGCTCGTACTCGCGGCGCTGGAATTCCCCCAAGGCCTTCGGACCCATCATCATCGGTGCCGACGGCAGCGAGGCGTGGTAGGCCTTGCCAACCTCGGAGTTCATCACCTTGTGGATCGCCGCAGCCAGCTTCTCGACCACGTCGTCCGGGGTCTCGCCACGCACGAAGAAAGCCGACCAGACCGAGGTCTCGAAGTCGGCGAAGCCGCTCTCCTTCATCGTCGGGATGTCGGGGAACATGGCATCACGCTTGTCGGCAGTGATCGCCAGCACCCGCAGGCGACCGCCCTTCAACAGCTCGATGGTGCCGGTGAAGTCGATCACACCGACCTCGAGCTGACCGCCGACGACATCGGTCAGCATCTGCGCGCCACCTTTGTAGGGAATGTGATCGACGCGCAGGCCGCTGGCCGTGCCCAGCCAGGCCGCGATCAGCTTGTAGCCAGCCGAGTAGTCGCCCAACTGCAGCGCGCGCTTGTCCTTCTTCGCCGCAGCCACCAGATCGGCCATGGTCTTGTGGGGTGACTCGGCCCGCACCACGAAAGCCACCGGGCTGATCGCCAGGCCATACAGCGGCCGCAGGTCCTTGAACGGGTCGTAAGGCAGGTTCTTCATCATGATGGCATTGACCACCGCGGGCGAGTTGCTGCCCATCAGGATGGTGTAGCCGTCGGCCGGCGCCTGTCGCGTGGCCTGCACCGCGATCAGACCGCTACCACCTGGGCGGTTCTCGACCAGCACCTGCTGGTTGAACAGCCGCCCGAGTTGCTCGCCATAGAAGCGCGACGATGAATCGGCGCCGCTGCCGGCGTTGAAAGGCACCAGCACCTTGATCTGGCGGCTGGGGAACGCAGCGGCCTGCGCGCTTGTCGCTGCGCTCTGCGCGGATGCCGGCAAAGCCGCCAGCAGCGAGGCGGCCAGCAGCAGGTGTTTGAGCAGATTCATGGCTTGGTTTCCTACAAAGGTGGTGGGGTGAGCCGCGAGCTCAGCGCTTCACGGCAACGTTCGGCCTCAGGCCAGCGGCAGCGCCGGCATGCGCGCGCCATTTCGCTCGGCCAGCAGCGGGCGCACCAAGCGGGCGAAGCGCTCGGCCTCTTCGTCGTGCAGATAGCCCGACAAGCAGAAAGAGTGGCAGCCCAGGTCGATGTACTGCTGCAGCGTGTCCGCGCACTGCTGCGGGTTGCCCACCACCGCGATACCCGCGCCCGGACGCACCTTCGTGATGCCGGTCCACAGATGCGGCGCGATCAGTTCGCCGTGGGTCAGCGCCAGTTCCTGGACTCGCCGGTTCGCCGCCGAACTGCCGTAGTGCTGTCGGATAAAAGTGGTCTGCGAGTCGGTCACACCGGCCACCAGCGCATGGGCCGCCTCCCAGGCTTCATCTTCGGTCTCGCGGCAGACGATCTGCAAGCGCATGCCGAAGCCGATGTCGTGCTCACGGCCGTGGCGCGCGGCACGTTCGCGGATGTCGCGCATGTTGGCGGCGATCGTCTCGGTCGTGTCGCCCCAGAACAGGTGCACATCGGCGTGACGGGCCGACAGCTCCCAGGCTTCAGGCGAGCCACCGCCGAGGTAGAAGCGTGGATGTGGTCGCTGCAGTGGCTTGGGCGAGATCCGCGCGCCGTTGACCTGGTGGTGGCGGCCCTCGAAGGTGACCGCCCCGCGCTCGGTCCACAGCGCCTTGAGGATGCTGACCTCTTCGTCCATCAGCGCGTAGCGCTCTTCCTTGGGCAGCAGGATGCCGTCCTGGACCGCCTCGGCATCGCTCTGCCCGGCGATCAGGTTGACCGCGACGCGACCGTCAGACAACTGGTCCATCGCCGCGATCATCCGGGCCAGCAGCACCGGGTTCATGTAGCCAGGGCGCGCTGCCACCAGCATGCGGATCGTCCGAGAGCGCGCCAACACCATCGCCGAGCAGATGTAGGCATCCCAGCAGGTCCAGGAGACGGGCACCAGAAGGTACTCGAAACCGGCCTTTTCAGCGGCAGCGACCACCCGGTCGAACATCGCCATCGAAGGCGGCACCGTCGCGTCGCGATCGGCGTAGGCCGTGGTGTCACCAGCAGTGGGCAGGAACCAGCCAAACTCAAGTTGTCGCATCTGTCATCCCCGCAGCCGCAGCCGGTATAGGTCTGGCGCTGGCAATGACCCGAACGGGCCGCCGACGCAAACGTTCATTCTGACGCATCCCGCCAGGCGCAGCGGTCCGCCCTCATCATGCACCCTCTCGGCAGCGCCAAGCCTCCTGTCTCGAAGCCGTCGCGCCACTCAAAATGGGCCCACTACCATGGAGGACCCTGAAAGCCTGCCCATGCCACCGCACCCCTTCGCCGAACTGATCGGTCTGCATTTCGAGCCCCAACCGGCCGGTCGCAGCCAATGCGCGCTGACCGTTGCCGAGCACCATCTGAACCCGCACCGCGTGGTGCACGGCGCAGTGATCTTTGCGCTGGCCGACACCGGCATGGGCGCCGCGCTGTATCCGACGCTGGCACCAGGCGAGAGCTGCGCGACGATCGAGATCCGCATCGCCTACTTCAGGCCAGTGATCGAAGGGCTGATCCGCTGCGAGACCGAGCTGGTGCACCGTGGCCGCAACGTGGTCCACCTGCTGTCACGCATCCACCTCGGCGATGCGCTGGTGGCCCAGGCCAATGGCAGTTATTCAGTGTTCGTGCCACGTCCGCGCAGCGCTTGAGCGCTTGCCGCAAGACCCGTGCGACGAACCACCCTATCGGACCACAAGCCGAGCTTGGCCACTGGCAGCCAGCACCTGACCAACCACTGCGGCCTGCGCGAAGCCATGGCGACCAAAGATCGCCAGCACCGCATCCAGCGCCGACGGCTCGCAGGCCACGAGCAGGCCACCGCTGGTTTGCGGGTCGGTCAGCAGCGCGCGGTCTTCGGCGTCCAGTTGCGATGAGAGCTGCACATCGGCGCCGTAGCCGGCCCAGTTGCGGCTCGACGCGCCGGTGATGAAGCCGCGCGCAGCCAACGCGCGAACGCCTGGCAGCAAGGGCACAGCGGACCAGTCGATCTGCAACTCGCAGCGGGCGCCACGCGCCATCTCCAGCGCGTGGCCGGCCAGGCCGAAGCCGGTGACATCGGTGATCGCATGCACGCCCGGCAGTTCAGCCAGGTCTGGCCCCGGCGTGTTGAGTGCGGTGGTCGTGGCAATCATCTGCGCGTAACCCGCATCGCCGAGCTGACCCTGCTTGAGCGCCGCGCTCATCACACCCACGCCCACCGGCTTGCCCAGCACCAGCAGATCGCCAGGGCGGGCGTCGGCATTGCGCTTGACGCGGTCGGGGTGCACCAGGCCCATCACCACCAGGCCGTAGATCGCTTCAACCGAATCGATGGTGTGGCCGCCGGCGATCGGGATGCCCGCCAGCCTGCACATCGACGCGCCGCCCTCAAGCACCCGGCCAATCGTGGTGGTCGACAGCACGTTGATCGGCATGCCCACCAGCGCGAGCGCCATGATCGGTCGCCCACCCATCGCGTAGACATCGCTGATCGCGTTGGTCGCTGCGATCCGGCCAAAGTCGAACGGGTCGTCGACGATGGGCATGAAAAAGTCGGTCGTGGCGATCAGCGCCTGCTGGTCGTTGAGTCGGTAGACGGCCGCGTCGTCGGCAGTCTCGATGCCCACCATCAGCTCGGGCGGGATCGGCATCGCGGCAGTGCCCTTGAGGATCTCGGACAACACGCCGGGGGCGATCTTGCAGCCACAACCACCGCCATGAGACAGCGAGGTCAGGCGCGGTTCGGTCGCGGGGCTGGGCTTGTGTGGGAGGGTCATGGTCTTGCTCCAATGAATCAGGTCGGCAGGCTGCGCCGCAGCCGAGCTGCGCCGCTTGCAGGGCCGCCAGCATAGACGGCGCGGCTCGCGCAGCCCTGCGGGCTGCCCTGATCGCAGGCCTTCTTCGGGCACGAACCGGCCGGCATCGGCGCCGACCTCTCAAGCAAATGTGGCTTTGCGGCTTGATCCCCACGAGGGGCGGCCGGCTTCGGCCGGTCTTGGGGCGCTCACCAGCTGTCTTCGCCGCAACAATGCAGACCGGGTTCCCGGTCTGACGAAAGAGCGGGTGCGCGACGCCAAGATGGCGGCTCGACGCGCACCCGGCGCGTCGGCGTCACTCCAGCTCGATGCCTGCGGTGCGCATCGTGCGCGTCCAGATCCCCAACTGCTCTTTCACCTGCGCCCCCATGACCTCGGGCGTCGACGGCGTGGGCAGCAGCCCGAGCTTGTCGTACTGCTCGACCACATCGGGCCTGCGCATGATCACGTTGAAGTCTTTCGAGATCCGATCAACCAATTCCTTGGGCATCTTGGCCGGTCCCAGCAAACCGCCCCAGGGCCGGATGTTGACCAGCGGTTGACCCGCCTCGGCCATCGTCGGCACATTGGGAAAGGCCCGGGTGCGCTCTGGCAAGAGCACGGCGATCAGGCGGAACTTCTCCTTGAGCAACTGTGGCAGCACCGCAGGCGTGACGAACATCAACGGTACCCTTCCGCCGACAAGGTCGATGACCGCCGGCGCCTCGCCTTTGTAGGGCACGCGGACCATGTCGAGCTTGTTGGCCTCGATCAGCGAGGCCATCGCCACAATGCCGGTGCTGTTGCCGGTGGCGTAGCTCAGCTTGCCGGGGTTGGCCTTTGCGTAAGCGACCAGCTCGGCCAAGGTGTTGACCGGCAGGCTGGGCGCCACCGCCAGGTAGAAGGTGAAGATGCAGAGGTTGGAGATCGGCGTGAAATCGGCGACCGGATCGTAGGGCGGGACCTTCTTCAGCGAGGGCACATAAGACATCGAGGTCGCGGTACCGAAGTACAGCGTGTGACCGTCGGGGGCCGCCTTGAGCACCTCCTGCGCTGCGAGCACGCCATCGGCGCCGGCCCGGTTCTCCACCAGCACCGGTTTGCCGAAAGCATTGCCCATGTGCGCGGCGATCACACGCGCACCCAGGTCGGCGCCGCCGCCGGCCGGGAAGGGCACGAAAAAGCGGATCGGCCGGTTCGGCCAGTCGGACTGGGCAAGCGCCAAGCCGGGCAGCGCTGCGCCCAAAGCGGCCGAACCAGCAGCGGTGAGAATTTGACGGCGGGACGCCGAGTCAGGTCTAGGTTTCATGGAATCTCCCAATGCCAATCATGTGGTGAGGAAAAGGCCTGCGGCGCGAAGGCTGCAAACCCGCAAACCGGCTTGCTTGCATGCGCCCATCTCACACCAGGCGCTCGCAGACGGATATCGGTCACAGCGTACGGCCGATGATTTCTTTCATGACCTCCGACGAGCCGCCATAGATGCGGTTGCCCCGAATGTCGGTCAGCATGCGGGCGATAGGGTACTCGCGCATGTAGCCATAACCGCCAAACATCTGCAGCAAGTCGTCGATCGCGCGCGTGGCGTCCGATGCCCACAGCTTGGCCATCGCTGCGCCATCCGGGCCGAGTTGGCCGTCCAGGTGGTCGGCGACGCAGCGGTCGACCAAAGCGCGGGTGGCGAAGGCCAAGGTCTTGATCTCGGCCAGCCTGAAGCGCGTCTGCTGGTTCTGTATCAAAGGCTTGCCGAAAGCCTGTCGCTCCTTGGTATAGGCGATGGTCCAGTCCAGTGACGCCTCGAGCGAAGTCGCGCAGCGCAGCGCGATCATCAGCCGCTCTTGGACCAGACCGTGCATCAGGTAGCCGAAAGCCTTGTTCTCTTCGCCGATCAGGCAGTCGTCAGGCACCAGCACGTCATCGAAGAAGAGTTCGGCGGTGTCCTGGGCGCGTTGGCCTATCTTGTCGAGCAGCTTGCCTCGGCTGAAACCTGTGCTGCGGGTGTCGACCCAGAGCAGGCTCATGCCCTTGGCGCCGGCCGCAGGCTCGGTCTTGGCAACGACCAGCACGCGGTCGGCATGCCAGCCGTTGGTGATGAAGGTCTTCTGGCCCTTGAGCCGGTAGCCGCCACTGGCCCGCGTGGCCGTCGTTCGGATCGCTTTCAGGTCGCTGCCGGCCCAGGGTTCGGTCATCGCAATCGATGCGACGATGTCGCCGCTGGCCATGCCGGGCAACCAGCGCTGCTTCTGCGCTTCGGTGCCAAACTCGACCAGGTAAGGCGCGACGATGTCCGAATGCGTCGTGAAGCCTGCGACACCGGTCGCCATCACGCGTGCGATCTCCTCGACGACGATCGCTGTGAACAGAAAATCGCCGCCGCTGCCGCCATAGTCAACCGGTGCCATCGGCAGCAGCAGTCCGGCCTGGCCGGCACTGCGCCAGATCTCGCGCGGCACCAGGCCTTGCTGCTCCCACTGCGCGTGGTCGGGCAGCACCTCGCGTTCGAGGAAGCGCTTGACGGTGTCGCGAAAGCCCTCGTGCTCGGCGGTGTATAGGTTCGATCCGCGGATAGGCATGCTGGCGCTCATGGATTATTCCTCGTCCGAGACGGCCGCGATGGCTGCACGCGACCGACTGGCAGCGATATTAATCTGGCCAGTGGGCGATGGGTGAGCGTGTAAACACGGGTGCGACCGGGTCACTCCACCTTGATGCCGCTGGACTTGATGACCTGCTCCCAACGGTCTTTCTCGGTCGCGACGAACCGCTTGAAAGCCTCAGGGCTGCCGCCAACGCCCAGCCCACCTTGCTCGGCGATGCGCTGCCGAATCTCCGGCATAGCGAGCACTTTCTGCAGGTCCGCATTGAGCTGGCGAACGCGGTCCTGCGGCACCTTGGCTGAGACGAACAGGCCGAGCCAGACCGTGACGTCGATGTCGGCATAGCCCGACTCGACGATGGTCGGCACGTCGGGCATCTCCGGCACGCGGTCGCGAGACGTCACGGCCAGCGCCACCAGCTTGCCGGCGCGAACCATCGGCAGCGAGGTGATCATGTTGTCGACCATGAAATCAACCTGCCCGCCAACCAAGTCGATCAAGGCCGGCGCAGAACCCCGGTAGACGATGTCGACCGCGCTGACGCCCGCACGCAGCTTGATCAGCGCGCCAGTCAGGTGGCCGGAAGATCCGCTCGTCGACACCGCCATCGACAAGCCAGCCGGCCTGGCCTTGGACAGCGCTTTGAGCTCGGCCAGCGTCTTGACGCCGAGCTTGGGCGCGGCCACCAGCACATTGGGCATCGACAACACATGGATGACCGGCGACAGGTCTTCGGGCTTGTAAGGCAGCTTGTCCTGCAGCGTGTAGTTGGCCGCGTTCGGACCGAGGCTGCCCATCACCAGCGTGTTGCCGTCGGGGTCGGCCTTGAGCATGGCCATGATGCCCAGCGTGCCGCCGGCGCCGCTGACGTTCTCGACGACCACCGTCTGGTGCGTGACGTCCTGCAAACCCTTGGCGATCAAGCGGCTGGTCAGGTCGAGGATGCCACCCGGCGCAGCCGGTGCGATCAGGCGCAGCGGCTTCGGATCGGCCGCCAACGCTGCAGGGCCAGGCCAGCACAGCGCCAATGCCGCCGCGGGCAGCAGTCGGCGCATCCATTGTTCAACCATTGTCACGATATG